>CAYGAN010000210.1:0-8035 GCA_964347585.1 uncultured Planctomycetales bacterium | reverse complement strand
ACCTTAATCCGCGACAGCGCTATTACGCCTTCCAGGCGGTGGATAAGACGTTTCCGGACTCCCACTCACCGGTTGTGGTCAACCCGAGCTTTGAGGATTCGGGCGGCTCGCTGGATGGTTGGTACGTCACCGTGCTCGGCCGGGAGGGTCCCGACGATCCGCCGCTGGACAACACGAACCCCTACGGACCCCGCACCCCCTTCGGGGATCACTTCGGCGGGAAGGTGGCGAGTGGGCTGATGATGAACTTTCGGTTCGCGCAGATCATCGAGGTAGCGGACTACGATCCGGTCGGGGTACGCGTGGATTGGTCGCTCTCAGCCCACGTGAACCTCCACTCGCGTCAGGGCGGCACCCCGCTGCCGGGCAACGTGCACCAGGTCTGGGAAATCGGCTGGAACAACGACGCGTCGTTGCCGGCCGGGGTCGACGATTGCGATAACTACAGCGTCGTCGCGGACATCGACGGGGCTTACACCGGCAACGACGAGGTGAACTTCTACCCCTTGACGGCTGGCGGATCGATCACGGGCGTGGTGGGATTGAGATACGTGGTGTTCCGCGTGCAGATCTACAACGACGCGGCTCGGCAGTGGTCGTTCGGCAACGTGGACAACGTGGGTTTCACGGCCAGCGCGGTAGCCGAGCCGCCGCCGGAGGTCCATCCTCAGGCGGGCACGCTGATCTTCCAGGACGGCCGGCGATATCCCGACGAGACGATCTACTCGGGCACGAGAGACGCCCACATCGTTCAGGAGTGCGAGCTGTACAACACCGGCGGCTGTGAGGTGCTCGAAGCGACGCGTTACACCGGCGGTGACGTGACGCACGACCGGAGCATCGTGATCAAGTTTGCCGATTTGGACACGAGCCTGGAGGCCGGCAAGTACCTCCAGCAGGCGAGCCTGAGCCTGGAGTACTTCGGCTCGCGGAACGATCCGAGCGGGGTGGAAAAGACGCTCTACGTCCATAAGCTGCTTCACGACTGGGGCGAGGGGGCCAAGACGGCCATTGACGGCGCGTGGGCGGATAACGGCGAGGTATGCTGGACCAAGCCCTTCGGGACCACCGAGGGCAGCAACAACCCGAACTGGTCCGGGACGCTCGACGCGCAGTACGCTGATCCTGTCGCCCTCGACAGCGTCACGCTGGGCGGGGCGGAGGCGTACGGCCCGGTCGGCCTCGAGGTGACCGAGGCAGTGCGGGATCACCTGAGCGATCCGAGCCAGAACTTCGGGTTCGTGATCCGCGAGGAGCGAGGCAGCGAGAGCACCCAGAACGGCACGCGTCAGTTCCGCTCGCGGGAATACGCCGGGACGGGAACGGTCTTGGACATCCTGCTTCGCCCGTCGCTCACGCTGACGTTCGTCGATGAGCCGCCGCCGGTGAACATCGAGTCGGTGCAGAGCCTAGCCGACCACGGTTCCGCCGGCGAGCTCGGCTTGGATGTAAACCTGGCGGCGTCAACGCTTCCGGCCGATAGTGGGCTGGTGACCACGGAGAGCCGGGATGAAGGCGTGAGCAAACTCGTGATCGACTGCGACGGGCAGGTCACGCTGCCGGAGCCGGCGGAGAGCTTGGTGGCGTCAATCGCGGGTGTGAACAACGGCGATGTGACCGGCAACGTAGTCACCGTGACGGCGGTCGGCGAGGTCATCACGATCGAGCTGAATCCGCTGCCCGATCAGGACACCTACACGGTCACGCTGCTTGGCTCGGCAATCGCCGGGGACAACGACTTTCTGATCCGTGCGTTGGCGGGCGAGGTGGACAACGCCGGCACGTCGTCGCAGGTGGTTAATGCGCTGGACTTGAGTGGCGTTCGGATGAACTTCGGGGCCGATGTAACCGTCGGCGACAATGCCAAGTACGACATCATCTCAGATGGGGCGATTAACGCCCTGGACGTGTCCGAGTGTCGCATCCTGTTCACGCACACAGCCCCCTAGCAAGTGGCTAGCACCGCGTGCCTGGGGGCGGGACGTTGGCGCTATCGAGGGGCTTGCCCTGCCGCGTGGACCGGGTGGCCCTGAGAGGGACCTGATCGATTCGGCCACCTTCAGAAGCAGCTTGGGGGCGAACGTCATCTGCGTAGCTAGAGGCAGGTGAAGCAACCATGCCCGTGCTGACGCTTGGACGTGCAACACGCTGCTTTGAGGTGGCTTGCCCAAGCACACTGGCAGACAAGCTGCCAGTGCCACCGCCACGCTCCCCCCTGGCCGCCTGAAGAACTGCCTGCAATCCTGACGGCCGCGCACAGCATCACCAGCGAACAACAGGAACTGGCCGGAGACGCGGCGATCCGGTACAAGGCATGTATCAAGACGTCAGGGCGTGCATTGGTGTGCGGTGGGCGTTCATGGATTCACACATGACGGAGACGGCTGTATGGCCAGGGAAGTATGTTACGAAAGAATGCGGCCGGAGCAGGTCAGGCAAGCACGCAAGGCATGTCCGGTGGCATATCTGCCAATCGGGACGATCGAATGGCACGGGCTTCATAATCCCGTGGGTCTGGACACGCTCAAAGCGCACGCGTTGGCGGTGCGATGCGCGCAGGCGGGCGGAGGTCTGGTTTTCCCGGCTCTGTACTATGGTGAAAGCCGCGTCGAGGCGCTAATGGAAGCGAACGCGAGCGATCGAGAGCAAATCGCCGGGCTGATGGGTCTGCCGCCGGAGAACTTCCATGCCGAGCGGATGCGGTTCACAGCGCAGGAGCAGAATGAGACGTACCAGCGCTTGCTGTTACACTGTTTATACGAGCTTGAGACGCTGGGCTTCAAGGTGATCGTGTTGGTGGCCGGCCACTACCCGCTTATCGATCACGCGCGGGCGGCTTGTGGGGTGTTTCATCAGCAACGATACGGAAGTCGGCGCACCGAAGCGATCGCCTGGGTCTTCACGGGCTACGAGCTGGTCAAGGATCGGTACCCTGAGGCAGGGGATCATGCGGGCCATTGGGAGACGAGCCTGATGCTGGCGCTGGCGCCGGAACTGGTGGACATGACTCGCTTGCCGACGGACCCAAACGCGCCGCTCGTAGGCGTCGGATCGGCGCGGCCGGTGCAGGAGGCCTCGGCTGAGTTCGGAGAACAGGCGATCGCGGTACTCGTCGAGCGGGTAGTCGAGCAGGTGCGGGATCGGTTGGAGAATCCCCACAAGTACCGCGGGCATGGGCTGAAACTGTGAGCGGTGCGGGCGCACATGGGCGCCCGTCGCTGCGCTCCCACCACGGGTCCTCGATCGCTGCGCACGGGCTCACCCCTTCGTGCCGGTCGCCGCGATGCCTCGGACGAAATGACGCTGGGCTAAGAAGAACAGAACGACAACGGGCAGCATGACGACCAGAGAGGCCGCCATCATCAAGTGCCAGTCACTCTGTCGGTAGCCCTGGAATGACGCCAACGCGAGCGACAGGGTCCAGTTCTCGTCGCTATTGAGGTAGATCAGCGGGCCCATGAAGTCGTTCCACGAGGCCATGAAGACGAAGATGGCCACCGTGGCGATGACCGGCTTTGAGAGCGGCATGATGATGGTAGCGTAGATCTGCAGGCTCGTGGCCCCATCAACGCGGGCGGCCTCGACCAGCTCGCGCGGCAGGCCGAGGAAGAACTGTCTGAACAGGAAGATGGCGAACGGGCTGCCGAACAGTGCCCCGATGATCAGTGGCTTGAACGTGTCGATCCAGCCGAGCTGGCGGAACATGATGTACAACGGGATCATCATGACGACGCCCGGCAGCATCATCGTGGACAGTACGACGAGGAAGATCCAATGCTTGCGAGGGAACCGCAGGTAGGCGAAGGCGAAGGCGGCAACGGACGAGGCCAGTATCGTGCCGACCACGTTGACGACGGTGATGAGCGTTGTGTTGGCCAAGCAACGGCCGAAGTTGATGGTCCGCAAGGCCGTCGGGTAGTTATCGAATTGCGGCTCACGAACGACCCATTGGGACCATTCATCCAGTGGGCGAATGGCGTCTTCTGCGGTCTTTAGCGAAGTGATGAGCATCCAGTACAAGGGTACGAGCGCTCCGACGGCGCCGAACGCCAGCAGCACATAGACAAACAGTCTCCGTGCGCGGTGGCGGGAACTGCGCCGGCCCGAGGCGGGTCCTGCCGAGCGAACAGGGGCGGCGGCTACCGCCGGGGCATCTCTGCCGATTCGTAGTACACCCATCGCTTCGCCAGCCAGAACTGCACGATCGTCACCGCCAGGATGATCACAAAGAGCATCCATGCCAAAGCGGCCGCGTAACCCATGCGGAAGAACTCGAAAGCCTGCTGGAAGAGGTACAGGACGTAGAACAAGGTGGAGAATGCCGGCCCGCCGCCGGTCATCACGTACACCTGCGTGAAGATCTGGAACGAGCCGATAAAGCCAATCGTCAAGAGGAAGAACAGCGCCGGCGAGAGCATCGGCAGGGTCACGTGTACGAACTTGCTCCAGGTGGCGGCGCCGTCGATCTCGGCGGCCTCATAGAGCTGTTGGGGGATCTGCTGCAAGGCAGCGAGAAGGATGATCATCCCGCCGCCTATGGCCCAGAGACTCATCAGGACCAGTGCCGGCTTGGACCAGAGCTCGCTGAGTAGCCAGCCGGGCTGCCAGTCCGACGGCACACCCAGCCTACCCAGCAGGAAGTTCACCACGCCATACTCAGGATTCAGCAGCCACTTCCACAAGATGGCAACCGCTACGCCGGTGAGGACGGACGGCAAGAACATCGCCGATCGCCAGACGCCCACGCCGCGGATCCTCTGGTTCAGCAGAAGCGCCAGAGCCAGCGATCCCAGCACGCCGAGCGGCACGGCCACGATGGTGTACACGAAGGTGTTGCGCAGGCTCTTGGCCACGAGGTCGTCGCTGCCCAGCGCCTCGGTGTAATTGGCCAGTCCCACCCAACCGGGCGACCAGAAGATGTTGTAGTCGCAAAAGCTCAGCACTACCGAGGCGATGAGCGGGCCGATGAAGAAGATGACCATGCCGACCATCCACGGTGAGTTGAGGCACAAGAAGTCGATGGTTTCCTGACGCTCGAGCGTTCCCTTGCGGGGAAGGAGCGGCATGGTCAGCCTCCTCCTCGCGCCAGCCTGGCTTCGCGCGACAGCAGATCGTTGACCTGTTTGGCCAGTGTCGGCAGCAACGTCTCATAGGGTAGATTGCGGAAGTATGCCTTGCCGAGCTCGCCGTTGATGATGAAATCGATCTCGGCGCGATGTGGGGAAAGGGCCGAATCCACCACGTGGTCCAGCACGTCGATGGCAGCCTGCTTGTTGGCCGGCGGGGTCGGCGATTCGTAGAACTGCTCCGACCGGGCGACGGGGACGTACGAGGGCAACTCGACGTCGGTAAGCCGGCTCATGCCGCCTCGGCCGGTGATGAACTTGATGAACGTCCACGCGAGCTCAGGCGACTTGCATTGCGTGCTGATGCCGTACGCGCTGCCGACGGGCAACGAGGCGTGACCGGCCGGCCCTCTCGGCAGCAGAGCGATGTCCCAGTCGAACTTGCAGCGCGGCCGACATACTGACACCGCTGGGTACATATCCGACCACATCGCCACCTTGCCCATGGTGAACAGGTCAACGGGGCCAAAGTCCTGAGTATCCTCAGGCCTCGGGCAGACTCGATCGATCTTTTGGAGCCGCCACAGGAATCGAAAGGAGGTCCGCGCTTCGGGCGAATCGAGCACGCACCGCCGACCGTCAGGCGACAGCACTCGCCCTCCTGCCTGATGCAGCAGGTTCATCCAGTTCAGCCCGTGGCACCCGAAAAAGTCGATCTTGCCGTCGCCCCCAACGTCGCGCGTCAATTGCTTGGCAGCTTGCGCGAATGCGTCCCAGTCCCACGTTTCGTCCGGATAGGAAACGCCGAAGCGATCGAACAGGTCCTTGTTGTAGTAGAGCAGGTGAGCCGAAGCATCCTTCGGCAATCCGTAGAGCGTGTCCTGGTAGGTGAAAGTCTTGAGCATGCTCTCGAAGTAGTCTTCGCGCCGAAAGGCGGGGTCGGCTGCGGCCAATTCGTCCAAGTCGCGAAGAGCGCCGAGATGAGCCCAGGCGGGCAACTGCTGAGGATACATGAAGATCACGTCGGGGCAAACCCGACCGGCGAACATCACCTTGATCTTCTGTTCGTAGTTTCGTGTGATGCGCAGGACCTTGAGCTCGATCTCGGGATGGGCGCGGCGGAAGGCCGCAAAGATGGGATCGTAGTACTTCTCCATCAAGGACGGCGGGCAGGGCGGATGGGCATAGACCACGAGTCGTTGGTTGCCCTGATGTGTCCTGCCGCCGGTCAGAAACGCGGCAACCAACAGCACAACCAGAACGCCGGGAACAATGGCTGAATGCGTCAAGAGCCGCACGGTCATCGACACCGGTTCCGAGCAACAGGGCTAAGCTTACCAAGATCGGTGTGAGCGTTCGACCCGTTGGGGGCGATGGACGCGATCCGCAGACGGCAGCCGGCGCCGATTCCCACCGCCGGTCCCATGAATGATTCCGTCGACTCCTCCGATCTCAGGGCCGACCCCTCGCCAGGCCAACCGCAGCGTGTAGAATACGGCCGACCTGGACCAGCGGGATTGTAGCGATGCCACGAATGTCTCTGATCGACAGGGTAGGGTGGTTCGTCGCGTACAGGCATGCCAATCGCGTGTTCAATCGATTCGTGGCTGCGGCGAACGATGCGAGACGAGTCCAGCAACGCGTCCTTGCCGCCAAGCTCGCCCGCAACGCGGACAGCGATTACGGTCGGGAGCACGGGTTCGGCTCGATCCGAACCTACCGCGACTTCATCCGTCAGGTGCCCATTCAACGGTACGAGGATTTCCAGCCATACATCGAACGACTCAAACGGGGTGAGTTCGGCGCGCTGCTTGGCGGCGGCCAAAAGGTGCTGATGTTCGCGTTGACCAGCGGCACGACGGCAGAACCCAAATTCATTCCGGTGACGAAGGCCTTTCTCAACGAATACCGCCGCGGGTGGAACGCGTTCGGCGTCAAGACACTAGCCGACCACTTGGGCACGTTCTTACGGCCGATCGTGCAAACGACCAGCCCGATGGACGAAAGCCGTACTGAGGCGGGCATACCGTGCGGGGCAATCACGGGGCTGATGGCAGCGACGCAGAAACGCCTGGTAAGGAAGTACTACGTCACGCCTGCGTGCGTGGGGTACATTCGCGACTCGACGGCGAAGTATTACACAATAATGCGACTCGCGGTGCCGGCGGATGTCGCATTCATGATCACCGCAAGCCCGGCGACGCAGTTGAGTCTGGCACGAGTCGCCGATGAGCACCGCGAGGCGCTGATCCGTGACATCCACGACGGCACGCTGCGAGAGGATCTGCCGATTCAGACCGACATTCGCCGCCAACTGGCGCCTCAGTTGGCGGCTGAGCCGGCGGCTGCCCGGCGCCTGGAACGCCTGGTCAACGAGCACGATGCCCTCCTGCCCAAGCACTATTGGGAGCTCGGCTTCATGGCGAACTGGACCGGCGGGACGATGGGGTTGTATTTGCAGGAGTTCGGGCGTTATTTCGGTGATGTGCCGGTGCGCGACATCGGATTGCTGGCCAGCGAGGGAAGGATGTCCATCCCCATCGAGGACAACACGCCTGCAGGCATCCTGGAGGTGACAAGCAGCTTTTTTGAATTCATTCCGGCCGAGGAGATCGAGCACGACAACCCTACCACGCTGCAGGCGCACGAGCTCGAGGTCGGACGGGAGTATTTCATCGTCCTGACGACCTCTTCAGGCCTATGCCGCTACGACGTGGGCGATCAGGTGCGCGTGGTGGATTACTTTGGTCAGGCGCCGGTGATCGAATTCCTCAACAGAGGGGCCCACACTAGCTCGCTCACGGGCGAGAAGCTGACCGAGCACCAAGTCGTGCTCGCCATGGCGAGGATCACCAGGCGCCGTGGGTGGCGGATCGACAGCTTCGTACTCGCCCCGCGCCATCAACCGCGTCGCCAGCAGCGAGTGCCCGCCGAGCTCGAAGAAGTTGTCGTGGACGCCGACGCGGTCG
>CAYGAN010000209.1:0-8078 GCA_964347585.1 uncultured Planctomycetales bacterium | reverse complement strand
CAACGCCAGGCTGCCCCAGCGTCATTGGCGAGTGGCGGGGGCACAGTATGCGTGTGCGGAAGCTCGTTTGTGCGTACGAACCCTGTGCTACCATTGTTCGCATTCTCATCACCCAGGGCAAAGCTGCACGCGCTGCCCGCCGGGCTGATCGTGCCTTGATAGTGTACGTTCCAGGCCCTCCGCCCAGGCGTCAATCGGGGCGTCGTCCACAGGCTGGTGGGGTAACGCGAGGCGCTACGTAGCTGAAATCCCAAGAGGAATAGCTTGACCTGCGAGCACATTTGTGATGAGTTAAGGATGTCGATCGAGTAACCAGAGTATGCGATTGTCCGCCAGGGCTCATTACGCGTGTCTGGCCGTTCTAGATCTGGTCGAGAGGGCAGGTCACGGTCGGCCGGTGCACACAAAGGAGATCGCCAGGCGTAAGGGGACGCCGTATAAGTACTTGGCGCAGATCCTCCTCCAATTGAAGGGCGCCGGTTTGGTCCGAAGCGTTCGGGGCAGCGGCGGCGGATACGAACTGGAGCCAAACCGGCGCAGCGTGACGCTCTGGGAGGTGATCGCGGCGGTGGACGGGGACGAGAGCAATATTGCTTGCCTGGACAGGCCCGCGGAGCGGCCATGTGAGCGTGTCCCGGATTGCGTCCTTCGGCCAGTGTGGCTGGAGGCGAGAGAAAGCGAGCGAGAGGTACTGGCGAGCCGCAGTTTTCGCGAGTTAGCGGAAGCCGCACGGTCGCCGACGGAGGCGATGTACGAGATTTGACTTGGGAAGTCGGTCCGAAAAGTCCATCGCGTTCGGTAGGCGGGAGCAATCTGTCGCGGCGAGCCGTGAGAGATGCTCCTGGTTACGCGCTCAACAGCACCTGGCGACGCTGTTGGCCCGCGTTCGCCAGTCTGGGCGCGGCAGCCATTATGCGCTATCCCCGGCGAAAGCAGGCTCATGCAGGAAGAGCCCTACGCGCGGTGCGCGAGGGGACGACCAAGAAGTGACCTCTCGTTCGGCCCGCTCCCGCGAGCCTTCGCTTTCATAGTTTCTGTCGGTCACCTGCCGCCGCCGCGTACCGCCGCACTCGCCCGCCGTGCCGCCAAAAACGAACACCGTCGTTCGCCGACATGCTCAATGCTTGCGAACGGCGAGCCTGGAGGAAAGTATTTCTCAAGACCCCGGTCAGAAACCGTCCTCGGAAGAAACCTTGCTGGCTCTGCTTGAGGCCCTGAAAGCGGCAGCGTCATGTGCAAAACTCTAGACTAGCCGAGGTGTGATATTGCTGTCATCTCTGCCTTGCCCTTCCGCCAAGCTAAAGACAGGTGTGACGCAAGAGACGGGGAGATGACCTTAGGATTGGAAGCCACATGGGCGAGTAGAAAGTCATGGTGGCTCGCCAGTTGCTCCAGTAATGTGCACGATCGGAAGTCATAGTGAGCCAGCGGGGGCTCGACGGCTGAACTCCCTGCGAACTTCGGCAGTGTAGCCCACACCCCAGGGGCACGAGTTGTAAGGAGCCAGTGCAGGGCTTCCAGGGAGACCTCAGTAAGGTTGCCCCCTGCCACGAGCCACGACGCGTGTGGGGCCCATCGCATGGCTGAAAGAAGACCTGCCATGGGACCCTCGGCCTCAGGAGCGTCGGGCAGATGGGGATGGCGCGCCAGACTGCTCGGGGCAGGCCCTGCCCCGAGGAGGACAACCTTCTGGGCAACTTGCCGAAGCAACTCAACGGTCCGTTCAAGCCAGATCGTCTGGTCCTCGGCAAACGGGCCCTTCCGCGCGCCCGGGGAAGCGTGTCTCCTGCCGAGCAAGACTGCCCCAAACACCGGGGTCCTGACCCACTGGCTGGGCAGCCAGCGGTCCAGCATGGACATCAGGGCGCCGAGACGGTCTGCATAGCGGGGTAGTGTAGCGAGGATTCTTGGTTTCTCCGGGCAAACATTGCTCTCAGTAGCGCCTAGGAGCCAGACCTTCTGCAGGGGCGTGTCCTTGTGGCCTTCAACGAGCACAAGGTCATACCGCCGAGCCAGCGATTTGAGAGCGCCAGCCAATTCATGCCTGGCGGATTTGTGTGTCCGAAAGAGTTCCTGCTCCGGCCCTTGCAGGAACACGTCCGCGCCGCATCGAAAGAATCGGTCGCTGTCCTTGCCGAACCGGTCCACATCGACGCGGTGGACGTCGTGTTTGACGACGGCCACCTCTAGACCTCTTTCGCGCAGGCGCGGCACGACTGCCTCGATGAGCGTGGTTTTCCCGGACCCGCTCCAGCCGCATATCCCCAGGACAGGAAGGTTATCCAGCATCGGGTGCCTCCGCATCGGAGCGCCGGCCGCAGTCCGTGGTGTCCCCACGAAGCTTCAAGAGACCGTGTCGCAGCGCGCCGAGGATGACATCGAGGTTCTCAATCGCGGCACGTTCGGACCCGGGCAGGTTCACGATAAGCGTCGACCCACGGATGCCGGAGATCCCTCGCGACAGCATGGCATGAGGAGTGTTCGACATCGAGGCTGTCCGCATCGCCTCGTCAAGGCCTGGAGTGGGCCGGTCAATAATCGCTCGGGTGGCCTCCGGCGTGACGTCGCGAGGAGCAAAGCCCGTCCCTCCTACTGTCACCACCAAGTCAATGGAGTGGCCGTCACAATAGTGCTCCAGGCGCCCGGTGATGGCGGCCTGTTCGTCAGGCATAACTTCGAGGCGGTATGTATGGGCTTCAAGCGCATGCTTCAGCCGACTTGCCACAGCTGGTCCAGCTGTATCTTTCGCTCGGCCGCGGGAACATCGATCACTTACTGTAAGGACAACAGCCTGGAGCCGCTCCCGTGGCACGACGTCGATCGCTGCTACGGGTTCACCCACCCGGACCTTGCCGCCTAGCTCAACGCGCGCAAAGAGGCCGAGCCGGGGCAAAATACAGTCGCCGGTCAACTCGTATATCCAACATGGAGAGTAGCACACCTTTCCTAGCTGCGTAACAGACAGCGTCACGTCGCGACCCAGGCGCAAGCGCGTGCCGAGGCCGAACGAAGCTAGGTCCAGCCCGGACAGGATCACGTTCTCGGCGAAGTCGCCCGGCGATAGGTCGTGCAGTTCGTTCCGCCGCACCGTGTCAATGTCCTCCGCAGCAAGGATGCTGACTTGCCGATGGCATGCGCCCGCGTGTGCATCGCCCTCGATGCCATGGTCAGCACGAAACGTCGCGGAATCAACCGGACGTTTTTGCTCGCCTTTGTTCTCGCTGATACACAAGGCTTCAATCCGCGGCATCACAATTCTCCTGTCGTTGCCAGCGGCCGGACTTGCCTCCCTGCTTTTCGAGCAAGCGCACAGGACCGATCTGTACGCCCTTTCCGGCGGACTTGACCATGTCATAGACCGTCAGGGCGGCAACGGCCGCCGCGGTCATGGCCTCCATCTCAACACCCGTTCGGCCCTCGCAGCCAACGCGGCTGACGATGTGAACGCAGTCGCCCACCATGTGAGCATCAACCGCCACGACGTCGAGCACAAGCGGGTGGCACATGGGAATGAGATCCGGCGTTTTCTTCGCGGCCATAGAGCCTGCAATCCTGGCGGCCTCAAGAACGTTCCCCTTGGTCAGCCCCCCTTGTTGACGTAGGGCTGCAGCGATGTCGGGACCAACGTTCACCCACGCTTCGGCCCTGGCAGCGCGCTGAGTCGTTGGCTTGCCTTTGACGTCCACCATGCGAGCAGCACCCTCGGGAGAGAGATGACTCAAGCTTGGTTCATTCGCCATGTTGTTGCTTCTCCTTCATACGTGTCACCGTGATCGAATGGCTCTTGACCACCACATAGACGGCCCTCCCGGAACGCAAATGCAGTTCACAACCGGCATCCTCTGTCAACTCCACGATGAGCTGGTTACCTCGCACCTCAGCGACGGCACACAGGACGTGCCCGTCTTGCTCCAAGCGACATACGGTCGCTGCGAGAGTGTTGCGTGCCGAAAGGCCTTGGGGCGACGATAAAGACAACATTAAGTCTCTGGCCGGTAGGGCGACCGTGACGATGTCGCCGACGCGCAGTCCGTCGTTGGGCGCTTTCAATCCGATTCCGCCGCATGAGACCAGCGCGTACCCTGTGTGTGCCGGTACATGCTTTGCGGTTCCGGCGATGACATTCAGGATTGGATCAACACCTCGGGGGGGCCCGACCGGAAGCTCTTGGGGGCGGAGAGACCGCGCGATTCGTCCTCGACACATCTGCCAGGAGGTGTGCGTCAAGAGCAGTATCTCGGTCAGCGAGTGACTGACGTAGATGAACGGCACCTGCCACAGCTCGTAGGTCCGCGCCAGATAGCTCAGGATACGCAGTCGTGAAGCTTCATCGATGGACGCCAACGGCTCGTCGAGCAAGAGCAGTGTCGTCGCTGCCGCCAGGGCGCGAGCCAGGACCACGCGATGACGTTCTCCTCCCGAAAGCGTGTCAGGCGGTCGGTCAAGAAGACCGCCCAGGTCAAGTGCCTCTGTCAGTTCCGCGAGATCGGGGTCTTGTGCATTTCGCCGCCGACCACACTCGATGTTGGCCCGCACAGTCACGTGGCCGGAGAGCCGGCCGTCCTGGAATACATAGCCAGTGGCTGGCCGATATGGCGGAACGTGGCGCCTCGTGGCGGAATCGAAGAGCGGCTGGCCGTCCAGAAGGATGGCCCCCGATTGCGGCCGCACGAGACCGGCCAGACAGTTGAGCAGCATGGTCTTGCCGCAGCCAGTCGGCCCAAATAGGCCCATTTGCGGCGACGTCTGGCGGCCGCGGGCCTGCAGGTCGAAGTTCCCGACTCTTACCCGAAAGTCGAACTCAAGCATTGGGCCGCCTCGCCACAGCCGGACGGTATTGCGTCCCCACGAGTAGTTGCGCAAGTGCCATGGACGCGATGCCCACCACGGTTGAGATCAACACCAGACTCCACGCTGCTTCGCTTCGACCGGCCAGGAACACATCTGTCGTACCCCCGCTTTGACCTTCGTCCGCAGCAGTCCCGACGAGGCGCAATCCAGGCGCACGCGAACGCCGTGGCGGTGCTCAAACTCTCGCGCCAGATGCTCGAGAACGTCGCCCAGACTGGCTGCGGCAGCGACGCTGAGCTCGTCGGCCGGAGCGGCGTTCGTTCCGGAAGAGCCGCCGGGCCAAAGCGCCAGCCCAACAGCAGCCAGACCGATTGCTCCGCCAAGGACAGCTTCAAGCTTCACAGTCTCTCACCCTCCGATTTGGACCATTGCGTTCGTGGTGTCAAAACGTCGGCCCCTTCGCTTGAGGGACAGCACACTGTGGATGGCCGCCACCAATCCCGACACGTCGGGCGCATAGCGCCCGCGGACCAGAGGCCGTATGTTCTGTCCTTGCCCCTGGGCCAAGCAGCCGATCAACAGGCCGTCAGCCGTCAGACGCAGCCGACGGCAGTCGTCGCAAAACGGAGAGCTGTGCGGCGAAATGAAGCCGATGATTCCCCCCCGGCCCTGACCATCCCTCGCGACGTAGTTTCGGCTAGAGCCGCCAGGCTGCCCACCCGCGGGTCGCAAGTCGAATGCCGCCTCGAGCCTAGCCCGGACTTCCCTGGAAGATACAAACCACTCCTCGAATCGCTTTGCAGCCGGGCCGATCGGCATGAGTTCCAGGAAGCGGACCTCGCAGCCGCGTTGCAAACCGAAGCGCGCAATGTCCACCACCTCGTCGCTGTTGACGTTCCTCAAAACAGCTACATTTAGCTTCACCGGAGCCAGTCCACACTCTAGTGCGGCTTCGAGCCCCTGCAGCGTGCGGCAGACGTCGCCTCCCCGTGTCAGCCAACGGAAGGTTTCCGGCTTCAGACTGTCGAGGCTGATATTGACGCGCGCGAGCCCGGCTCGCCTTAGATCCACGGCCATCGCAGCCAAGAGCTGACCGTTCGTGGTAAGAGCAAGGTCCCCGATGGCTTCGCGGGCCAGCATGGCGACAAGGTCGGTGAGGCCCGGGCGAACGAGCGGATCGCCACCTGTGAGGTGGACTTTCGACATGCCAAAGTGCCGCCTCAACACGCCCACGAAGCCGATGATCTCCTCGAAACCGAGTATGTCGCAACGTGCCGCCTTTAGCGCGCCGCCGACGGGCATGCAGTAGAAGCATCGCAGTTGGCACCGGTTTGTAACGGAGACCCTCAACGAGACCGGCCCCTGTTGCGCGCAGCTACTCACGGTAGTGGCCTCCACGGCCGGAACTGGACCAGGGATCCAGCGGCCATTTCCGCAACGTGCAAAGGTACGACGATGACGCCATCCGCCTGCCGACCTGCCGCCAGGTCCGCAGAGCCATGTGATTTCAGAGGGATCGCCGACGGGCCCTTGTCCGTCCAAGAGAGCCGCGCCAGCATGAACTGCACGCGGCCGCCTTTCGACTTGACGGGCCCAGCCAACGGCAGGTTCACGGATGGGCGGCATTGCTTCGCAGCCAGCCCGGACATCCGACGCAGCGCAGGAAGCCCAAACTCATAGAACGCCGTCATGACGCTGACGGGATTACCGGGGAGTCCAAAGATATGCCGGCATCCCGGCAATGTGGCATAGAGGACCGGCTTGCCGGGCTTCATCGCCACGCCGTGAAAATGAACGGTCGCGCCGATCCGCTCCACGCTTTCAGGCACATAGTCGTATTTGCCGACCGATACGCCGCCCGTAAGCAGGACCACGTCATGCCGTGCAGCCGCCGGCTTCAGTTTCGCACTGAGCAGCCTTACCTCGTCCGGCACAACCTGATGGACGACATCAACGCAGCCCCAGGCACTAAGCGCGGCGCATAGCGCCGGACCATTGGAGTCCCGCACTTCGTGCGGCTGCACGCGGGCCCCAGCTTCTCGCAGCTCCTCACCCGTGCACAGTACAGCCACGCGCGGACGGCGATGGATCCTGACCTCGGCCTTGCCCACGGCGGCGCAAAGGCCGATCTGAACGGCATCAAGAACCGTTCCTTTGGCCAGGAGCACGTCCCCCTTGTTGGATTCCTCTGCTCGCCTACGGATGTTCGAGCCGGCGGCCACCGGTGCCAGGAAGGTCACAACACCGTCGGCTTCTTTAGTCTGCTCGATCATGACGACGGCGTCGGCGCCGGGCGGGATATTCGCTCCCGTCAGCACGCGCACGCAAGTTCCCGGGCCGACCTTGGGCCGTCCGGGGCTTCCCGCCGCCACTTCGCCGGCCACACGAAGAGTACTCGGACACTTTGCCAGATCGGACGAGCGAACGGCATAGCCGTCCATGGCGGACCGGTCGGCAGGGGGCATGTCCCGGTCGGTGCGCACCTCTTCAGCCAGGCAATAGCCAGCCGCTTCGGCCAAGGGCTTGCGTATCGCTTGGAGCGGACGTACGCGCTTGAGGACGATGTCCAGCGCGTCATCCGGTGTGATCAACGGAGTCTCCTTTCCAAATCCGGGAGGCCAGGGCGTTTCCATCCTGACCCTATCGCCCGAAGTCCATGGCTGGTCGCGGTAGGCACTCCGGGTCGGAGACCGGCAGCAGTTTACGACGCGGATCTATCTCCTAAACCAAGATGAGTGAGAAAGAGGATTCAGTGGAAATCCTTGTTCTAGCTCCGACTGCACGTTGCCGCTCATGAAATCCGCCGCACTATTTGAAGCGTTTCCTGAACAACAGCGACTCCCTAGCGAGACGGCAGACGTGCAGCACAGCCGCTGTGCTGATCCGTTGGAAGTTATGAGACGTCCCGAGCTTCTCTTCGGTCGGCTCATGCGCTGCTCTCGCCAATCCGAGGAGAGACGACCGCACTCCGCCAGCACGTCTAGGGTCAGGCCATTCGGCAATTGCGGCCTGCCGAGCGACCGCGGCACCAACTCTGTGAGCTCCTTCCATCTTCATCCATGGCCCGTGCCAGCCTTCAGTAGATGTCGGCCCAGAACGCCCCGACTCCGTTGCACTGAGGGATCGTTCATGATCCCGGATCGTCAGGAATAGCCCTGTCGATCTGAATGTCGATCCATTCGTTCAGGGCCGTTTGGACTGTGTTGCTGGCTACGCCCACGAGTTGATCCGGGCAGCAATCGCCCAAGTGCGAGTTGAACGCGTCGAACGCCGCCTGCGTCCCCGCG
>CAYGAN010000208.1:7142-8145 GCA_964347585.1 uncultured Planctomycetales bacterium | reverse complement strand
GTGACATCAATGCCGCGGGCAACACCACCGAGGCCACAGTGGATGAAGCCGTCTATACGAACCAAGCGGTCGCCGTTCTGGGCATGACCTGTCGGAACGAAGCCGACGCGAATGCCGACATCTCGTTCACCCTGAGAACCGCCGCGGGTGCCACCGTGCCTTCGGTAACCTGCACGATCTCCGATGGCGAGCGCGACTGCGTGGCGGATATCCAGACGACGACGGACATCGCAGCCGGAGCCACGGTAGCCGTCGCTGGGGCCTCCACGAGTGATGTCGCCGATGGCAACGGCTTCGTCTGCCAGGTGGAGGTCGCGTTCTAGTGGCCCGCTCCATCCTCGGAGCCAAGAAGGCGCGCGAGATGCTCAGGCACGGCGAGGCTCATGGTCGTGCCCTCACCGAGCGTCAGAAGCGCTTCTTCGGCTGGGTGGCCGGAGGCCGGAGCAAGCCGCGCCGGCGCCGGACCGTCTTAGGTAAGGATTAGATGCCGCAACTCCGGAATCAGAGACACGAGGCCTTCGCAAAGGCCAAGGCCGAGGGCAAGAGCAATACCGAGGCCTACTATGCCGCTGGCTATACGGGAAGCAAGGCCGCGGCAAGATCGCAAAGTTCCCTCCTCTCAAGATCTCGTCAAATTCAATACCGCTGGAGCGAGATCGTCGCAGAGAAGAAGCGGGACGTAGTCGGTCAGATCATGGTCACCAAGGAATGGGTGATCCAGGGTCACCTCGAGGTCTACGACCGCTGTATGCAGGCCAAGCCCTACATTGCACGCGGAGGAAAGGATACCGGAGAGTGGAAGTTCGACCCCGGAAACGCGCTCAATGCCCTCCACAAGATCGGCCTCGAGCTCGGCATGTTCGAGCGGAAGGTTCGCGTCCGACACGAAGACATGAAGTACATCGAAGGAACCCTCGACGAGATCGAGGGGCGCGTAGCGCTCCTGCTCGGGAAGATCCCGCGCGAGAGTCTTGCTGCGATCGTGAAGAGGCTGGGGTATGAG
>CAYGAN010000208.1:4718-7132 GCA_964347585.1 uncultured Planctomycetales bacterium | reverse complement strand
ATCTTCGAGTCGTCCAAGGAGCTAGCGAGGCTTCTCGGTCCTCTGACCGAGCAGCAGTTGAGCTTCTACCGCCCGTATCCGAAGCAGGCTGAGTTTCACCGGGCGGGGGCGACACACCATGAGCGCGTGCTCATGGCCGGAAACCAGCAGGGGAAATCTCACTGCGGCGGTGGAGAGACGACCTTCCATCTGAACGGCCGCTATCCGGATTGGTGGAAGGGAAAGCGGTTTCACGCCCCGATTCGCTGCTGGTGCTGTGGTGTCTCCCATGAGAAGACGCGAGATGTGATCCAGCGAAAGCTCTTCGGCCCCCTTGGGCACTTCGGGACGGGATTCATCCCGAAGGTGGACATTCTGGGCGAACCCACCATGAGCCGCGGCACTCCTGGCCTGATCGACTTCGCCGAAATCGCCCACGTTTCCGGTGGGGTCTCCTGGCTGTCGTTCAAGTCATACGATCAGGGCTGGGAGAAGTTCACGGCGGACGAAATCCACGTCGCTTGGCTCGACGAGGAGTGCTCCTCGAAGATCTACACGGAGGTCCTCGCCCGGACGACGAACACAGACGGAATCACCTTCATGACCTTCACGCCGCTCATGGGAATGACGGATGTGGTCACTTGGTTCTTTCCTGAGCCCGATTCCCCTGATCGCCATCTCACCCGGATGGAGATCGAGGATGCCCAGCATATTCCTGTGGAAGAGCGAGCGCGGATCATCAGCCGCTATCCGCCGCACGAGCGCGAGGCGCGGAGCAAGGGCATCCCGATTCTCGGCGAGGGCCGCGTCTTCCAGGTCGAAGAGGAGCTTCTCATCGAAGATCCCCCGAGAATCCCGCCTTATTGGGCGCGCATCGTGGGCCTCGATCTCGGCTATGACCACCCGACCGCCGCGGTCTGGGTTGCCTGGGATCGCGATGCGGACGTGATGCACATCTACGATGTCTACCGCCAGTCGAAGGCGCCGATAGCCGTTCACGCTGCTGCCATCAAGGGGCGCGGAAGCTGGATTCCCGTGGCCTGGCCGCATGATGCCTATCGGCACGAGCAAGGGTCGGGCGACGAACTCGCGCGCCAGTACCGCGAGCACGGCGTCAAGATGCTCCCGAAGCACGCGACCTTTCCTGACGGGGGCTTTGGGCTAGAAGCTCGCGTCCAGGGCCTTCTCGATTACATGGTAACGGGCCGGCTCAAGGTTTCGGCGCACCTCACACAGTGGTGGGATGAGTTCCGCCTCTATCACCGCAAGAACGGAAGGATCGTTGCCGAGAGAGACGACCTGATGAGTGCAACAGGAATCGCCTTCATGATGCTGCGATCGGCGCGAACGCAGGAGCGAATCCAGCTTCCGAGCCGCGTACCAGACTACGACCCGCTCAATCCCTTTGGTCCAGAGGCGGTGGTTCTCGACCCGACGCACCGATATCAGCCGGTTCGTCATAGAGAGAGGGAAATCTGATGTCAGGTCTCTTTGGTGGCGGCGGTGGTGGCGGGATAAGCAAGCCGAAGGAAGACCCGGCGATGGCCGAGGCGCGGAGGAAGGCCGACGCGGAAGCGCGGCGCCGGAGGATGGGCCGCGGCTCGCTCTGGCTCACTGGACCGACGGGGCTCACGGGTGATCCGATGTTGGGCCGGCCGACGCTGCTAGGGGGGTAAGATGCCTGATCCCATATCGCTTAGCTTGATCGCGGCAACTGCCGGCCTTACACTCGGCGGCGTCGCAATGAGTGGCGCGTTTAGCAAACCTGACCAGCCCAAGTACCCGACCCTCGAAAGCTCGGAGGCAAAGGAGGCGGCGAAGCGCCAGCGTCGCGCCGCGGCTCGTGGGCGTGGGCGAGCCGGAACGATTCTCACAGGGCCCGAAGGACTCGCCGGGCCGGCGCCTTCTGGCATGAAGACGCTCATTGGAGAGTAGATGATCGAGGCTCATGAAATCCTCCGCCGGTTCGAGAAGCTGGCAGCCGACCGGGCCTCGTTCGAGTCGACCTGGCAGGAGATCGCCGACTTCGAGATCGGGCGGCGCGACTTCTCGACCCGTCGCACGCCTGGCCAGCAGCGAATGCAGCGCATCTACGACACAACCGCACTCGAGTCCGGGACGCTGCTCTCCGCCGCTCTTCACGCGCTGCTCACAAACATGGCGCTCAAGTGGTTCCGACTCAAGCTCGAGGATGAAAGCTTGATGAAGCTCGAGCTTGTGCCCGAATGGCTGGAGTATGTCGAGAGCGTGCTCTATGCGGCGTTCAATCATCCCGACGGGAACTTCGCGCCGCAGATCCACGAGGTCTACAACGATGTCGTCTGGTTTGGAACCGGTGCCATGTACATCGCCGACGATCCGGGCCGCGGAGTCACGTTCTCCAGCCGGCCGCTTGGCGAGATCTTCGTCGCGGAGAACAGCGCGGGGCGCGTCGA
>CAYGAN010000208.1:1881-4708 GCA_964347585.1 uncultured Planctomycetales bacterium | reverse complement strand
CGTGAAGCTCGACCTGCCGGCGCCGCTCGTCGTGAACCGCGCGGGGCGCGTCGATACCGTCTTCCGGAAGTTTCCCTTTACGAACCGCCAAGCGGTGCTCGAGTGGGGGAAGGCGGCTGTTCCGAAGGCTGCCGAGGATGTGGCTCGTGGGAAGCCCGACGAGACGAGAGACTACCTGCACTTCGTCTGCCCGCGCGTCGATCCGATCCCGAATGTGGTCAGCTTTCCTGGGATGGCATGGCAGTCCTACTACGTCTCGATCGCCGAGAAGCAGATCGTGAGCCAGGGCGGCTATCACGAGATGCCCTACATGGTGGCCCGATGGTCGAAGGATTCGGGCGAGACCTATGGGCGCAGCCCTGGCTGGCAGGCGCTTTCCGACGCGAAGATGCTGAACGAGATGGGAAAGGTGGTCATTCAAGCCGGCCAACTCGCCGTCGCTCCGCCCCTCAAAGTCGCCGACGATGGTGTTCTCAGCAATGTGCGGATCGCGCCATGGAGCCTCAACACGGTTCGGGCAGATGTGGAGAAGCCTATTGAGCCGATCTGGCTCGCAGGAAACATTCCGATCACGGAGAAGCTCATTGAGATTCGCCAGGAGGCCATCAAGCGCCTCTTCTTCAGCCATCTTCTGCCCAGCTTCGCGAAGCTCAACATGACGGCGACGGAGGTGATGGAGGTCGCCGCGCAGGCGCAGCGAATGCTCTCCCCGACGCTCGGGCGAATGCACGTCGAGATTCTCGATCCGATGCTCGAGCGTGTGTTCCAGATCGAGCGGCGAAACGGCCGGATTCCCGACTTTCCATACCCGGTCCAGGGAAACATCTCGGTCGACTACGTCTCTCCAGTCGCAATGGCGCAGAAATCGACTGCCGCGAAGGCGATTCTGGATACCTACACGATCATTGCGAACCTCTCTCAGGTCGATCCGTCCGTGCTGCATCTCCTGAACTCGGACGCCGCGGCCCGGCTCATTGCGGAGGCAAAGGGCGCGCCGACGGCGATTCTTCGGTCTGAGGATGAGGTAGAGGAGATTCGCGAGGCCGAGCGTCAGCTTGCCCGCGAGCGGCAGCTTACGGCGGAATCGATCCAGACGGCCGAATCGGCGGCGAAGCTGCTGCCTGCGGTTGCAAAGGCCGCCGGAGGGCGTGCGGCATGATCGACCGACAGCGAAAGGTTCGGGATGCCTATCAGCGGCTCTTCAAGACGCAGGGAGAGTCGGCGAAGATCGTTCTCAAGGATCTTCACTTCTTCTGCTTCGCGGATCGGCCGACCTTCGATCCGCGCAGTCAGCGCGAGAGCGACTACAACGAAGGCAAACGTCGCGTTTGGCTCCGTCTCCAGGGGTTCCTACGGATGACGGACGACCAGCTCGCGAAGATTGCCGAACGAGAGGTGGCTTATGAGTAGCGGCGAAGGTGACGTTGGAACTGGCACGCCTGACGACGGCGCTGTGGGTGGGCCTTGGGCTTCACTCCCCGAGGACCTTCGGAACCATCCGGAGATTCAGCAATATCAGGATCTCGAGGGCCTTGCAAAGGCTCATGTGAATCAGCTCGATCTCATTGGCAGGAAGGGCGTCATTCCGCCAAAGGACGAGAGCCCCGAGGAGCTTTCCCGGTTCTACAACGCGCTAGGACGGCCCGAAGCACCTTCGGGCTATGACCTCAAGGGAATTGAGGTGCCCGAGGATCTGCCCTGGTCGCATGAGGTCGGCCTCTCGATGATTAAGGCAATGCACGACGCAGGCCTTACTGGCAGCCAAGTTCGCACCGTTCTCCAGAAATACATCAACACCCAGAGCGAGGCCTACGCTGGTGCGATGAGCGCGATCAACAGCGAGACCGAGAAGGTGATGGATGAGTTCGAAAGAGAATGGGGTTCCTCCTTTGAGGCCCGGAAGGATCTCTCCCGCCGTGCCTTCAAGCACGCCTTCGGAGAGGATGCGGAACTCGCCCGCTCTCTTCGGCTTGCCGAAGGAACCCTCGTGGTCGACCACCCGGTCATGATCCGCGCATTCGCGAGGCTTGGAGAGACGATGGGAGAGCATGCACTTCTTGGAGAGAAGGAACGTGTCGCGCTCACCAAGATGCCGGAAGAGGCTCAGGCGGAGCTTGCCATCCTAGAAGCTTCGGACGAATACCAGAAGATCGCCTATGACAAGAACCATCCAGAGTTCAGTGCGCTCATGGCAAGGCGAAAGGCTCTCTACGAGCAGGCCTACCCGAATGAGCGAGGGGAGCAGCGTGCATGACGCAAGGAGAGATTCGACTCGAGTGCTTCCGGCTTGCAGCTTTGGTGCGCCATCCAATAAAGGACGGGACCGATGAGGTCCATCGTGCAGCGTGTAAGCTCTATCAGTGGGTGATGGCGATTGACCTTCCCGAAGAGCGAATCGCCGAGGTAATCAAGACGCGGCTCGGCTGCTTGCGGATTGCTTGCAATAGGCGTTCGGCCGCCACCCGGGTCGACAATCTCCTTTACATGGCAGCGGACGTGGCGCGGTTCGTCTTTCCCGCACCCGTCCCCAAATCTTCCAAACGGAGGGCAAGATCGTCTAAGAGCTTCTAGCCGGGTAGCCAATGGGTCCGGTGCTCGCCTGAAAGCAGGGCCAGCCACACGACTGCGTTCGTGTAGAAGGGGTCCGTCCTTGACGGGGAGTCCTTTCGTTGACTGACAACACAAGTCAATGGAGGGGCTCTCATGAGTACCCAGATCACGACTGCCTTCGTGAAGCAATTCACGCGAGGCATCACGCATCTCGCTCAGCAAAAGGGAAGCCGGCTTCGGCGTGCCGTTCGTGTAGAAGGCGGCATTACCGGAGATC
>CAYGAN010000208.1:929-1871 GCA_964347585.1 uncultured Planctomycetales bacterium | reverse complement strand
CTTCGACCAGCTCGGTGCGACGGCGATGTCGAGGCGCACCGACCGACACGCCGAGACCGAGTATACCGACACGCCGCATAGCCGGCGCATGGTGCTTCTCGATCCCTATGACGTGGCGGATCTAGTCGACAAGCCCGACAAGGTCCGAACGCTGAACGAGCCGACGAACGACTACGTCAGGGCATTTGCCAATGCGTCAGGCCGACAGGTCGATGACCTGATTATCGGCGCCGCATTCGCGACGGCCTACACGGGGGTCGACGGCGGCACGTCCACATCGTTCGACTCGAACTACCAGATCGCCGTCGGAGCCGCCGGCCTCACACTCGCCAAGATTCTCGAAGCAAAGGAAATGCTCGATGCCGCCGAGAACGACCCGGACGAGCCGCGCTTCTTCGCCATCAGCGCGAAGCAGCTTGGCGAGTTGCTGGCGATTACGGAGGTCACGTCGGCCGACTATAACACGGTGAAGGCGCTCGTCAGGGGTGAGATCAATAGCTTCTGTGGCTTCGAGTTCATCCGGACGGAGCGCCTCGGTGTGGATGGGTCGAGCGACCGGCGCTGCATCGCCTGGTGCAAGAACAGCTTGCTCCTGGCGGTCGGCGCGGAGCCGGTAGGCGAAATCGATCGGCTCCCGACCCGGCGTTACTCGACGCAGGTCTTCTACAGCCTCGATATGGGCGCCACTCGCATGGACGAGACGGGCGTGGTTGAGGTGATCTGCGACGAGTAGCGCAGGAAAGTAACGAGCAAGGAGTCCCTGACGAGGTTCGTAGGGACTCCGAACTCACTGCCCAAAGAGGGCAATTGCAATGACGACCTACTACAGCAACCACTACAGCCCGGCGCTTGGCGCAACCGGGCACTTCACGACCCGAAACGTTCCGGTTCCGGCCGTCGTGCCGGGCCTCGGCCACTCGCGGTTCTTCCGCAAGGCGGCGC
>CAYGAN010000208.1:0-919 GCA_964347585.1 uncultured Planctomycetales bacterium | reverse complement strand
CTCGATCTGAAGAGCGCCGATCGTCTCGTCGAGCTCCTCTTCTCAATGGATGCGAACTGGGGTGCAACCACGACCTTCCATGTGGGCCTCTACAAGAAGGGAGACGCAGACGACGGCGCCGTGATCGATGTCGATCTCTTTGGATCGACAATCGATTGGTCGGGGGCCATCGCTCGAACGGACTACTTCACGGAGGCCGGAACACTCGACAATTGGGATCGCGGGAAAACGCTCTGGGAACTCGCGGCCATTGGGGCCGCTTCCTACACGTCGGATCCGCGTGAGACGTGGACTATCGCGGCCACCACGACCCAAGACATCGACGCAACGGCTGGCGCCGTGGAAATGCTCGTCGAGGCTCTCTACGTGGCAGGAGGTGCCAGCTAGGCGCCGCAAGAGAATGGGGAGGGGGATTACCCCCTCCCCAGTTCTGGAGGAATCATGGCGAGCGATGTATCCATCGTGAATCGCGCGCTAACGCACTTGGGCGAACGCAAGATTACGAGCTTCGCCGATGCCACCAAGACGGGTCGGCTCGCCAACTCCGAATACGCAGATATCCGCGATGCGTTGCTACGAGCACATCGCTGGAACTTCGCACAGACACGCCAATCCGTTACCTCGAGCGACCCGACTCCAGAATGGGAGTGGAGCTACGGCTACCAACTCCCTTCGACTCCGAACTACTGCCTGCGCGTTCTCGAAGTGAACGGCGAAGACGAATATACAGCGAAGTGGAAGGTGGAAGGTCGTCGGATCGTCACGGACCTCTCGCGCCGCTTCACCATCCACATGCGCGTGACGGTGCTTCAGGAAGGCGCGAGCTGCGCCCGCCGGCATCGCCCGGTTCGTGTCCGGTGGCGACGTGGAGATCTGGGTCGGGCGCTCGGCTCGCGCCAACGATCGACTCACACACGAG
>CAYGAN010000207.1:7277-8193 GCA_964347585.1 uncultured Planctomycetales bacterium | reverse complement strand
TCGCCGCTGTGTGCGGATGGGTTGCCGGCGCAATACCTCTGCTCGTCCTTGCTGTGGGTGACTGGGCATCCGGCCAAACACTCGGGCAGGTCACAACGTCTCTGCTTTTCGGAGAAAGCGGGCGGTTTGAGGAGATCGTGCTGAGCTGGGCACCAATCAGCACGTCTCTCAGCAGAACACTCGCTTTCCTCGGACTGGCCTTTCCCACTCCGCTCGCAGCATTAGGCCTCGTCGGCATTTGGAGCGTCCGAAGGCAACCGGCGGCTGCCACGGAAATGCGCCTGACCCTCTGGTGGCTGCTCGCAGCCTACTTCATCTTCGCGGCGCGTTATCTCGTCCCTGATCAATTCGTTTTCTTTCTCTGGTTCGACACCGTCTTTGCCGTGTGCGTCGGGATCGGCACGGCTTGGCTGATGGGTCGGTTTCGGCGATTCAGCGCTTGGGTCACGGTCTTGGGCGCACTTATGCCCGTGGCCGTTTACGCCGTGCTTCCCCCCCTCGCCAGGCGGGCGAACATTCCTCTAGGCGTTAAGCGCGACCTGGCGTACCGCGACCGATATGATTACTTCCTTCGACCGTGGCGAACCGGCTATCACGGCCCGAGGCAGTTCGCCCTCGCAGCGTTCGATGCCGTCGGACCGGGCGGCGTGATCATCTGCGACTCCACGACCGCCCCGGTCTTGGCCTACGTTCAGCAGGTAGATGGGGTTGGACGCCACGTCGTCTGCCAGCTCCGAGGACCGAACGCCTACTTCGCGCGCCACGTGATCACCGAAGCGTCAATAGACTCAGCGCTTGAACAAGGAGTCAGCGTGGCCACGTGCTCCCGGCATCCCCAGTACGTACCTCGTTGGCTCTACCAGCAAGAGCCGACCGGGGCGATCCGCTGCCCTTGGCCCAGCCGAAGTTGCTCCTG
>CAYGAN010000207.1:711-7267 GCA_964347585.1 uncultured Planctomycetales bacterium | reverse complement strand
GATCGGCCGGATGACCGGCTGCACGATCAACGACGTGGTGCTGGCCACGGTGAGCGGCGCGCTGAGGCGTTACCTGGAGCACCGGGGCGATCCGCTGGCGGTATCGACTGGAACCGCTGGGTCCGGTGTTTCGTATTACCTCGAAGCAGGAGCCACCGATGAGCCAACCGATTGGCGAAACGGCTGGCCATGTATTCACGCCGCCATCCATGTCCGCCCGCAACCTCGCCGCGCCAGGCCTGGCCTACTACCCCGGCGGGTTGTAGGGGCTGGGACGGGGACATATAATCGCGGCTCGCGAGGTCTGGGATTCATCAAACAGTTCGAAGCGGGAGTGAGTGGACTGTGGAGCACGAGGGCAAGCTTTCCGTGGGCATGGTGGGGGTCGGTCGGTGGGGACGGAACCTTCTGCGGAATTTCGCTCAGGCGAATCGCTGCGCGCTCGCCTGGGTCTGCGACGTGAATCGCTCGGCACTGCAGGCCGCGGCGCGTCAGACACCCGGCGCGCGCTCGACGGACCGATATGAGGAGCTGCTGGCCGACGCGTCGCTGGATGCAGTGGTAATCGCGACCAGCGCGGTCAGCCACTACGACTTGTGCCGCCAGGCCCTGGATGCCGGCAAGCACGTATACGTGGAGAAGCCCTTGGCCCTTAGCGCAGCCCATGCGGACGAGCTGGCGGGGCTCAGCAAGCAGCGGGACCGGAAGCTCATGGTCGGGCACCTGCTGGAATACCACCCCTCCGTGCTGGCCATGCGCGAGATGATCCAGGACGGTCATCTGGGCCGGGTGTACTACATGTACTGCCAGCGGGTGAACTTGGGCGTGGTCCGGCAGGACGAGAACGCGTGGTGGTCTCTGGCGCCACATGACATTTCGGTGGTCTGCTTTCTGTTCGAGGCCGAGCCGGTGAGCGTCTCGGCGTGCGGGCACTGTTATCTGCAGGAGGGGGTGGAGGACGTGGTGTTCGCAAACCTTCGCTTCGGGGACGGTCGGCTGGCGAACATCCACGTCAGTTGGCTGGACCCGCACAAGATTCGCAAGATGACGGTCGTGGGCACGGAGCGGATGGTCAGCTTTGACGACATGGAGGCGGCCGAGAAAATTCGCGTGTACGATAAGGGTGCCAAGATCCGCGAGACGTTCGACAGCTTCGCGCAGACCATCTCGCTCCGGATCGGGGACATTCTGATCCCGAAGGTGGACACGTCGGAGCCGCTCAAGCAGGAGGTCGGGCACTTCATCGAGGCCGTGCTGGACGATCAGGAAATCCGCTCGGACGGCGCGGACGGCGCGCGGGTGGTCCGGATTCTGGAGGCAGGCGGCGAATCGTTGCGGCGTGGGGGCCAGCCGGTCGAGATCTCTTCCGTCGGGACGGCATGAGCGTTCGTGGGCTCTGGTCCATCAGCCGGAAACGGCTGTCCACCGAAGGGGCGCGTGCCGGCAGACCGGGCGGCTCGGCCCCGGCGGCAAGGAGATCTTGAGCAAGAGGAGTGAGCCTTGCCTCACGACAAGAAGGAATATTTCGTCCACGAGTCGAGCTACGTGGACGAGCCGGTTCAGATCGGCGCCGGCACGAAGATTTGGCACTTCTGCCACGTGATGTCCGGCGCAGTGATCGGCGAGCGATGTGTGCTGGGCCAGAACGTCAACGTCGGCGGCCGGGCACGGCTGGGCAACAACGTCAAGGTCCAGAACAACGTCTCGATCTACGACTGCGTGATCCTGGAGGACGACGTGTTCTGCGGGCCGAGCATGGTCTTCACGAACGTCGTCAATCCGCGCAGCCACGTGTCCCGCAAGCACGAATACAAGGACACGCTGGTGCGGCGGGGTGCAACGATCGGGGCGAACGCCACGGTCCTCTGCGGGATCACGCTGGGCCGGTACTGCTTTATCGGCGCCGGGGCGACGGTGACCCGGGATGTGCCGGATTTCGCGCTGATGGTCGGCACACCGGCACGTCGCATCGGCTGGATGTGCCAGTGCGGGGTGAGGCTGAGTGAGCAGGAGGGGGGCTTTGCGTGTGCGACATGCGGGGATCGGTACGAGCTGCGGGACGGGGTGCTCCGCGAGCCATAGAGAGGTGGCCATGCAGGTTCCCTTACTTGATCTGAAGGCACAGTTTGAGCCGATCGAGGGCGAGATTCGCCAGGCGATCGACGCGGTCTTGGCCAGCCAGCGATTCATCCTCGGCCCGGAGGTGACGGGCCTGGAAGAGGAGGTGGCCGCCTACAGCGGCTGTGCGTACGGGATCGGGGTCAGCAGCGGCTCGGACGCGCTGCTGTGTGCGCTGATGGCCTTGAAGATCGGTCCCGGCGATGAGGTGATTACATCAACGTTTTCGTTCTTCGCGACGGCCGGTTGCATCGTGCGGCTCGGGGCCAAGCCGGTCTTCGTCGATATTGAGCCGGACACGTTCAACATCGATCCCAAGCACGTTGCCTCTGCACTCACGGACCGGACCAAGGCAATCCTCCCGGTGCACCTGTTCGGGCAGTGCGCGGACATGGACCCGATCCTAACGCTGGCCGAAGCGCGAGGCATCGCGGTGGTGGAGGACGCCGCCCAAGCCGTTGGCGCTACGTACAGGACTCGCCCGGCCGGTTCGCTCGGCACACTGGGGTGCCTTTCGTTCTTCCCGAGCAAGAACCTCGGGGCCTTCGGGGACGGGGGCATGATCGTGACGAACGACGCGGCGCTCGCCGAGGCCTGCCGCGTGCTCCGCGTGCACGGGGGCAAGCCCAAGTACTACTACCGGATGATCGGGGGAAACTTCCGGCTGGACGCGCTGCAGGCGGCGATCCTGCGGGTCCAGCTCAGGCACCTGGACGCCTGGCGCGAGGCGCGACGGCGCAACGCAGCCCGGTACGACGCGCTATTTGCCGACTCGGCGGTGGGCGTTCCGCTCGTCCGCCCGGAGAACGTCAGCATCTACAACCAGTACGTGATCCGGGTGCCCCGACGCGACGAGCTGAAGACCGCCCTGACCGAAGCGGGCATCGGCACGGAGATCTACTACCCGCTGTCGCTGCACATGCAGGACTGCTTCGCGTACCTCGGCTACAAGGCCGGGGACCTGCCCGTCAGCGAGAAGGCCGCCGCGGAGGTGCTGGCCATCCCGATCTACCCGGAGCTGACCGAGCCGATGCAACAGTACGTCGCCGAGCGCATTCTGAGCTTCCTGGGTTAAGCCTGCCGGTAGCCGCCTCCCTCCGCTCTGCTGGTGCCTTGCCGGCTCTGCTCGTCGGCGCTGCCCCGGGCACGAGTCCCGGCTCCGTGGTGTCGGTCGCGTTCCCCTCGCGTTGCCGAATTGACAGCCAACCGGCCAGTCGGTACAAACCCTGTGCTGCGGAAGACCACCATCCCGGGGATGTCTGCAATGGTTCAGTGGGTTGCGTACGTCGGCCAGGAAAGCATCAGTTGCCTGGCATCGTTCGGGCGATTCTGGACCTTCGCCGGCCGGATGTTCATGTGGCTGGTCGCCGGGGCAGCGGCCGTGCGCAACTGGCGGCTCGTCATGCCTCAGTTTTATGAGGTGGGCTGGCGAACCGTGCCCGTGATCCTGATCACCGGTGTCTTCGTGGGGATGGTACTGGCCGTTCAGGCCGTCGAGCAGTTCCAGGCCGTTGGCTTCGAAGAGCGTATGGGGGTCATCGTCAATCTGTCGGTCGTTCGCGAACTGGGACCCGTGCTGGCGGGCGTGATGCTGGCCGGACGCGTAGGTGGCGCGCTCACGGCCGAGTTGGGCACCATGAACGTGACCGAGCAGCTCGACGCGCTGCGAAGCATGGGGGCGGATCCCATCCGATACCTGGTCGTGCCGCGATTCCTCGCGTGCTTGCTCCTGACACCGTTCTTGACCTGCTATACGGACGTCATGGGTGCGCTGGGTGGATGGTTCATTTCGGTCAAGGTCTATGCGATCCCGTCCGAGCCATACTGGTCCTACACGCGCTATGCACTGGAGAAATGGGATCTGTTCAGCGGGTTGCTAAAGAGCGTGTTCTTCGGTGCGGCGATCGCACTGATCGCTTGTTACAAGGGCTTCACGTGTCGGCAGGGCGCCGAAGGCGTCGGCCGGGCGTGCACGGAGTCCTTCGTCGCCAGCTTCATCGCGATTCTCGCCCTTGACTTCTTCATCGGCGTCGCGCTCAAGGGCGCGTACGAAGCCATCTGGGGGTTCAAGTCGGTGCTGTATTGATCGGACTTCAGATCGATGGCCGCCCCAGAACAATCACATAGCCTACCTGACAACGGCAACCAGTCGGTGATCGAGCTGGTGAACGTGCACAAGCGATTCGGGCCCGTGGAAGTGCTCGCCGGGGTCAGCCTCCAGCTCGAGCGGCGGCAAACGACGGTGATCATCGGAGAATCCGGGGTGGGCAAGAGTGTGTTGCTCAAGCACGTGGTCGGTCTGCTCCGCCCGGACGCCGGGGAGGTCTATTTCCGAGGACGTCGGATTGACAACCTGGGCGACAAGGAGCTGGTCGGGGTCCGCCGACACTTCGGGTTCCTGTTTCAGCTCGGGGCCCTTTTTGACTCGATGACGGCGGGCGAGAACGTCGCTTTTCCGCTCTGGGAGCACACGAATTATTCACAGGAGCGGATCGAGCAGATCGTAGCCGAGAAGCTGCACATGGTTGGCCTCGACGGAATCCGATCGAAACGACCGGCGGAACTGTCGGGAGGGCAGCGCAAGCGGGTTGCCCTCGCCCGCGCCATCGCCCTGGAGCCGGAGGTAATCCTCTACGACGAACCCACAACCGGGCTGGACCCTGTCAGGGCCGACGTGATCAACGAGCTAATACTCAAGCTGAAGCGCGAGCTGGACGTCACCAGCGTGATCGTCACACACGACATGGCGAGCGCGTACAAGGTAGCCGACCGGATCGTGATGTTACACGAATGCCAGTTCATCGCCGACGGCACGCCGGAGGAGATCCGCCACTCGCGGGACGCGCGAGTGCAGCGGTTCGTCAAGGGCCAAGCCAGTCAGCAGGAGCTGCGCGCGCTACGCGGAGATTGACCCATCATGGAAGAATCCAAACGAAATCTAGCGGTGGGGGCTTTCGTGCTGGCGGGTCTGGTGGCCCTGGGCACGCTGGTCGTCCTGTTCGGGGAGGCCCCTCGGATGTTCGGGCGCAAGAGGTACGAGATCAGCGCGGGGTTCAGGAAGATAAGCGGAGTGCGACCAGGAGCTGATATCGAAATGGGCGGCGTGCGCGTGGGGATCGTGGATCGCTTCGTGTTTCAGGATCAGGACCGGCCCGGCGAGGGCGTCTGGATGGTCGCGGACATCGAGCACGAATACAACATCCCTCGAGACGCGTACGTGGAAGTCAAGGAGGCGCCAATGGGTCTGGGGCGGCCTCAGATCACGATCGCCGTGCCGTCCACAGCCGGACCGGAGGTCCTGGTCAAGGACGGTACGGCCACGCTCAGAGGCGAGGTCATCAGCGCGTTCGACGCGATATTCCCGCCCGACATCGTGGACACCCTCAAGACCGCGACCGGACACATCGGTGGACTGGCGGAAGTGCTCAAGAAAGACCTGCATGAGCTGTTGATGAGGCGAACCGTCCGGCAGGTGGACAGTCCGCCGCCCGGAGTCGAGCCGGAACCAGCCAACTTGTACACAGCCATCGAGCGATTCGACGCGGCGATGAAACACTTCAACGATGTGCTGGGTGATCCGAGCACAAAGAGCAATCTCAAAGCCGCCGTCGAGAACTTCACCCAGGTCAGCACGGAGGCCAAGACCGTAATGGCCGAGCTGAAGAGTTTCGCCCAGCACGCCAGAACCATCGCCTCCGAGGCCACAACGCTGCCCGCCAAGATCAACCAATCGCTTGACGACGCCAACGAGCAGCTCAGATCGGTCGGCACCAGAATCGTTGGCCTAGCCGACCAGATCAGCACCCTTCTGGACCATCTGAACGAGGCGGGACGTCAATTGGCGGATGGCGACGGGACGGCCGGAAAGCTCCTGCGGGACCCGCACCTCTATCAAGAGCTGACCCTGACGTGTCGGCGACTCGGCAAGACAATCGACGACCTGCAGGCCCTCGTCAAGCAGTGGCGCGAAGAGGGAATACGCGTCAAGAGCTTGAGCCTGAAATAGCCGCCCGCACGGACACGCACACTACCCAAGCCGTCCCGCCGGGGCATATTTCAGCCGGTCGAGCTGAACACATCCGAGCCCCGCACGGTGGGCGTGGGCAGGTCCGCGACTGCCTGCTTATTGTCCGCCAAGCCATTTACCCGTAATACCAAGGCGACGCCGCGTGATTCTGACGGCTTCTGCAGAGCTGTCGCAGCCCAGCCAGCGGCGATTGAGTCGCTGTGCGACCGCCAGGGCCGTCCCGCTGCCGCAGAAAAAGTCAGCCACCACATCCTGCTCACCGCTGCTTGCCCGGATGATGCGTTCGAGAAGGGCCTCCGGCTTCTGGGTCGGAAACCCCGTCCGCTCGCGCGAGACGGTTGACAGGAAAGGCAACTCCCACACGTCGGTCAGCGCCGGTCCGTCAGGGTGGAAATGGAGGCGGCCGGCCTT
>CAYGAN010000207.1:0-701 GCA_964347585.1 uncultured Planctomycetales bacterium | reverse complement strand
TTCGTGGTCTTGTAAGGTCGCCCAGCGGAATCGTAGTTCAGCCCGTCGGTTCGGAATCGACCATCACGAATGACCTGGAAGGTGTTCTGGCCTTTCTTCTTGGCGTACGAAAGGATCGTATCATGCTTTCGAGCGAACCACTTGCGGCTCAGACCCCCCGTGCGATACGACCAGATGATTTCGTTCAGAAAGTTGCGCCAACCGAAAACCTGGTCCAGCTGGACCTTCACGTAGTGAGCAGCGCGCCAATCGAGGTGAACGTAGATCGTGCCCGAAGCAGCAAGCAGGCGATGCATCTCGACGAGGCGAGGGCGGAGGAAGTCGAGATAGCCGTCCAGGCCGCCGGGCCACTCATCGGCGAACTCCCCCCGGCTGGGCGCACCAGCCGTACGAACACGCCTTTGCGTAAAGAACGGCGGGTCGATGTAGATAAGGTCACAGCAGCCGTCCGGTAAGGATCTCATCCATTCGAGATTGTCTGCGCAAACGATTGTGTTGACCGGCACCGGCGAGGTAGTGCCTTGACGACGGCGCTCGGACGTGAACGCCTGCTTTGGGCCGTTGCCGGCTGAAAGCTCGGTCATTGATTCACCTTAGACGTGGCTGCCGCCTTGCGGCGCACCCAATCGCACCACGAGTCCATCCCCGTCCCGACGCGGGCCGAGACTACGAAAACCGGCACAGCACGATTCGTCCGCTTG
>CAYGAN010000206.1:6652-8206 GCA_964347585.1 uncultured Planctomycetales bacterium | reverse complement strand
ATAGCCAATGCCCGCGATCGGCCCGTCCGCATCGGCAGGCAGGTCGTCGCGCAGCACCCTGACCATCCCGATCAAGAGATCGCCGCGGGCCACCAAGCCACCCATGCAGTAAAACTGGGTCTCGCCTTCGTCCACGCGGTCATCGGGCGTGATGACATACCACGGTTTCGCCCAGTGGACCAGATCATCGCTCACGCTCTGCATGATCACGCGGCGGCGTCCCGACCAGCTGTCTCCTTCGGTATAGCCGGAGACCATCGCGACATATCGATTCCTTATGGGGTCACGAAAGATGCTGCTGATGTCGTGGTTGTGTCGCAGGACGACGCCCGGCACGATCGGATTCCAAGTCAGCCCGTCACGCGACGTCGCGACCTGGAGTCCGCCGTCCTTCCACCATGCGAATCTGAATCGCTTCGCCGGGTCGGAGCAGTCCGGTCCCTCGTCTATCACGCTTGCGCCGAACTGGATCTCCGCGGGGTCGGCCAGCACGCGATGGGGGCGGATCCAGTGGATCCCATCCTCCGATTCCAGGTACGCCAGATGCGACTGGCTGGCGTGTTCGGGCACGTTATACCACATGCGAAACCGTCTGGTCTTCGGGTCACGCAGGACCGTGACGTAGGGCTGAAAGTTCTTGTCCTCCCGGGCGGTCACGACGGGCTTCGGCAGGTCTCGTCTCGGGGAGTTGACCTTGCGCACGAGCTTCGTACTCGTCTCAACGAGGAAGTCATCCACGAACAGGTGCGGTCCCGGACCCAGGCGGATTGGCGGCTTGGCGGAAGCGTCGGCTTTCGGTCCTTGTTGCACCGCGAGCGAGACTGTCGCAACTCCCAAGACTGTGAGCAAACATGCCGGAACTGCCCAACACATTGCCTTTGTCCCGCTACGGGGTCGTCGCAGGGGTTGCAGCCTGGGCCGTCTGTGTTGACGTCAGGCGGTGGTCGGCGATCTCGACGATCCTGTACCAGCCGTCGTCCACGGCCGCTGCCGTCGCCAGCCAGATTGTGTAGCCGTTGTCCAGGACGCGCTTGTCGTTCTGGTGCACGTGCCCGAACAGATAGAGCTTCACGCGATACTTCTCGAACAGGACCTTGTCGAACCACTCGTTATCCTGGCGGCTCTGCTGGTACATGCAGTGCCCGAAGATAACGCGCATGGCCCTGTCCTGGGCAGCGGCGAGATCAGACTTGATCCACGCGACCTGCTCGCTGTCGAACATCCGCGTGGCATTGTCGATGCCCACGTAGTGATCGCGCCCGAGATCGAACGAATAGTAGGTCGTATGGTAGTAAAGCAAACAGTCCGCGTGGCCGTGGTACACGAGCCCGCCGGTGTCGTGGTTGCCGATCACCACAAACGTCGGGGCGTTGACCCCATCGAGGATCTCGACGAAGGCTTTGTGGTCGTGCGGGAAGTTCCCATCCGAGATGTCGCCGGTCACCACCAGGGCGAAGCCGATAAACATCAACCGTTGCACGAGTGGGAGCGCTTCTGGCTGTCGGGCCGCCGACTCGATGGAGCGGGCGAAGATGTTGCCGATGCCCACCGCAC
>CAYGAN010000206.1:3915-6642 GCA_964347585.1 uncultured Planctomycetales bacterium | reverse complement strand
CACGAACGCCGGCCGTTCTGCGTTGATCTCGCCGACGATCGCGCGGAGCGTCTCGGGCGCGTCCGGCCGGTCGGGCTTGGTCAGGTGGGTGTCGGTGATGTGCGCGATGCGGTAGCGCGTCGGCCACTTGGCCAGGACCTGGACACCCCGCTTGCTCGTGTCCTGGCCCGCGCTGCACGAGACGCGCAGAGTGTAGAGGTCCGGCGGAACGTCTTTCGGCACAACGAGCGGGACCTTGACGAGGTCGCGGACCGTGGTTCGCGGCCGCCACATCCAACACATCCGCCAACCTTCCACTGCGCAGTCGAGTGTCGGCAGGCCGAACGTCCGTCGCTCCTGAACCCTGAAGACGTCTTTGGCCCCGCTCTCATAGATCGGGATCGTCCTGTCGCCACCGACCAGCTCGACTCGCACGCCTCCCACGTCGATCAGGCTCTGCAGCTCCATCGTGAGCGGATCGCCGGCGAGGAGAATCGCCGGGCGGGTCGAGATCGGGTAGCGGATCAGCCCGAGCGTCCCGTCCGGATGACGGGCGAGGGCAGGCACGACCGCCGCAGCGAGCACGACGGTCAGGAATGTCCACTCGCCAGCCGCACGTCGCCGGTCCGCGTAAAGCCTTCCGCACATCGTTCACCCCACCGCTCAAGTAATGCTTTCCGCCACCGGCCCCGCTCTGCGGCCAGTAGCTTGCCCGGAGGCGTTCAAACGAAGCTGCGGTGAATCGGCCGAAGAAACCGTCAGTGTTCGGCTCAGGATTCCGGGCGTACGAGCATGGTCTCTCCGGGCGGCAGGTGACAACTGAGCAGCACCGTGTCGCTTTCGACGGAAGGTGACGCGACTTGGCGGTTCGACCTGCCTGGGGCGAGCAGGCGGACGGGCGCCCGGCAGGCCCACCGCGTAGCTCGATTCGCCAGCACGCTCAACTCCGCGATCCGACCGCTCACGACCCGACAGGTCACTTGCACTCCCCCGCCGCCTGCAAGCCTGAACGCGCAGTTCTCCAGCTCAGGCGGCAGGGAGGTCAAGAGCAGGGCCTGGCCTTCAAGAACCCGAACGCACATCGCGTGGACCGCGTAGGCCGCAGCGCCGGCGGCAGTCGTGAACCACGGAACGGACATCGCGCCGTTGCGCAGGGACTCATTCGGGCATGCCAACGGGCCGGCACTCAGCGGTGCCAAGCGGAGCACCTCCCAGGCCTCCCGGCTCCGACCCTGGTAGAACAGCCCCGTGGCCAGGTGGGCCGTCGTCCACATCCAATTCGATCCTTCGTAGTCGCGAGCGTTCCCGGGTTTGAAGTTCAGCTTGGATCGGCAGCTCCGCAATAACTCGACCAGCGTCCGCCGGGATCGTTTGGAGTCCTCGTCAACACGGAACGGAAAAACAACACCGGCCGACGCTATGTGCGCGTGACTTGCATCGCCGCCGGTGGCGTAAGCCCCTCCGTCGCGTGTGGCGGGCAGGCTCTCCCGCAGCCCCGTCGCGGCTTCCTGCCACATCCGGACCTGCTCACCGTCGCAACGAAGCCTGCGAGCCACGGCCGCAGCGTTCTCCAACGCACGAACCGCTGCACACGTCGTGTAGATCGGGCGCGCGACCGGATAGACGGTCTCGTCATAATCCGTGCAGGGCCGGATCTGGACCATCCCGTCGCGCGCCTCGAGCATGTTCTGCCGGTAGTACTCCGCGCACTCGCGCAGCAGTGGGTATAGCTCCACGACCGCGTGCTCCTCATCGGTGAAGATCAGGTACTGCCAGGCGGTCTCCGAGATCTGGCCCATGTGGAAATGTTCGTCCATGTGCGCACCGAACGGCACGCCATTCAAGCCCGACTCGATGCTCTCCCAGGGATACTGAGCGCCGCGCCCGCCGCTGCGCTCGACCGCGAGGCCAAGCGTGCGCAGGCGAAAGTAGGGTATCCGCCGGGCGAGCTCGAGGTGCCCCGCAGAGGCCAATGCCAGGAACGGGTAGAGTTCGTCATGGAACGTTCTGCCTTCCCAGTAAGGGCCCACCGCCGGCGGGATAGACCAGGGCGTGGCGCTGCAGCGTAGGGCGTACATGGACGCCCGCCATAAGCTCATCACACCCGGGTCCTCCAGCTCGACCCAGCCTTGGCGCCAGAACGCCCGCCATTCACTGACGTGCCGATTGACAAGATCTTCGATCTGGCCTCTTCGGGGCGGATGGGTGTAACGCGCGCCATCCGCGAGCGTTAGCCACGTGCGCAGGCGCAGTCGTCGTCCGGCTGGCAGAGTGAATTCGGCGCGCAGCCGACACTCACCGAGCTCGGTGTTCTCCGGATCAGCCCAATCCGCACGCACGAACACGCCGGCCACAAAGCCCCGCGTCCGGACCTCCACGGTATGCCCCTCGCGCTGCTCACACGGGGCCAACTTACACCCCTCCTGGGCCTTGCCTTCGTGGTCGCCAAACTGATACCGGACCTCAAAACCGACACTGACGGCGTCTCCGCTGGGGTTGGTCAGAGCCGTCGAGATGAGTACGACGTTGGTGTGACTGGCGACGAGCGTCTCAGTCTCTTCCAAGACAAGCTGATGGTTCACTCGCGAGCATGCCACCCCGCGCTCATAGTCGATCCACTGCTGCCAGGGCCCGTCCTGCGCAGCCGCCCCGTAAACGCTGATCGACCTGGTGAGCTTGCCGAATCGGACAAGAGGGTAGTATGGCCCGTCCAGCCGCCGGCCGCTCCAGAATATCGCTTCGTCGATG
>CAYGAN010000206.1:0-3894 GCA_964347585.1 uncultured Planctomycetales bacterium | reverse complement strand
CCAGCTCTCCGTTGCCTACGATCACGGGCACCGGCGACGGATCGCGAGAGGTCTGTTTGACATTCGTCAAGTTGGGTGGCTCCCTACGGCAAGGCAGCGAGCGCTGTCCCGTCGAAGGATCCCGCATCGACATCCACGGGATTCCCCGTCATCTCAGCTCTGCCTCGGCGCGAGCGTATCACCAATGGTAGTCTCCCCCGCGGACCTCGCGCCGGTCCGACGAGCGACCACCGAACTGGCAACGCCCCGCCGGGTCGCATAGCTTCCGGTGTGAAACACTCGCGGTCAAGTAGGGATTCGCTTATCGAGCGCACGGAAGCGTCAGAGGCCTCCGTCAAACTCCCGGTAGTGACGATCGATCACTTACGATCGTTCGGTGTAAGATCAGAGCGAAAGTTCCGCAGCAGGTCGGGGCCCGGTCCGATAAACCCCCGCAGGCCGTACCGGGCCGAGCACCCCAACACGAACTGGCCCGCCAAGACATGCCGGTTAGCCGGCAGTCACGACGCAGCCCCGTGCGCCGCCCTGCCGCGACCGTTCCCAAGCCCGAACGATAGCCAGCAAGACCGACAAGCCGCCCCCAGGATCCTTTCGGGCGCACAAGAAAACACCGGGTACTCGGGGAAAGACACCCGGTGCTTTCCGGAGGGGAAAAGCCTCTTGGCCATCGCTCCGGGCGATTGACCTCTATTCAGTCGTCTTTATTCTTAGTCTCCACTGCCAGATTCGCAAGGTCCAGGCCCGAGAAATTGTTCGCCCGCCGGCGCCTCGCGGACGCCAGCTGATAACTCTTTCTATCAGCAATACTTGCGCAGACACCCCGGCGTCCGGATGCGGGCGGGCCCTTAAAGGCCGCTACCCCGTTGCGGACCGCGACACTTTCGCCCGAGCGAGTACCCGGTCCGCAGCCTACCGCGACGTGCCTTGTCAGTCAGGTTACTCTGCCGCAGGCTGGTCTTGTGCTTGACCACGAGGTCATGAGAGCTGACAGAGATGAAGGTCGAACACGTTCTGGGTGGACTTCGCACCTGTGGGGCATTTTTGCTCGTGGGCGCGAACGGATCCGAGTCGGCTCGTCGTAGGACACGCCCGGGGCTAGTGCATCTTTACCAATCCTGCCAGTATCTCAGCCCGAAAAGGCGTAACCAGTCCCGCCACTCGTGTCCATCCCCTCTCATCTCGTCGGCGTGGCCGTCCACGAACATGTAGTTGCTCTTCGAACGCAAGTGCATCTTCGCAGCTACTCGCACGGCGTCCGGTCCTGAAGGTGCCGATAGCGGGCAGTTGGGCACGTGCGTCGTTCTCCAAACGTCGTACCAATCCATTTGATGGTTGTACCGCGCGATGCGGAGCTCGCCGCCACCGGTCGCCAGGATCGGCCCGTTACACTCTTCCCGGGCGGCCTCGGCCAGATATATCGTCATCCCGGGATTCTCCCAGTCGGTCACCCGTCTGAATTCTTCGACCGCCCCCTGCATGATACCGCCCCCGCTAAGACCACTATCGAGATCGTTCACAACGTAGTCTAGAAAAGGTTCGTTCGGCAGAGGAATGGTCGGGTTCTGCTGGAGCGGCTCGAGCGCATCCGTCCGCACGGGACAGTGAAAGACACCATAGTTGTGCAGGGGTATCTCCTCCTGCACGGGGATCAGGGTGCCGCCAGCCGCAATGTACCGGATCTCTTCGCGCACCCCCAAGCCCTTCAGCACGAGCAGCGTCCAGTGAACCGTCGTCGGCGAGCCGCCCGCCGGCACCCAGCCGAGGTTCTCGCTGGAGTAGCTGTGCACCGCGATCCCGATCTGGTGACAGTTGTTCTTGCACATGCTGAACCGTGTGAGCTGGCGAGCCTTGGCCAAAGACGGCAGGAGAATCGCAATCAACAAGGCAATGATCGCGATCACCACCAGCAGCTCAATGAGCGTGAAGGCGGCGTCGAGTCTTCCCAACAACCTGGCTCGTCGAGGCATGGTACGATTCTCGCGTGCGAGCGTGGCCTCCCGCGTGCCCAACCGGCCCGCTCCGTAGCGTCAGCTCGCGTTACGGCATCCCAAAGGCCGTCGAGTCCGGGTTGGCGAACGGGCTGAAATTCCTTACTTCCACCTGCTTGATCCGAAGCGAGGTGCCGTGTCCGTCGAAGTACAAGCAGTTGGCGTACCCGATCTCGTCGTTCGGCAGGCCGCACCGGTGCCGGCCCTCGTTGATCATCCGCGGGATGTCAGGACCCCACCATAGGTGCTCAAAGGGATCCCAGATGTCGAGGAAGCCATAGTCGCACGCCGCGTCCTGGGCCTCCATGCTCGCCTCGATGACCCAGATCACGTCGGAGACGTTCGGGAGACGCTCCTTCGGCGTGGCGCCCTGGGTTTCGATAGAGCCGCCGTAGGCAACCGCCGGTGGATACTCGTGCCCCATCGCGATAAACTCAGCTTCCCTGTCCCAGTGCATCGCGTTGATCGAGTACTGTACGTACAGGCTGTCCATGTCGGCCGGGACAGATATGCCCGGCGGTGCCGTCAACTCCGTCGTGCGCTCGGGGTACGCGGGGCACTGGAGCATCTCCATGTCCCGGAACACCTGATACATCGGCGGCCTGCCATCTGGATCCGGGAGCGTGTCGCGTCCAATATCGCCGTTCGGGTCGTTGTCTCGATGAAGCGGCAGGTTCGGGCCTCCCAAATACGGCGCGCACTTCTCCGCCCAGAAGACGTGCGGGTAGCTATCGTGTAGGGCACTTATCTGCTGTATTTGAGCGTAGTCCTTGAGGACATAATCATCGTTGTCCGTAGAATAGGATTCGAACGCCCTGCCGAACTGGAACATGTGCGACAAGCACACCGCCTTCTCCGCGTTTTGGCGCGCCGCCGCCAGAGTGGGCAGAAGGATCGCAATCAACAAGGCGATGATCGCTATCACCACCAGCAGCTCGATGAGCGTGAAGGCGAAGCGAACACGGACGAGAACCCGACTTCGGCGATGATTCATGACTTGTGCTCCTACTAACCGCTTGGTATGAGAACCGGCGGCCGGCCCGGTGACGCCGTTCCGCCCGGGCGCGGATCACCAGCAATTCGCATCCCGCAAGCTAAGTTGTGCTGACCGCCTGCAAAAGTCGAACTCGCGCACCCGATCTGTGCTGGTTTCGGACAACCTGGAAGGGCGCTGCGAGCCCTCAGACGCCAGCCCTTCTATGTTATTAAACGCTGACCCACGTGTTCAATCAAGGCCCAAATCGGCCGCTTTCCCGGCTCGCCCCAACGCCTTTTCTGCTCCCTGGCGGGCGGCTCTCCCGCATCCGCGCCAGAAAGGGCGCATTACTGCTTCAACAGCCTTAGGCGAAGGGCATTGAGCGCCGCCTTGCAGGCTCGGTCGCGGACCGCTTCTCGCGTCAAGTGCTCGCCGAACCAGAACGCTTCGGTATGGCACCCATCGCGATCGGCCAGCGCGACATAAACCAGGCCGACGGGCTTGTCAGCGGTCCCGCCTTCGGGACCCGCAATGCCAGTGACGCCAATGGCAAAGTCGCTGCCGCTGTGGCTGCGGCAGTTAACGGCCATAGTCTCCGCCACGGCGTCGCTGACGGCACCGCGCCGGGCGATCATTTCCGCCGGCACGCCCAGCAGCCGTACCTTCGCCTCGTTCGAATACGTCACTACGCCATCGATGAAATACCGGCTGCTGCCGGGGATATCCGTCAGGCTCTTGGCGATGAGTCCGCCGGTGCACGACTCGGCAGTGGCTACGGTCTTGCCAGTGTCAGACAAGAGCTTGGCCACAGCGTGCGCGAGCGTCTCGTCCTCCTCGCCGAATACCAGCGTGCCCAAACGTCGCCGGACCTCAGCGGCAGCTTCATCCAGGATCGCTCGCGCCTCTTGCCGTGTGCGTCCGCGGGCGCAG
>CAYGAN010000205.1:0-8221 GCA_964347585.1 uncultured Planctomycetales bacterium | reverse complement strand
TGGCCGTCCAGGAATACCTGGAGTTCTTTGCCAGTGCGTACAACATAACCGGCCAACAGCGCAGCCGCGTGGTGGGCGACGTGCTCGAACTGACGGACTTGGCGTACAAGCGGGACGCGCTGGTGGATTCGCTCTCACGCGGGATGAAGCAACGGCTCAGCATCGCGCGCGTTCTCCTGCACGATCCGAAGGTGCTGCTGCTCGACGAACCGGCCTCCGGGCTCGACCCGCGCGCTCGCATCGAGATCCGCGAGCTACTCAAAGAGCTGCACCGCATGGGCAAGACCATCATCATCAGCTCGCACATCCTGCACGAGCTGGCCGAGCTATGCACGACCATCGGCATCATCGAGCAGGGCAAGTTGCTCTATCACGCGCCGGTCAGCGAGGTGACCCGCCTGGCACGACTGGGTACGCGCGTCCGGATCAAGGTCCCGGACCCGCAGGCTGCTCGCGCCGCTCAGTTGCTCGGGCGCATTAAAGGCGTCAAACGCGTGGAGACGGCTGACAGCGAGCTCGTCGTCGAGCTGGCCGGTGAGACCCACGATTTCTCGTTCCTGGCTCGTGCCCTGCTGGAAGCGCGGTTCAGCCTCCAGCAGATCCGCGAAGAAGAGGTGAACCTGGAGACCGCCTTCATGCGACTGACCAAGGGGATTGTACAGTAGGTCGGCACCATGCGTGCCTGGAACGGCGGGCGAGCGGTGCGGCACGCAGCGCGTAAGTCGGCACGATGTCGGCAGTGGTACGACGTAACATAGGCTGTTCGCCCGCGTGGATGTATCGATGGCTGAAACCGCCCAGCATCTAGGTAGGTGGCTCTGGCGTCTCATTCCAGCCAACCCCATCCTGGTGCGCGTGGTCCAAGGGGCAGGTCGGCGAACGCAGCACTTGTGGATCCGTGTGATTTACCTGAGCGTCCTGACGGTCGTGATGGTCGCGGCACTGCTGCTGAGCCTGGAGCGTGAGGGCGGATCATTGGCCGACATGGCCAAGACGTCCACCCAGCTGTTCATGATTGTCTCGGTGGTGCAGTTAGCGCTGATGTGCCTGCTTGCCCCGATCTTTACCGCCGCCGCCATCACCCAGGAGAAGGATGCTCAAACGTACAGTATTCTGCTGGCCACACCTTTGAGCAACGCGGAGATCGTCCTCGGCTCGCTGATGAGCCGCCTTTTCTTCGTGCTCATACTGTTGTGCGCCGGCCTGCCCGTCTTTTGCATCGCCATGCTCTACGGCGGCGTGACAGCATCAGAGATATTCCTGAGCTTCGGCCTCGCTGGAGCCAGCGCCGTGCTCACCGGCTCGCTCGCCATTGCCATCAGCGTCATCAAGGTCGGGACCCGCCGGACAATCTTCTCGTTCTACTTGATGATCGCCGTTTACCTGACCGCGGTTTTCTTTCTGGCGTTTTGGCCGGCAACGCACGTGCCCGAAGCTCCGGCAAGTCCCGGCTCGACGTTCCATCGCATGAGCTGGCTTTCGGCATTCCACCCCTTCCTGTCGTTGTGGGTGGCGCTGAACCTGGTGCACGCGCCTCCGATTTCGGAGGTCATGCACTATGGCTGGCCTGCGAAATACTTGTTGGCCTACCCGCACTACTCCTACATCGTTCTGACGTTGCTCGTCTCGCTGGTGTTGGTGGTCTTCAGCATGTTCTTTGTGCGTCGAGGTGCCCGAGAGGGCGAAATGACGCTTTCCGTCCGCATCAGGGAGTTCTTCCGGCCGGACCCCACACTCGGGCGCCGCCGCAATCCCCGCAACGTGTGGAGCAACCCGGTTGCATGGCGCGAAGCAGCCACGCGCGCCTCAGCCGCCTCCCGGAGCCTCCTGCGGTACGTGTACATCGGGGGCGGGGCGGTGGCCGCAGTGATTCTGCTGCTGTACTACGCGAACGGATGGGCCGGCTTCACGGCCAACGTGACGCGCGCGTGGCTGATGGTCTTCGTGATGATCGAGTTCGCGACGGTGCTGCTGGTCGGGACGAACACAGCGGCCACGGCCATTACGCGCGAGAGGGAAGCCAACACGATGGACCTGCTGCTGTGTACGCCGCTAACCAGCAGGTACATCATCTGGGGCAAGCTCCGGGGGCTGGTCAGCTTCACGCTACCGTTGATCGCTGTTCCGGTCAGCAGCGTGCTACTCTTTGCGCTCTACGATCTGCTTGCCGGCACCACCCGCCCCGTCGTCCACTTCGAGGTGCTGCTGGAACTGGCCGCTTTGCTCGTGGTTTATTCCGCGTTCGCGTGCATGATCGGCCTGCAGGCCTCGCTCAAGAGTAAGAAAACGGTGCATGCCGTCCTGCTCAGCGTGGGAGTCGTCGTGCTGGTGTGCTTCGCGCTTTGGAGCTGCGGCATAAAAGTCGTTGGGTCGCTCGATGAGGCGGGCGCTGTGCTCGCCCCCTTCACCCCATTCACGGCCATTGCGATGGCCGTAAATCCACATTACGTACTCGAGGCAGGTCAGGCGAGCGTCGTTGACCGGATCGACGTTCGGGTGATGGGCTTTATCGGCAGTGCGCTGGCGGTGACCATCTACACGCTGATCGTGGCGGCGCTGTACACGTCCATGGTCCGTAACTTCGACATGGCCGTTCGCAAGCAGTCGGCCTAGCAAGAGGCACAAGACCGGAATGACAAGCGGGCGGCAAGGCCGAGGACGCTACCTTGCGGACGACCGTTCTCAAGCGAGCTTCTACGATCAAGCGGCACCCCGTGCGATGCGGCACTGGCTCGGCTATTCGCGCTGCAGTTCGCGGAGCTCCCGCTCGCCGAGCCCGAAGTGATGCCCGACCTCGTGTAGAACGGTCTTTCGGATCTGCTTAACGATCTGTGCCCGAGTCCGGCAGATTCGCCCGATGTTGTTGCGGTAAACCACGATGCGATCGGGCCACCTGACAAGGTGCTCGACACTCCGGCGAGTCATCGGAGTGCCATGGTACAGCCCGAGCAGGGCCGTCTTGTCGCGCAGACGCATGCGGCGGCAGGTTTGCGCGTCGGGTTCGTCCTCGACATCGACGACCACGTCGCGCATGTACGGCTCGAATTCTCGCGGCAAAGAGGCCAATGCCTCCTCGACCAGTTGCTCGAAGTCCTCTCGCGCCAGTTCCATCGCTCTGCCGTCTCGTTCTTTCGAGTCCGACGGACCCGCATTAGAATGTACCGTCCTGTTCGCTTCAGAAAAGGAGTATATGCCTTGAAACGCACGCAGCCAAACACGCGATTTGCCTGGCTGGTGGTCCTGCCTGTTCTGGCCGCCGAGACGGGATGTCAGCCGGGCGGTTACAAGATCGTTCCCATTCCGGCAGACAAGACACTCGAGGAAAAGACACTCGCTCCCGGGCGCGGCTTCCTGCCCCCCAAGGTCGCGGTCATTGACGTCGAGGGGATCCTGATGAACAAAGCCGACATGTCCCTGTTCCGCGAAGGTGAGCATCCCGTCTCGTTTCTGGTTGAGAGGCTCCAACGCGCGGAGAAGGATTCTCGCGTCAAGGCCGTTGTCCTGCGGATCAATTCGCCGGGCGGATCGGTGACGGCTTCAGACCTGATGTACTCGCAGATCCAGGCTTTCAAGCGTCGCACCGGCAAGCCGGTCATTGCCGCAATGATGGACGTCGGCGCCAGCGGGGCCTACTACGTTGCGTGCGCGTGCGACGAGATCATCGCCCACCCGACCACCGTGACCGGCAGCATCGGCGTGGTCATGCAGACGGTCAACCTCGCCGCCACGCTCAAGATGATCGGCGTTGAGACCGACGCGATCAAATCGGGCCCGAAGAAGGACGCCGGCTCCCCGCTGAGAAGAATGACCGCAGAGGAGCGAGAGATATTCCAGGACCTCATCGAGCAGTTTTTTGACCGTTTCGTCGAGGTCGTCAGGACGGGCAGGCCCGGTCTGACCGAGCAGGGCGTGCGTGAGTTGGCTGACGGGCGAGTGTACAGCGCTCAGCAAGCACTCGACGCCGGTCTGATCGATCGCATAGGCACGCTCGACGATGCCACCGCGTTGGCCAAGCAGAAAGCCGACGTGCCTGAGGCCCGCGTCGTGATGTATAAGCGCCCGCTTGGCTGGAAGCCGAATATCTACGCTCAAGCGCCCCAGCAAGGACCCACGAACGTCAACGTGATTCAGCTCAACCTGCCTTCGTGGCTGACTCAGCTGAACCCTCAGTTCCTCTACCTATGGGTGCCGTAGGGCAGCTTGTTAGGGGTCGGCATCCGACCCTAACGTCGCCGCAGGCGGGTGTGGCTGCGCATAGTAATCACCGTTGCCGGCCTGTTCGACGAGCAGCATGCAGAGCGCACAACCTGTCAGGAGCAAGACCGTCAGGAAAGCACGATGCCACATGATCGAGGAATCCTCCGTTCGCGCGCGGCGCTCCACTCAGGCGCCGTCCATAATAGCTCGCTTCCGCCAGTCGCAGCCGTTCACGCAGGCGCCTTCATTGCTGCGCCTGCGACGCGCCGTTGACAAACTGTTCTGTGCTCGTTAGGAGCTGCGGCCATGTGGTGGCTCGCAGTCATTCTCATAGCCGCCGTCGGGGTGTTGCTGCTTGCGCGGCTTGTGCTGCGTCGGCGCCGCAGGACTAGGGCGTGGCGGGGCGTGCTGGCGGACCTCAAGCAGATCTGGCGGCTTCCGGTGGATCAACGCCTAGAACAGCTCGGCGCCCGTGCCCGCGAGCCGGACTCGCCCCTGCTCGACGCGACTGCACGATCGGCAGCTTGGTATCTGATCGGCTGCACGTATCTGGATGACGATCAGCCCGATCGCGCCGCACGCGCATTCCAGATTGCCTACCACGCAGATCCGGACTACGACAGCGCTGCCCTGCTGGCGTTCGCTTGTATGAAGGTATCGGCTCGGCCAACGCGAGAGCTGGTGTCAATCCTCGTAGAAACCTGGATCGAGCTTCGCCAGCCGGCACTGCTCGTCCACGAATGTGAGCGGCAGTTGCTGTCCGCCGTCGATTCGGCCGTGCCGGTGTTGCCGCCTGGCGCGTCGGGTCTGGCGGCCGCTTTGTGCGCGATACCCATTGACCGACTCCGACAAGAGTTGGCGGAAGCCGTGACGGACGCGCCCGAATGGGCGGGCCCGCTGCGCGCCTTTGCCGCCAGACGCGAAGACGAACCGACGGTCCAGTACAAGCCGTCGCAAGCATGATCGCGAGCCGGGTGAGGCGGACCCGATGACGGCATCCGCACCCGGTGGCTTCCCAGGACGCTGTGATCGGCAGCCTGACCTTAACGAGGAGTGAAAATGGCCAATTCGATCGTCTCGTTGCCGGAACAGATCGACTCGCTTTCGCCTCAGACCCGCCAACTGGCGACCGGGATTCTCGCCGTGGCCCGCGGACTCGGTCGGCTCGTCGTGCCCGACCCCCTCAAGCCGAAGGTCTCCAAATGGTACGCGGCGCCGGGCGATGACGGACCCCAGCAAGCGATCGACCGCGCCTCCAGCCAGCAGGTCGTCCGCACGTTCAACAGATGGACGTTCGAAGGCACGCTCTTCAACGAGCTGCGGGCAAAGAGGCCTATGGCCGGCAAGATCGGGGCTTCGCTCGAACAGCGAATTGAGGCGGCCCGGGAGGGATGCGACTTCTGCGACCCCGAGAACATGACGACCGCCGACACGTGGGGACGTGTCAGAGGGCGCTGCAGCGTCAGCGCCGCCAATGCTTCAAAGTACGACGCCGTCCACGGCCTCGTCGTTTTCAACGAGCACCATCCGCTTCGTTTCGATCTCGGGCAACTGGACGATTACCTGGACACCGCCCTGGCCTGGATCGAGCAGTCGCGTGAGCAGGATCCAGCGCTGGCATTCCCGTTTGTGATGTGGAACTGCCTGGAGAAGGCGGGCGCCTCGCAACCTCACGGCCACGCCCAGGTGCTCATCTGCAAGCAGGCTCCCTATGCCGAGCAGGAGCTGCTGCGAGCAGTGGCTTCGAACTACCGCCTGGCCGCGAGTCGAAACTACTTCGACGATCTAATCGCTGCGCACGACGCGCTCGGTCTAGCCAAGCGTCGTGGCCGAGCGGCGTGTCTGGCCTACTTGACCCCCAAGAAGGAAAAGGAAACGGTCATCATCTCGCCGTCGTTGGACGAGGACGCCCGGCGATGCCTGTTCAACGTGCTGCGGACGTTCATCGATGCGATGGGCGTGGTGAGCTTTAACGTCGGGATCTACCTGAAGCCGCTCGCAGACGGCGAGGAGTGGGCGGACGTGCCTGTCGTCGCGCGCATCGTGGATCGGGGCGATCCGGCCAAGCCGACCGCTGACATCGGGGGCATGGAACTTTACGGATCTTCGGTCGTGGCTTCCGATCCGTATCGCCTGATCGAAGCCATCTCGCTCGATTAGGATCGCGGCCCCGGCAGGCCGGCATTGCCCGATAGAACCATCGACTATAGCATGTCGTCATGGAGCTGACCGAAGACGAGCACCGGGGCATTCACGAGCTGGCCGGTCGGCTCAAGGCCGAGTGCGGCGCGCTCGAGGTCCATTTGTTCGGCTCGGCTGCCCGGGGGGACATGGATCCCGAAAGTGACATCGACCTGATGGTCGTGCTCCCGGAGTTTTGCCCGGACATCGAGGAAGCCGTCAGTGATCGGTGCTTTGAGGCCGGGCTGCAGATCCGCCGCTGCATCTGCTGTTTGTATCTAACCCAACATCAACTGACGGAGACGCCGTTGCGCGCCTCGCCGCTCGTATTGAACATACAGCGGGAAGGGGTGCGCCTATGACCGACGACGTGCGGGCCATCGTGCAGTATCGGATGGACCAGGCGAATGAAGCATTGAAGGACGCACGCGCTGCAAACGAGACCGCCAGCACTCCCAACGCCGTGAATCGGGCCTACTATGCGATGTTCTATGCCGCGCTGGCTTTGCTGGCCTGCAGACAAATCGGCACGAGTCGCCACAGCGGCGCTATTGCCATGTTTGCAGAGCAGTTCGTGAAGACGGGAAGGTTCCCACGGGACGTGGCCCGTCGCTTTCGCCAGGCCTTTGACCGGCGGTGCAGGAGCGATTACGGGCTGCTTGCCAGGCCGACGCCCGAAGAAGCTGCTGAGACCCTCATTTGGGCTGAGCAGTTCGTCGGGCAGGCCGGACGTTTGCTGGCCGAATTGGGCCCCGAAGAATCCGATCGCTGACAGCCGCGCGTAACGCATGAGGCGCCGGAGCAGGGCCAGCCGCAACGACGCATCACCGACCGCCTCGGCGAGGTCCGACACCGCTTGGTCCTTGCCTTTTGTTGGGTCGTTACCGGACCTGATACAATTGCCGTTGCGTGTAACTGACATTGTCCGCCGGGCGAGCTGTGGCTCGGCCGTCGCGAGAGGCGCAGGGGGCCGGGATGACCAGACCGATACTCGCCCCGCTCGCTTCGTCGCTCAGCGTGCTCGTACTTGCTGTCTTGGCTGCTGGAGGGCTGGCTCTGCTGGCCTTCGGGCTGCGCGGGCGTCGGGAGGGCAAAGCCCCGCACTGCCGTAAGTGTGGCTACAACCTGACCGCCCTGAGCAGCGAGCGGTGTCCGGAGTGTGGAAGCGTAATCGCCCGGACAGGCGTGACGCTCGGGCTACGCCGGCGGCGCTACGGCCTCGTGGCCTGCGCGTTGGCGCTGCTGCTGCCTTCCGTCGGCGGGTTGACCATCGTCGGCGTGCGCAAGGCCCGATCGGTGGACTGGTACCAGTACAAGCCTACAGCCTGGGTGCTGGACGATGCGCAATCGCCCGACCCGCAACGTTCAGCCAAGGCCTACAACGAGCTGCTCCGTCGGCTTGAGGCCGGCGGGCTCAGCGACGACCACGCCAACCGGTTCGCCGAGATCGCCTTGACCAAGTTTGTCCGGCCACATCCCTCCGCTCTCTGTGATGTGCAAGCCTATAGCTGTCTGGAGCGGCTACGCAACCTGGGAAGGCTTTCGCCGGCCCAGCAGCAGCGTTTCTTGAAAGGCTTCGTCGCCAACGTGACGCTCCGAGCCAGGCCCGTCGCCGTCCTCGCCGATGGCGTACCTGTCGAAGTGAGCATCGATTACCGCCCAGTGCCAGCTTTCATCGGCTTGGGAGCTGAACCATACTTCAGCATGGCAGTTGTCCGGGTGAAGGCAATGAGTTGTGAGCGCGCCGCGAGGAAGAACGAGTCAGCGCCGACACCAGCCAACATCATGTATCCGTCGCCCTGCGAGCCGATGCCAACCAACGTCGGACCCGATACGGGCGTCC
>CAYGAN010000204.1:5521-8271 GCA_964347585.1 uncultured Planctomycetales bacterium | reverse complement strand
CCGCCTCGTCAGTTTCGCTCTGAGGCGAAAAGCTTCAGCACGACTGGAGGGATGGATCAACCTAGCCGACAGTTCGGTGACATGCCTCAGCGCGCCCAGGACCTGGCGCTTGCGGCCTTCCCGCCAAGCATCAACCAGGAAAGCGTACATAGGTGGCGCGCCTCGGCGTGGCACGCGATACAGACCGTCTGGCGACTGAAGAACGCCGCCGTAGTCTCTTAGCACGGTCTCGAGCAAGCTAGTAGCGTTGCTAGCCAATTCTGTCACCATTCGTAGCCGGGCGGCTCCTCCGGCCATTCCGAACAGTCCACTGCCAGCCGAGGTCCGCCGCCGTAGGGACCCCTTGTGCGCTCGTTGTGCGGCCCGTCGGAACCGGGTAAGACCATCCCGCTCTCGCTTAGCGCGCCCAAGAGCGTTCTACCCGAATAATCATAGGGTATCTCACACGCCGAAGCGCCCCCTTCGTCATTGAAGTAGTGGTTGCGCCTGCGTCCTGTATCCTCGCGCTGCGCCAGGCGGCGTTTTCCTGTTCACTCGCCCGGCAGCTCGATCAGCTTGCCGTCGGGCAGGCTCTCGACGATCGCATCGACCGCGCGCATGCCCATCACCGCATCGTCGATGCTCGCTGCCGGCGGGCGACGATTCGCGATGCAATCGGCCAAGTGGTTCAGCTCCTCGAGATAGCCCGGACGAATGTACCCGACGAGCACGTCGGCTGGATTCCACGTCTGCGCGGGCTGGTCGGTGTACCCGCCGTGCTCCGTCCACGGCGGCATGGAGAACAGACGCATCTTTCTGAAGTCCTCCGCCTCGACAAACCGGCGGCCCTTGCCTTGTACGCTGATGTGGCTGTGCAGCACGGGCGACGCGTTGCCAAGGTAGTACTGCCCGACGAGGCCCGAGTCGAAGTGCAGATTCACATTCAGCGAGATCACTCCATCGCCGCCCTCGTTGCAGGCAGCAGCTACGGCTCGGACGGCACCGCACAGAAAGATCGAACAATCCAGCGGGTGAACACCTTGATCGAGCAGCAGCGCGCGCTGCGGGCTGTCCCATTGCCCGGGCCCCACCGGTGACGGGGCGACGTAACAGATCCTGTACCCCGTGATCGGGCCGAAGGTCTCATCGTCGATGACGGCTTTGACCTTGCGGTGCACGAGCATGTGCCGCCACATCGTCCCGACCATCACGAGCCGCCCGGCCGCTCGGGCGGCATCACGCACGGCCAGCGCGTCGGCGGCGCAGCCGCCCACCGGCTTCTCCGTGAAAAGGTCAAACCCCGCTTTGAGGACCTCGATACTGATGTCGCGCTGCATGCTGACCGGATGCCCGACCACAGCCACCACGTCGAGCTTTTCCTCTGCCAACATCTGCTTAAAGTCGAGATAGTGGCGGGCCGCGAACTTGCCGGCATTGCGACAGGCTTTGGCCTCGTCAATGTCGCACACCGCGGTCAGCTCAATCGCGTCCGTCATCGTCGTGCAGACCTGCAGGATCGTGGACATGTTCCCACAGCCAATAAAGCCGATTCGAATTGAAGCCATATCCCGAGTCTCCTTACGCTTGTGAGGGCAAGATTGTAGCGGCCCACGCCCGGCCCGCGAGCCAAAAGCCCCATCCGCAAACCCTCCGCCAAGCGCACGAGCACCTCGCCGAGCGCCATCGGGCCGACTTTTTGGATTTAACTGCGGCTCGCACCGGCGGTACACTGACGCGGTCCATCGAGGGGTCTGCACGTGAACGCTCCGAACCAAGACCCAGCCGGACGTCGCTTCGTAGCCTCCCGCGTGCGAAGCAACACACTGTGGGCCGGCATCGCCGCAGCCCTGATGCTGTACTTCGGCTGGGGCGAGTGGTTGATCCCCGCCAAAGGCGCGCTCTACGAGACAGCGGCGCGGGGCCTCATCTACACCCTCAAGGTCGGCGGGGTGCTCCTGGCCATCGCAGCGGCCGTCTGCCTGAGCGGGCTGCGAATCGGGCTCTTGCTGGACGGTGTCCTCTCGGCGGCGATCGGCGTGAGCCTGGCGCTAACCGGAATCATCATGTTCGCCCACGGCGACTCGCCGGGAATCCTCTACGCGATCTTCGCTGTGCTGTTCATCGTTGCGGGCCACAGGGCGCTCGCCGAGTGGCGTGCGCTGCGCTCTGCACGTGCTGACTGGGTCTTAGGCCTTCCCGTTGGGCAGGCTGGTGCAGAACCCTCGCCCTCCGCAAGCCCCACGCAGACGAGCCAGGCACCGCCAAGCAACTCATTGGCCGGCCAGCTCCTCCGGCACCGGCGCTCGGGGGAGCAGACATCCGACGCCCCCGTCGCAGTGACGGATGACGAACAGGCACTGCCGACGTCGGCCGGTGCAGCCCCACCGACCGAGCCCCCGCCGCCGCCGCCGGCGCCGCCCGCCCCGCCACCACCCGATGCCCCCGAAGCCGACTTGGCGGCCCGGCAGGATGCTCCGGCACCCGAGCCTTCCCGTGCTCCCCGCAAGGAGCAAGATCAGGCCGAGCCGCCGCCGGAAGGATACCTGGCCGCGCTGGCGAGCGAAGACGACGAGCAAGACCGCGACGAGGACAAAGACAGCAGCGTCTAGTCCTACGCCGCCGGTCGTCGCGACGGTCGATTCTCCACGTGGGCGGACTCGTTCGCCGGCAGTGATCGCACTTTGTCGGAACGGCGGATCGGGTGCGCACGGCAGCAATTTGACATGCGCGCGCCGGGCGCCTGGTGGGCCGCCAAGGCGTTCATCCGGCAA
>CAYGAN010000204.1:2668-5511 GCA_964347585.1 uncultured Planctomycetales bacterium | reverse complement strand
GGCGTTATAGTCGGTCTGGGATTGCAGCAAAGTAACGGGTATCAGCAATTCTTTCGGAGACATAGTATGGCTGCGCTCTTTGACGACATTACCGGAACGATCGGACGCACGCCTCTCGTCCAGGTCCGTCGGGTCATCAAATCCCAGGCGATGGTGTATGCCAAGCTCGAGTACTTCAATCCGCTTTCGAGCGTCAAGGACCGCATCGGCGTCTCGATGATCGAAGCAGGCGAGCGCGACGGCAAGATCGCCCAGGACACGCTCATCGTCGAGCCGACGTCCGGGAACACCGGGATCGCGCTGGCGTTCGTGTGTGCCGCCAAGGGATACAGGCTTACCCTCACTATGCCGGAGAGCATGTCGATCGAGCGGCGGGCGCTGCTGCGGGCGATGGGGGCCGAGCTGATCCTGACGCCGGCTCCGGACGGTATGCCGGGCGCCATCCGCCGAGCCGAAGAACTCATAAAAGCCGAGCCGCAGAGCTTTATGCCTCAACAGTTCAACAACCCGGCCAATCCGGAGATTCACCGCGTGACTACTGCGGAGGAGATCTGGAACGATACCAACGGCAAGGCCGACATCCTCGTCTCCGGCATCGGCACCGGCGGAACGATCACGGGCGTGGGTGAGGTCATCAAGTCGCGCAAGCCCGAGTTCCGGTGCGTCGCCGTCGAGCCGGCCGAGTCACCCGTGATCACCCAGACCCTCGACGGCCGGGAACGCAAGCCCGGCCCGCACAAGATCCAAGGCATCGGTGCCGGCTTCATCCCCAACGTGCTGAACTTGGACATCGTCGACGAGGTGATTCGCGTTCCCAGCGAAGAGGCCTTCGATTGGGCTCGCCGTGCGGGAAAACTGGAAGGGCTGCTCTGCGGAATCTCTTCCGGTGCGGCGCTGAGCGCAGCCGACCAGGTCGCCCGCCGCCCGGAGAACGCCGGCAAGCTCATCGTCGTGATCCTGCCCAGCGCGGGCGAGCGATACCTATCGACCCCCCTCTTCCAGCAGGACTAGCGCGTGCCCCACCCTTGAAAAGGTTGCCCACCCAGCCACGCTCAACAGGGTACGTCACCCGCTGCCTGCATTGGGGTGGCCCAGCTCCTCCGGAGCTGGGGGACACGATTACAGAGTGCGCGCGGCTCTGCTATGCGGACGGCGGCCGCCGGGTGGCCCATCTCCTCTGGAGCTGGGGGACGCGATCGGATAGCGTACCGCGTATGCCCTCGCGTCTGCGCCGGTACGATGAACCCGGACACACCCACTTCTGGACCATCTCGTGTTTCCGGCGCCTGACCTTCTTCTGCGACGACGGGATTAAGCAGATCGTCGTCGATGCGTTGTGCCTCTTGCAGCAACGATTCAGCGTGTGTCTTGTCGGCTACGTGGTCATGCCCGACCATGTGCATGTCATCGTGTACCCACATGCCAGCGGCACCGATCTGCCGATCCCGATCTCGAAGCTCTTACACGCGTTCAAACAACACGTTGGCTATCACGGCAAGCACCGACTTCGCGAACTCTGGCGGCGTGATGGCAAGCTCTGGTCCGAGCCGCTGAATCGCTGGGCGGCGGGCGCGTTCGCAAGGCACGCCATCTGGACCGCCCGCGGACATGACTTCAACATCGAACGCGAAGACACGCTGCGAGCAAAGCTGGACTACTGCCACAAGAACGCCGTCACGCGAGGGCTCGTTGACCATCCAGACGAGTGGCGCTGGAGCAGCTACCGGTTCTATGAAATGGACGATCGTTCGCTCGTGGCGATGGATTGGGACGGCGCTTGGCCCATCGTCTGGTAGCCCAACGGGCGCGGATCACGCCTGCACCGCCACTACGTCGCAATCGCGCCGCCCACCTCTAAAGAGGTGGGCCACCCGTCCGTGTTGCTCACAGCTCACGGGAAACACTGAGCTACGTACCCCAACCGCGCACCATCCGGCGCCCACTCGAACCAGAGCACGCCCTGATGGGTGGCCCAGCTCCTCTGGAGCTGGGGGACACGATCACAGAGTGTGCGCGCCTCTGCTATGCGGACGCCGCGCGCCGTGGGCAAGCATCAGCTTTCTCGTGGTTCCGCGCCCGTGTTGCTCACAGCTCACGGGAAACACTGAGCTACGGCGGGGCTGGGGGACGCGATGGGAGAGTGCGCGCGGCTCTGCCATGCGGACGGCGGCCGGCATGGGCAAGCGTCAGCGGTGGGTGCCCCGTCCTTCGCACCTCTGCGAAGGCCGGGGGACGGACTTCTGCGCCATCTGTCTGTCCCCCACCCTCGCTACGCGAGCATGGGCCACCCGTCCATGGTACTGCGCCCGTGTTGCTCACAGCTCACGGGAAACACTGAGCTACGTATCCCAACCGCGCACCATCCGGCGCCCACTCGAACCACAGCACGCTCTCGCCTGGACCAAGAGGGGTGCTGACCTTGGTACTCCCCCCGCCTTCGCCACCCACGACGTACAGCTCATCGACACCGTCCGTCTCCTGATCCGCAAGGTAGCCTACCTGGTCACCGTCGGGCGACCACGCGAACCAATGCACGTCGCCGTCAGCCGCCAGAGGGTCAGAGATCTTGACGCTCCCGCCCCCCGTCGCGCCCGCAGCGTACAGCTCACAGACTTCGTCCACGTCCTGATCCGCACGGTACGCCAACTGAGCGACCTGCACACGCCAGGCGAAGCCCTGAACATCCCCGCCAGCCACCAGCGGGTCGTTCACCTTGGTGGCGCCCCCTCCTTCCGCAGCGACGACGTAGAGTTCCGCGACGTCGTCCGTGCTCATGCCTGCCAGAAATCGAAGCTCGACGATCTGGGCGTGGCGCTCGTTCAGGCCGGCCAGTTTCTCCAGGG
>CAYGAN010000204.1:1048-2658 GCA_964347585.1 uncultured Planctomycetales bacterium | reverse complement strand
CGTCCGTGCTCTGGTCGGCCCAATACGCCAAGTGCGCCCCGTCGCCGGACCAAGCAAAGTCGAAGACATCTCCCCCCGCCGCGAGCGGGTCGTTGAGCTTCGTGCACGCTCCTCCCGCAGCCGGGACCACGTACAGCTCCCACACCTCGTCAACGTCCTGATCGGCAACGTACGCGAGCCGGGCCCCGTCCGGCGACCAGAGCATCCACCCCACGTCCCCACCCGAAGTGAGCGCGCCATTGACCTTCGCGACGGCCTCGCCCTTCGCGTCGGCAACGTACAGCTCCCACACCCCGTCGGTCCGTCCGTCCGCCACGTACGACAGCTCTTCACCGCTGGGCGACCATTCGAACCAGCATACGTCTCCGTCGGCCACCAGCGGACCACTCACCTTGACCGAACCCCCGCCGGTAGCCGGTGCGACGTACAGCTCGCACACCTCGTCCACCTCCTGATCCGCCAGGTATCCTAGCCGTGTCCCGTCCGCCGACCAGGCGAACCAAGCCACCCCGCCCCCGCTCGGCAACGCCGGGTTGACCTTGACCGGCTCGCCCCCGTCCGCCCCGACGACGTAAAGCTCGAATACGCCTTCGCTGTCCTGGTCGGCCAGGTACGCCAGGCGCGTCCCGTCCGCCGACCAGGCGAAGTGCAGAATGACCCGCCCCGGCTCGAGAGGCCCGGCTACCGGCTTGCCGCCACTTCCGTCGGCCGGCGCGACCCAGAGCGCAACCAGTACGTCCTGGCCTTCGGGCTCCTCCTGCCCGCCCGATCCCTGCTGGCCTGACGATCCGGCGCCCTCGCCTCCGCCGACGTTCGGCCCGGTGTATTTCGTGGCGAACGTGCCCCAGTCCTCGAGGTCCACGTCCACGTCGCAGTCCGCATCCACGAGCGGGTTCGCCGCCTGCCCGCCCGTGTCCGTATAGTTGGTCTGGAACGTACCGAAGTCGATCAGGTCCTCGTCGCTATCCCCGTCGAAGTCACCGTAGCACGTCTTGGTGATTTGCTCAGCCGACCCGCCGGCTGACGTCTCCACCGGCCCGCTCAGTTGCCCAGCGTAGTAGAGGTTAAACCCGTTGAGCTTCAGGCTCCCCTCACCGTCAACCGTAACGTCCCCGTCCACGAACAGGGCATCCTTTGACACCGTCTGACCCCGGCAGGTATTGACGCAATTGTCCTTCAGCTCGACGGCAGAGCCAGAGCCGGCCGCCACCGAGACCCACACCTTGGTATGCTTCGTGTCGCCGAACCAGATGCCGTCGAAATCGCACGAGACCACTTCCAACAGTTGTGTTCCCGTCCCGTCGAACGTCAGGGCTGCCTGCGATCCGATCGCCGGACCGACGTTCACGTTGTCAATGTCTCCGCTGACCGTGACCGACGCGGTCAGCTCCCCGTCGGCGTTGATCTGGCCGATGTTCCTGGCGCTGATCTGCCCGTCGATCGGCTCGAGCCAATACGAGTCTTCGTCCGCGTCCGAGACGATGCTGACTATGTCCCCGTTCCCGCCGTTGTATCTGGCGTCGATGGTCGCATCGACGGCGCCGTCCGCCTCGATGTTCCCGATCCCGCCGTGTGCTTGTATCGTCGTGGCCGACTCCGACACGCCGAGG
>CAYGAN010000204.1:438-853 GCA_964347585.1 uncultured Planctomycetales bacterium | reverse complement strand
ACGATGTCGCCGTCCAGTTGGCCGCTGATCTGGACGTCCCCGACCAGGTCGCCCGTGCCGACCTCATCCGCGTTCACGACGATATTGCCGACGAAATCGCTCTCTGCGACCGTACGGACCTTGATCCGATCGATGCCCTCAACGTACGTGTCCAGGATGGAGCCATAGACCGCCAGGTTCCCCGCAAAGCCCGTCTGAGCCGCGCCTTCATTCTGGCAGCTAATGAACCCCTCGAGGTTGCCCCCGATGGTAATATTCCCGTCCCACGTGCCTCGCGCGATGATGAAGCCGGTGGAAGTCACGTTCCCGCCGATCACGAGCTCTCCGCGATTCTCGCCATCGACCACGGTGATGTCTTTTCCGGCTATCCGCTCTCCCAGGTTCCCACCGATGGGAACCGCCAAACCACTGCGAC
>CAYGAN010000204.1:0-428 GCA_964347585.1 uncultured Planctomycetales bacterium | reverse complement strand
ATGCTGAACGGCTCGTGAAACTCCATGTCCCCGTGGGCTCCCGACGGGACTTCCGCATAGGAGTAGATCTTGCCCAGCATGTCCCCATCGACCACGATCGACGCGACGATGCCCTTCGAGACCGCAGGATCGTTCAGGAACCTGCCCCTGATCCGCGGATGGTCCGTCTCGTGACCTTCGACGTATCCGATGTGAATCGCAATCGGATTGGCCTGCGTCCCGAGTCCGCGATCCGCCCGAATCCGGCCCGCCTCCTGCCCTGGTCCCGCTGGCGCCAGCAACCCGCCCGTGATCGTGATGTCCCCGGTGATGTAGCCCGCCCCGGCCGGATCGGAAAGCTCGGCAATGGCCCGAATCAGATCGCTCATGTTCCCATTGATCGTGATCGCCCCGCTGATCGACCCGCCGTTCGAGCCGGTGCCGGCCTT
>CAYGAN010000203.1:5855-8276 GCA_964347585.1 uncultured Planctomycetales bacterium | reverse complement strand
CAATGCCAAGTACGACATTGTTTCGGATGGTGCGATCAACGCGCTGGACCTGTCCGAGTGTCGGATCATGTTCACGCACACAGCCCCATAAGACGGGTCTCGCTTCGGCAGCACCCATGTGTTCGAGATCCGTTTGCGTTCCGGTGTTAACTGGACTCTCGCTGGTCGCCTCTTTGCTGAGCTATGTCCTTAAGCTCCGAGTGTGGCCAGGCGCGACATGTCCAAACTTGACACGGCCGTGTCAGCTCTCTCATGAACCAATCACTCGCCTGTGAGTCTGCAGGTCTATACAATGTGCGCCAGCCGGGGTCCGTGTTTTGTAATCCGGGGGTCGATAGTGTGGTGCTGACGCTGAAGGAAGCAGCCATGCACTCGAAGATGACGTTGGCCTCGTGGGTCTTACCTGCCTGCATCGGCGGTTGTACCTCAGTGACGCATCCCCCGCTCGAGGTGGTCGAGTTTGTTGATCTAGCCCGTTACACGGGCAAATGGTACGAGATCGCCCGGTATCCGGCCCCGTTTCAGGAAGGCTGCGTAGCCACGACGGCCGAGTACACGCTCCGACCGGACGGCAAGATCCAGGTGGTCAATCGCTGCCGAGCGGGTTGCTTCGACGGCCGCGAACGTCGTGCCGAAGGCGTCGCGCGCGTCGTGGGCGACAAGACGAACGCCAAACTCAAGGTCTCTTTCTTCTGGCCGTTTGAGGGCGACTACTGGATCATCGACCTGGACGACGATTACCAATGGGCGGTCGTAGGCGAGCCGTGCCGCAGGTTCTTGTGGGTCCTCAGCCGCACGCCAACGCTGGATGGGCCGACCTACGAGGCCATCCTGTCCCGCCTGCCGGATAAGGGCTACGATCCGGCCCGGCTGGAGAAGACCCGGCAGCCGCCCGGCAACGATTCGAGCAAAGACCAGTCGCTTTAGAGAGCTGGGGCCAGGCTTCAGGCCTGATGCTGGTGGAAGCTTAGCGCTAAACGCTCAGTACTCCTCGAAGAAGATGAACCCTCGCGCGCCGGACCCGCCTTGACCGGCGTCGCCAGAGCCCGGCTCCAATCGATACCGTTCCTGGCGCCGCCGTGCGATTGCAAAGGCCGTCCGCACGAGCTAGACTCTGGCCGGCGCAGGTCGCGGCTCAGGGCTGGCCAGGAATGAGACTGATCTACTTCGACTGCTTCAGCGGCGCCAGCGGGGACATGATCGCGGGCGCCCTGATCGACGTCGGCATGCCTGTCGAGGCCCTTCGCGGCGAGCTGGCCAAGCTCGATCTGGCCGGATACGAAATCGACGCCCAGCGAATCGCCAAACAAGGCTTCGGCGCGACCGAGTTTCAAGTCCGCATTCACCCGGACGCCGACCGTCCGCATCGGCACCTTGGTCAGGTGCGCGAGATCATCGAACGGAGCGATCTTGGCCGGCGCGTCCAGGAACGGGCCGTGCGGATCTTTGAACGGCTGGCCGCAGCCGAGGCGGAAGCACACCAGACCACTGTGGAGAACATCCACTTCCACGAGGTCGGCGCGATCGATGCGATCGTGGATGTCGTGACCGCGTGTGTGGCTCTTGAATGGCTCGGGGTCGAGCGCATCGTCTGCTCACCGTTGCCGACGGGTGCCGGGAGCGTGGAGTGCGCGCACGGGCTGCTGCCGGTGCCCGCGCCGGGGACGGCTGCGCTGCTTCGGGGGTTCCCGATCGCCGAATCCGACGAAGTGACCGAACTGACGACCCCCACGGGCGCGGCGATCCTGACCACATTGGCCGACGACTTCGGCCCGCTTCCAGCGATGAGACTCGAGCATGTCGGCTACGGAGCGGGACGGCACGAGGGCACGCGCCGGCCCAACCTGCTGCGCGTGCTGATTGGCGAGACCTCAGCAGCTGCCGACGCCGATGAAATAGTCATGCTGGAGGCGAATCTCGACGACGCCTCGGGTGAGATGATCGGCTACGCGCTGGAGCGGCTGTTCGAGGCCGGCGCGCTCGACGTCTATTGCACGCCGATCTACATGAAAAAGAACCGCCCGGGAGTTAAGATCAGCGTGCTGAGCAGACCGGGCGAGGCGGATCCACTCGAACAGGTGCTGTACCAGGAGACGACGACGTTCGGCGTGAGACGCCTCGCGGCGAGCCGCAGCAAGCTCGAACGGCGATCCGAGCGGGTCCAGACGGAATTTGGCCCGATCCGGATGAAGCTCGGAAGTCGTCAGGGCCGGCTTGTTACTGCGTCTCCGGAGTTCGACGATTGCCGCCAGGCCGCCCAAGAGCACGGCCGGCCGCTGCGCGAGGTAATGGAGCGAGCCGTTCGGGCGTGGCGCGCTGCTTCGGATCGGACTGGCGCAGCTCGATGCCTTGCGCGTCCCTGATCACGCGGCAGTATCCGCCACCGTGGCCGCAACCTCGGACCTCGGCTTGACGCGGGCA
>CAYGAN010000203.1:2514-5845 GCA_964347585.1 uncultured Planctomycetales bacterium | reverse complement strand
GAGGTAATGGAGCAAGCCGTTCGGGCGTGGCGGGCCGCTTCGGATCGGAACGACGACTAGGAGCCAATCGCTTCCTTGCGAGCAACGGATTCGATCTGCGTGAGCGATCGGCGGTGCCTTTCTTAGCATTGGTCTGTAACGATGGCCCCGGGCAGCCTTGACATCCTTGCTGCGCTTCGCCCCGGCGACATAGTTGTCGTGGCTGCGATCATCGTGGCCATCGTCCTGCTGATGTTGGCCACGCAACGCCGCGCGCGTGAGTCCGGCCCGTCGCCGAGAGATTACGCGAGGGAACAGATCAGCCGCCTCCGAGACCAGCAGGGAATCAGGGACGACATGGAAGAGCTGCTCGCTCAGCTTCAGGAACTCTCCCGCCAGATCAACGCCCAGGCCGACACCAAGTTCGCCAAACTGGAAGCAGCCGTGGCGGATGCAGACAAGCGGATCGAACGGCTGGCGCAATCACTCCGAGCCGCCGACGCCAAGTCCGCCAAGCTGGCAGCAGCCGTCGCGGACGCGGACAAGCGGATCGAACCGCTGGCGCAATCACTCCGGACGGCCGAAGGATCACCCGCGGCGGAGGCGCCTGCCGAAGACGCGGCATCGGCCCCTGAAAAGGAAGAGCAAGTCGAGCAGCAGGACCCGCTCCGCAGGCAGATCTTCGAACTGGCCGACGAGGGGATGAGTGCGCTGGAGATCGCTAGGCAGACCGGCCGCAACACCGGCGAGATCGAGCTGATCCTGAACCTGCGGCAGACGGCCGGCCGTCCCCCCGAGGCGAACCATTCGGCAGATGGGGCCTCAAGTCGACCCAGCTAGTGCAGCGAGGTTGCTTCGGCCGGGCGCGCCGAATCATCCGCTCGACGCTGCATAGGCGTCGGCGGCGCACTGTCGCTGCAGCGTCAAGTGGAACATCCATTCCCACAGCTTGATGGTCGGCCAGGCCTCCAGGCGACGATACCGCGGCAGCCAGCACAGCGCACACCACAGGTCGCGATGAACCCGGTCGAAGTCGGCTTTGACCTGCTTGGGTGAGCGGTCTTCGCGAGCGAGGATCTCGATGAACTCAATGGCGCGCGCCTTATCGCCAGCCACGTCTATGAGCCTATCCTCGGCGAATTGCTGTAGAGTGTTGTTCGGGCGCTCGCTGAAGTACTCGAAGGCGGTGTAGTTCAGCCACGCCGGTGTCCAATCGGGATTGGCCTCCCCGTACCAAGCTAGCCCTTCGAGCCCGGCGGCATCGGCTTTGAGGCACATTTCTCGAATGAGGGGTACGATGCACGAGACCTCCGCGCCGCTGAACCACTGATCGCTCTGATGCAGTAGTCCGACGTTGTGCTTGGTCGGCGGGCCGATAGCGACGGGCCAAGCGTGCGCCGGCCGCCGGTAGATCCCGCCCCCGATCTCTTCCTGCGATTCCAGCATGTCAGTGAGCGTCCACTGGCAGATCGCGTAGTCCGGAAGATACCGCACGAATGCAGGAGCAGCTTTGAGCGTATCGGGAGAAAAGCCGGTGTACGTGGCGTAGGTGATCCACGACTCGGAATCGCAGGCGTGAGCCGTCTCGATCGCAGGCAGGATCGAAACGGCCATGTCCTTGTAATAGTCGGGATCGGCGGCGGGGAACTGGCTGCGAAGCTCGCGGCACCGCTCGCAGTGGCAGACCGCGAAGTCGCCATGCTCCAGATTGATTCCTCCCACATCGAACGTCTCGTACAGCCAGCTCATCCCGTCCCGGAGCCACTGCTGAGTCTTGGGATGCGACGGACACGGGCGGCCCTCGCACTCGCCCTCGGCGTTGACGGCACGTCGATCGGGGAACTTCTCGACGTAACCTGTCGCGTTGAACTCGTGGTTCCCCTCGTAGTAGATGCCGCCGTAGTGGCTCGTGCCGACGCCCGGCAGGATTCGCACGCCCCGGTCGTTGGCGTACTTGCAGAGTTCCTGCGAGGCGGCCACGCCCCCATGGGCGTCGCGAAGGAAACCCCAAATGACGATCCCGTTGATGTTGAAACGTTCGGCGTGATCCACGGCTCGCTTGTAGTCGCTGAGGAATGTTTCCGCCCGCTTCAGGTACGGGTTGCCGCACCCGCACGTCTGCCATCCCGGCTCGATGGGTCCCCAGTTCATTCGATGGTCCCACGTCCACCACAGGCGATACTTGAAGCCCACGATTCCTGCTCCTGAACGGTTAGGCTGTCGTGGCTGAAGCTGCTCGACTCGCTGCTCGTCGGGCACGGGATAGCAGCGTTGAAGCCGCGACCGCCCACGTTGGCCCCCGACCGGACTAGGATGCCCGCCCCAGTATCAGCTCGACCAGATCGCTCGGTTCGTCGATCAGATGATCCGGCTTGGCGGCCACCAGTTCCGGGCGATCTCGGAACCCCCACGTTGCCGCCACTGCCACAGCACCGGCATTGCGCGCCGTCTCGATATCAGTGGCAGAATCTCCCACCATGACGGTCTGGCGGGGAGCAAGGCCCATCTGCTCAATCAGCCGCAGCGCGCCGCCCGGATCGGGTTTTCGAGCGTCCTCATTGCGATAGCCTTCCACCGCCACGAAAAGGTCCGGCCCACACAGCGCCTCGACCATGGCTGTCGCCAACTCGTGAGGTTTGTTGGACAAGACGGTCATGGGCACCTGCGCAGCGCTCAAATCCGACAGCAACCCGCGGATGCCCGGGTACAAGCGCGTATGGTCGAGCTGATGAACGCGCACGTAGGCCGCCGCCGCACGCACCACGGCATCGACCAGCTCGGGGTGATTCTCTCCCAGCGCCCGAAACGCGAGCCTCGGCATGCCGTCGCCGACGAACCTGCGGATATCTTCGGGCTTGCGCTCGGGCATCCCGACGGAGCGCAGGCCCACGTTGGTCGCGTTGGTGATGTCTTGGAGCGTGTCCGCCAGCGTCCCGTCCAGGTCGAAGATCACACCCACTTCAACGTGCCTGGTACCCATCTCACCTCCATCTCAAACATCCGAGCCTTACGCAGAGCTTGGTATCGTATTGTTCATCGGGCCGTTCGGATAGCGATTAATCGGGCGGACCAAGAGCATGGTCCGGTGGATCGAGATGACGGGTCGGGATTCGCCAGGCGTGCGGCGCAGGGTCTGCGCCGGTTGCGCAGCAGATAGGCAGCACGGCTGAGCGCGGTGCGGTCAGGAATTGTTGCCCAAGGAGAGCAGACTCACGCGAGCGTCGGCATTGCCGCTGCGCACATATTCCGCACATCGCAAGCGAGCTGATTATCTCTTAACCGCTCGTACGAAGCGCTGTACAGCAGCGCGGCGAATGGCAGCGCCGGTCGTGCGGGAGCGACTGCTATGCAA
>CAYGAN010000203.1:0-2504 GCA_964347585.1 uncultured Planctomycetales bacterium | reverse complement strand
CGGAGCGGGACACGCCCGGGGAAAGACCGTCATCACCGGCTGGAGGGCTCGAGAGCGCGTGTGCGGCCTGTGAACCACGCTTGTCTGGCGGACCGGGTGCCTCGGTGCAGCTCGCACGCGGACCACCGGAGCGGGGCCAGCTTTGCGACGGTGAACCGAGCTGTGACGTTGGGGGCTGATACGAACATGCTGGGGCTTCCCGCACGAGATCCTACGAGCGAGGTGTCCAACGCCGATGCGGACCGAGATTTGCCGACTCGGAACGGTACGGACAACTCGGTGGTATCGTTGGCGATGAACCTCCCGGTGGGTGTGGACAACCCTGTGGCGTATAATCGGTCGGGGTGGCGAGGCAATGACCACCGGTGGCGGGCACGGCCTGCTGACCACGATTGTCGTCGGGGGCGGCGCAGGTGATTCGGCGATGATGACGCGTTCGCCGACCGAAGGGCAATAGTCTGGCTGCTCGACGATCACCTCGCTTATTGATGCATCCTGGATCAACTCCGGATGATACTTGTAGATCCGCTCGATGGCCTTGCGGGCCTCGTCCCGCACGTCGTCCTCTTCGTCGTAAATGGCGGCGTGCTCGAGCGCCGGCAGCGCACGGGGATCGCCCAGCTTTCCGAGATCTTCGGCAGCGTCCTCGCGGTCATCGTCGTCCTCGGCGTATTTGAGGATGTAGATCAATACGTCGAGATCAGCAACGTCTCGCCCGCGGGCAGGGCCCGGCAGGGCCAGCAAGAACAACCCAAGCCCGGCTGCCATCCAAACGGAACGCAAGGTCGGGTTCGACGCGGTCATGGGGCACCTCCCAGTCTGGCATAGCCCTTCCGAGGCCGAGTAAGTTATCCATCCAAAATTATTGACCCAGGTTAAGCGAAAGGGTTAGTCGCGAAAGGGCCATCGGTGGGCGAGTGGGCGCAAGGTGTTCTTCAGAAAGGGCTTACATCTTGTCGCACCGGCAGCGAATGTGCGCAGGCCCCGCGATTTCTTGAGCAGCTGTTCGGTCCTGGGCAGCGCTAGGTGCCGTCGGGAAGAGCCCCTTGCAGATCGTTGAAGATGCCCTTGACATCCTCACCAACCAACGCGATGGCGATGAGGGCAGCCAAGATGATCATCGCGAGCATGATCGCATACTCGGTCGCGGTCGGGCCGTCTTCAGACGCCAGGAACCGACCCCCCTGTTGAACTACGAATTGCATCTTGTTTCCCCCCTTACACCGTGCAACGCCAGTTGAGATTCACGGCCAGTTTTGGGACCTGGAAGACGGCTCGCCTTCTCCCTGCTCTCGCGAACAGCGATACTCTTGTTGATAGGATGGCAGCTGGCGAAAGTCAAACCGGCTATTGGCGTTCTCCTGCCGGGCGCGGCGGCACCACTCCGATCACGCGGGTGCGGCGCGTTTACTCGGACACGCCCGTTCGGTTAAGATTCAAGGTAAGAGCGTGTGTTTCGGGGGCGAAAAGGAGCGTTATCATGTGTCTGTGCGCGCGTTGCGTGTGTTCGGCGGCAGCGTGGATGGGGCTGATTAGTGTTATCAGCCCTTCCCCCGGCCTGGGAGCCCCGGACACTTGGGACTCGCGCCTGTCTGATCTGGGCGTCTGCTACTTCGAGGCCGATGTGCCGCCAGGCACTTGGTACTGGAAACTGATCAGCGGAGTGTACGAGGACGAGACGCAATCTGGCGGGACGCATCACATATACTACAAATGTCTTGACTCCTCCGGCCAGCCCATTGAGAACCAGAGATGCTGGGCCGGCTGGCCGAGTATCGATGACCCGGGCCCGTGTCCCATTGCCCCAGATCCCCCCGCCAACCAGGTGGACATCTACACGAAGGGATCCCTTGACGGCTACTGGGGCAACTTCCCGATGGCGGGCGGATGGTGTCCTTTCTACCCTGAGGGACCCCATGGGCCGTATGGCTGCTGGGTGGACGGTCCAAGCGACGAGGTCTGGGGCATGGGGCTGCCGTGCAATCGTCATGTCAACTATCGGTACGTCTGGCAGTGGACCCAGGCGCCCTCCGAGGCCCCGACCATCGATCGGAGTCCTTCCCAGATCACCCAGACCGTGCAACAGGGCCAAGACGCCGACATCCAGACCTACCAAGTGCGCAACTCCGGCAGCGGCACGCTGATTTACAGCATCAGCGATAACCGCTCGTGGATGTGGTCCGTTCCGAACTCGGGTACGTCCGTCGGTGAGTGGGACACGATCAGCCTGGTGTACGATACCGATTCGCTCTCACCCGGCCAGTACACAGGTACGATCACCATCTCCGACCCACAGGCAACCAACGACCCGCAATACATTCAAGTGACTCTCACGGTGGAAGCGGCTTGGCCGGTCCGGCCTGAGCCCGGTACGCTGATCTTCCAGGATGGCCGCAAGTACCCCGACGAGACCATGTACACCGGCACCCGCGACGCCCACATCATTCAAAACCGCGCGCTCTACAACACGGGCGGACATGAGCTGCTCGAAGCCGCTCGCGATG
>CAYGAN010000202.1:7107-8289 GCA_964347585.1 uncultured Planctomycetales bacterium | reverse complement strand
CGCTACCGCCGGCTGGGTGCTTGCCGCCGCACGCGCCGCCGCTTCGCGCTCACGTTGCCGCCGCCGTCGCTCACGCCGCGTAGGTTCCCACCACTCGCGCTCTGTGAACTTGCCTTGCTCCCACTGCTTGAGTTTCTGCTCGATGGTCTGCGTGGACATGGTGAACTTAAACACGTCGGCCTCGAACTTCGGCTTCTGCTCGGGTGTGAGAATCTTTGCGAACTCGGTCTGGGCCGCCTCCATCTCACCTCGTATCGTTTCGAACACCCGTTTGGCTTGCTTCGCCCAGCGTTTGACCATCTCCGGGTCGGGCGGCTTGGGGGCGAACTTCGCCTCGATGAACTGATTGACCAGGGGCTGAGCGACCGGCCGCAGATCGCTAATGAACGGCTTCCACCGTCGGATGCTCATCTCATCGAGCCTGGCGGCCTGCTCATCGGTCAGCCCGTACTGATCAGCCACGCTGTCCGTTATGCGCAGGATCCAGTTCTCAACCAACTGATCCGTCGGCCAGAACCCTGAAACAGGCTCGGGCGCGGCCCTCGGCCTGGCCAGACCCCCGTGTTTCGCTTTGCGGGCGTCCTTGTCATCCCTCGCCGCCTCGAGCTCTGCCCACGCTACCCCGGAGATTGCCCCAATCATCAACATCGCGTGCACTGTTCGCCTCATGCCGGGCTCCTCGCGGAAATTGCGCCCCCTTATTGTACGCGAAAACATGCCCGCGGGTGCTTCATGTTTCGAGTCTCTCTTTCCGCCACGCGCTGTCCACGGCGCGGCGCCTCCCACCCAAGTCCCAATCTCGCCGAGCCGCTTGACAACCTCCCCTTGCCGCGAAACCATGTCGGACTCATCGGCTTGGAGTTCTCGTCCGTACCATTTGGGAGTTGACCGATGCCTCACAGCACTCCACCTCGAACCTTTTCCAAGACCGACCTACTCGGCAAGGCCGAACGTCGCGTCTTCGCCGGACAAGCCCTTTCGCAAATCGCCTTTCCGCTGGGCGGAATCGGGACGGGTACCATCTCTCTGGGCGGTTACGGCCAACTACGTGACTGGGAGGTATTTAACCGTCCGTCCAAGGGCAGATCCCTGCCGTACAGCTTCTTTGCGATCTGGGCCAAGCCCGCCGGCACCAAGCCGATGGCCCGCGTGCTCGAGGCGCGACGAGAGCCGCCCTACGCG
>CAYGAN010000202.1:2795-7097 GCA_964347585.1 uncultured Planctomycetales bacterium | reverse complement strand
GCCCGCTCTGATCGAGCGAGCCGCGTGGAACACCGCCACCGAGAAGACCAGCGAAAAGACCCGGGTCGTGACCTCCCCGTCGAGGCGCGACGAGAGCCGCCCTACGCGGCGTCGCACGGCCTGCCTCCCGCTCAGGTCTGGGGCCTCGCCCGGTTAGCCTCCGCCAGGTTCATAGGTGCGTACCCCTTCGCCAGAGTTGAATTCACCGACACACAGTTCCCCCTCAGTGTCAGCTTGGAGGCGTTCAACCCGTTCATTCCTCTCAACGACAAGGACTCGGGCCTGCCCGTCGCGGTTCTGCGGTACGCCCTCACGAATCCCGGCAAGAGGGCCGCTTCGGTAAGCATCGTCGGCTCGATGCTGAATCCTGTCGGGTTCGATGGCGGGGACCATCCAGGCAGCCGCCGTCATCCCGATTTTGGAGAGAATTCCAACGAATTCGTCACCGACTCGCCGGTCGCCGGGATTCGCATGAGCGGATCAAAACACCCGGCTGATGATCCGAGGTTCGGCACGATGGCCTTGGTCACTACTCATCGCGGCGAGAAGACCTTCCTGACGAACTGGCTTCGGGCCGGATGGTGGGATGACATCCAGACTTTTTGGAACGACTTCTGCGACGACGGCAAGCTCGAGGCGGCCACCTGCGTCGCGGGCCCTTCCCCGGAGGGTGAGTCCGACTACGCCTCGCTGGCCTGCTCGCTACGGGTGCCGCCGGGACGCGCCGAGCAGATCACATTTCTCATCGCCTGGCATTTCCCCAACCGGATCAACCACTGGAACACCCAGCAGGCCGTCAAAGGCAAGATCCTGCGCAACTGGTACGCCACCCAGTTCGCCGACGCCTGGGACGTTGCCCGCTACGTAGGCACGAACTTGGATCGTCTTGAATCCCAGACCCGACGGTTCGCGGACACGTTGCTGGCCAGTACATTGCCCGGGCACGTGCTTGACGCGGTTTCCAGCCAGGCGTCCATCCTGCGGACCAACACGTGCTTCCGCACTGAGGACGGTAGGTTCCTCGGTTTCGAAGGATGCAGCGACACCTTCGGTTGCTGCCCCATGAATTGCGCCCACGTGTGGAACTACGAGCAAGCTCTTGCGCACCTGTTTCCCGCCCTCGAACGTACCATGCGCCTGACCGACTTCCAAGTGAACACAACCGCCGAAGGGGCCATGGCCTTTCGCACGCTCGTGCCCCTTTGCGATCGGCTGTGGGATTTCAAGCCCGCTGCCGACGGGCAGATGGGTTGCCTACTGAAGCTTTACCGCGAATGGCAGCTCAGTGGGGACCGCGCATTTCTCGAATCCGTTTGGGCGGGCGCGAAGCGCGCTCTGGAGTTCGCCTGGAAAGGCGGTCTGTGGGACACCGATGGCGATGGCGTCATGGAAGGTGAGCAACACAACACCTATGACATCGAGTTTTTCGGGCCGAATACCATGACGGGCACCCTGTATCTCGGCGCGTTGCGCGCGGGCGAGGAGATGGCACGCGAACTCGGCGACAACGCTGCTGCTGAGGAATACCGCCAACTGCGCGAGAACGGTGCGCAGCGGCTCGATCGCGAGCTGTGGAACGGCCACTATTACGAGCAGAAGGGCGTTGATCCTGAAAAGACCAAGTATCAGTTCGGCCGCGGGTGTTTGTCCGATCAACTGCTCGGACAATGGTTCTGTCACGTCGTCGGGCTAGGATACGTCCTGCCGGAGAGCCACGTCCGTCGTGCGCTTCAGGCCATCTTCCAGCACAATTTCAAGACCAGCCTGGCCGACCATCACAGCGTCCAGCGAACCTACGCCGTCAACGACGAGAAGGGCCTGCTGCTGTGCACCTGGCCGAAAGGGCACCGCCCGTCGCTGCCTTTCGTTTACGCCGATGAGGTCTGGACCGGCATCGAGTACCAGGTCGCCGCCCACCTGATCTACGAGGGCCTGCTCGAGCAAGGCCTCTCGATCGTCAAGGCCGTCCGCGATCGCCACGACGGAGTTAGACGCAACCCGTGGGACGAGTTCGAGTGCGGCCACCACTACGTCCGGGCGATGGCAAGCTGGTCGGTATTGCTGGCCCTGAGCGGATTCCGTTACTCTGCCCCGAACCGCATGATCGGCTTCGCGCCGCGCGTTTACGCGAAGGATTTCAAGTGTTTCTGGTCGGTCGATTCAGGCTGGGGCATGTTCACTCAACGGATCGGTCCGCGGCGTGTGGCGGCCACAATCGAGGTGCGCTTCGGCAGCTTGACGATCCGCCAATTCACGCTCCAGTGGCTCGGGCGCGAGTCACGATCCAAGCGTGTCAGGGTCAATGTCCGACTCGACGGCCACAGAGCCGCCGCCTCGGCCGCCGCGGCGGGATCGACCGTGACGGTCACCTTTGATGCCCCCATTCAGATCGACGAGCCCAAGGCCCTTCGCGTCACCATCCGAGCATAATCGCCGGCCAGCACAAAGAGTGGGGCATCGACCCTCTTTACATCTCGATGATCTAGCCTTGTGAGCTCACCTCGAGGGCGATGTCAAGGGCTGGAGCGGAGTGAGTTATCGCTCCTATGGAGATGCGATCAATGCCCGTCTCTGCGACATCGCGAACGGTCTCAAGCCGAACCTTGCCGGAGGCCTCCAGCTCCACGGATTGATCCAGGCCTTTGTCAGCCCGAAGCCGAGCCGCTGCACGAAGATCATCGACCGAGAAGTTGTCTAGCAGCAGCAAGTCAATCCCGAGCTTCGCCGGGCGCTCGGCGCATACCTCAAGCACGCTGGCCATCTGCTCGAGCGAATCGACCTCGACCTCAACGAACGCAGGCGGCGGATCGAGCCGCGAAGCGCGACGCAACATCTGGCCAAGCTCCGTCACCAGTTGGCCAACCGGGATCCCGCTGAGGTGGTTGTCTTTGATGAGGATGGCATCGTGGAGTCCGTGCCGATGGTTGAATCCTCCCCCGCACCGGACCGCGTACTTGTCCAGGTCGCGCCAGCCTGGTACGGTCTTCCGCGTGTCGTAGATTCTTGCACCGGTCCCCGCCACCTGCTCAACGTAGTGACGCGTCAGTGTGGCAACTCCTGAGAGTCGTTGCAGGAAGTTCAAGAGGATGCGCTCGATCCGAAGGACGGCGGCGGCAGGTCCTGACAACGTCGCTACGACCTGGCCGGCAGGAAGCAGCGTCCCATCGCTACCAGGCAAGTCCTGGGTATGCACGCCCGGCGCCAGGCGTCCCAACAGATGCTCCAATAGCGCTGCACCGGCCAGCACGCCCTGCTCCCGAAAGACGATTGAGAACCTACCCCTTCGATCTTCCGAGGCGCAAACAACCTGCGAAGTGAGGTCCCCGCGTTGCCCGAGGTCCTCGCTGATCGCCAGCTCGATCAAGGCATCCAGTCTCTGGGGATCTACCGGCGTAGGAAGCTCCGGCATCACCGTCGTCCTTAACAGGACCTCACACTCTCCCCACGCGCGCCGCCGCATCACACACCGCCGACTTGATGGCGGCGCGATTGGCGCTGGCCTTGGCGAACTGACGATAGTCTGACCATGTCCCCGCGAAGGTGACGCTGAGCGCCAGCACGGCCGCCGCCACCAGACTTACCGCCGTCAGGTGCGACTGACAGAACTCCTGCAGTCTCGTCCTGGACGCGCCTAAACAACGCCGATGGCGTCGAAAACGCTGCCAAGGACGAAATGGCTGGGTGCTTACGGCCGGACTTGCGGACGCGATGGCTCGCTCCCACCCGCGTCGATGCCGCAGATTTCGATACGCTTGAACGACTTGCTTGAAGTGCTCCGTTGCCGCCGGATCCTGCCCATTGCGGTCGGGATGATAGCGAAGCACGGCCTGTCGGTACGCGCGCTGCAGCTCGCGCTCCGTCACGCGACGACCGACACCAAGCAGAACGTACGGATCTCGGGTCATCGACATGGCTCTCCTCCCAAGCGTGCGCTAATGAAACAGCTGATTCTACGCGTCTGCCGGCACCTAAGCAAGCTTCGAGCGATGCCAACCGCACGCCTTGCTGTGCAGCTTGACCAGGCCCCGGAGCCTGACTAGCATGCCGGTATGCATTCGTATCGTCCCGAGCGGGATCAGTTCGCCAAGCTGTCAACGAAGGCCAACACCATCCCAGTCTATTGTCAGCTTCTCAGCGACAATCTGACCCCGGTGACCGCATTCGCTAGGCTGGTCGAATCGAGCGAACATGCGTTTCTCCTGGAAAGTGTTATCGGGGGCGAGAAGATCGCGCGCTATTCGTTCATCGCAGCGGAACCTTTCGTGGTGTTCGAAGCGACACGCAACGAGGTCATCGTGGAGG
>CAYGAN010000202.1:1369-2785 GCA_964347585.1 uncultured Planctomycetales bacterium | reverse complement strand
CAAGCGGTGCACCTGCCCGAACTGCCGCGATTCGTCGGCGGCGCGGTCGGCTACGCCGCCTACGATATGGTCCGATACTACGAGCACCTGCCGCACGCGCCGCAGGACGATCGGCACCTGCCGGACCTCCTGTTCGGCATCTACGAGAGCATGGTCATCTTCGATCACGTCAGCAAGACGATCAAGGTCGTTAGCCACGCACATGTGGATCGCGACGGCGTCGAAGGCGGCTACGAACAGGCATGTCAACGTATCGAACGCATCGTGGAGCGGCTCGCTCGGCCCGGTGCGATTGCGGTGGGACGCATCGATCCGGTTGGCGAGCCGACTCTTAGCTTCGAGAGCAACTTCGAACGGGATCAGTTCGAGCGGGCCGTGGATGCCTGCAAAGAGTACATCCGTGCCGGCGACATCATCCAGGTCGTCCTGTCGCAACGGCTGCACGTCAAGACCCTGGCGGATCCTTTCAACATTTACCGCGCGCTTCGGGTCATCAATCCCTCCCCGTTCATGTTCTATCTGAAGAGTCCCAAGGTCACCCTCGTCGGCAGCTCTCCGGAGATCATGTGCCGGGTGGAGGACGGCGTCATCACGAACCGGCCGCTGGCGGGCACGCGCCGTCGTGGCCGTACCGAGCAGGAGGACCTCGCCCTCGAGCGCGAGCTACTGGCTGACCCCAAGGAGCGTGCCGAGCATGTGATGCTGGTCGATCTGGGGCGTAACGATGTCGGGCGGGTCGCCGAGCTGGGCAGCGTGCAGCTATCCGATGTGATGACCATCGAACGGTACAGTCACGTGATGCACATCTGCAGCAACGTGACGGGCAAGTTGGCCCCTCGCAAGACCGCGTTCGACGCCCTGCGGGCCGCACTGCCGGTCGGAACGGTCAGCGGCGCGCCGAAGATCCGGGCCATGGAGATCATCGACGAGTTCGAGCCGACGCGTCGCGGGCCGTACGCCGGCGCGGTCGGGTACGTCGATTTCGCCGGCAACATGGATACCTGCATCGCGCTGCGCACGATGGTGATCACGGGCGCTGCCACGCCGAACTCCGCAGACCGATCCTCCCGTCGTTCCGGGCAGCCACATCAGGTTTACATCCAGGTTGGCGCGGGCATCGTGGCCGACTCCGTTCCCAGGCTCGAATACAAAGAGACAATCAACAAGGCCAAGGGGATGCTAAAGGCCATCGAGACTGCCGAGGCCGGATTCGGTTAGCCCGCGGCTCTCGCGTGTTGACGGGATGGGCGGAACGGGCGCAACGGCAAAACGGGCATTCTGGTACGCGATCGGCCCATCATACTCGAAACGGTTGCCGCCGAGCCATGCAAGCCAATCGGGTCTGCGGAAGACAACGTAGTCGCTGTCGTACTGGCGGGCCAGCTCCGGCGCGCCGAAGTAGCGCAGGATCAGGAC
>CAYGAN010000202.1:0-1359 GCA_964347585.1 uncultured Planctomycetales bacterium | reverse complement strand
ACTGGCGGGCCAGCTCTAGGATCGCGCTCGCATCGAGCAGGTCCCACTGCCGTCTGAATCGTTCCCAGATTGCGAGGTCTGTTGCATACGGATCGCCGCGGAAGGAGCGGACCCATCGACGCCAGTAGTCAGCGTACTGAGCGTCCCAGAGCACGGCGGCGGCGTCCTTGAACTCCCCCACCACCGGTCGCTCCGAGAACACACGGAAGCCCTCCATGTCCGGCGGGGTCAGAAAACGCGTGTCCTTGTCCGTATGCTTACGAGCCCACCGCTGCACGTCGAACCACGGAGCGGCCCAACTGAGCGCCTCATGCCGAGTAGCCGCCAGCTTGTCCTGTCCGCGAACAACGCCGATCGCAATAATCGCGCAGATGACTACGGAGGCGATCGGCTTGAGTAGATCAGCGAGACGAACGTAGACCAGACATGCCATCACTGCCAGGCCGGCCGTGCTGGCGGCAAGATAGTCGTTCGCGAACAGCCCCTCCACACAGAAGAGCCCGAAGATGACTGCGCCGCAGGTAAACGCAGCGATCGACCGCAGCCAATCTCGGCCTTCCGCACACAGGAATGGCACGACGCAGCCGAGGACCGCCCATCGCAGGTGGCTGGGGCAAAGCGAGCCAAGCGTGAACTGACTCGGCCAGGCGAGCCCAAGCGCGCAAACAACCACAATCGCGGGTGGGGCCCTGCTTGATTCAACCTGACGCCAACGCTGGGCGAGATAACCGGCTATCGCGACCAGCCCGATGATGGCTAGATACGAGCTACTTCGGAACACGTGCATTTTGAGAACCAGCGCGATGGACCAGCGATCGCCGAAGACGTTGCCGACGCCCCACAGCAGCAGTATCGCAACGACAAAGCCGTGCAGCGCCGTGACCTGCGCGCCCGGCCGCAAGCGCCACAGCGAGATGCCGACCATGCTCAGAAATACAAGCAAGCTCACGCACTGCTCGGCAGTCCAACTGCTCGCAAAGAAGTGGGCCGGGAAGTACGATCGCAGCAGCGCCGGCAGGTCCGGTACGGAAGCTACCGAGGCCGATCGAATCATCCAGAACACGCCCGGCGCAGCGGTCGCCGCGGCTAGAGCCAGGTACAGCAACACGCGGCGCCAGCGAAGGGGTCGGCTGGATGCCAAATGCGCTGCCAGCAGCATCCAGACCACATAGCCGGCCTGCATCGCGTGAAAGTTGAACATCCCGCCGGCCAGCACGAATGCGCAGGCCTTCCGATTCGAGAGGAACAGATAGATCGCCCACAGGCCCGCAGTGGCTGTCACCGACGTGTGGGTCAGGTAGAACCAGTGCAGGTCCTCGCCACCGACGACGGCGTCGCCCCACAGATACAGCCACAACG
>CAYGAN010000201.1:1340-8468 GCA_964347585.1 uncultured Planctomycetales bacterium | reverse complement strand
GGCATGCGAACTCGTAGAGCGATCGCGGCCCCGCGTCGTTCGTGACGGCCGTCTTTCTGGCCAGCACCTTGGCCTCGTTGATTCGCCCCTGCCGCGCGAGCGCGATGCCCAAGAGCACGTTCGTTCGCGGCGTCGCCTCCACGTCTTTCAGGCTGGTAAGCATCTCGGCGGCGGCGTCCATGCCCAAGGCAAGTTGGGTCTCGGCCAGCATGGCGGCTGAATCGGACGACGCGATTCGCTCGTGGATCTTCTCATCGAGTCGCAGGGCGGCGGAGAAGATTTGATGAGCGTAATAAAAGCTGCGAAGCGCCCGGCTCATCTGCATCCACTGATCAGAGTTCTGCTCCTTATCGATCTGCTGGCGCATCCGGATGACCTGGCGCAGCATGGCGTAATGCTGGCGGTACTCGTGATTGTCTGAGTCGAGTCTTGCGGCCGTCCTGAACACTTGGAGCGCTGCATCGAAATCGGCCTTCTTCAGCAACGCCTTGCCCTCCGCGAACGCCTTGGCTGCCTCTTCCGGTGGTCCGGCAAGGCAGGGCGTCCCCAGCAGCAGGAGACACCCCATTAAAGAACTCATTGCTATCCTGCAGTACATCAGGAGATTTCCTACTCGGGCGGACTCTTGTGCGCAGCAACAAGCAGGGCCCGACGACCCTACAGGGCCTCGTGCACCAGGCGCTGTCGTGTTTCGACCGATAGATCATGGCTTCGACGGTCACACAGAATGCGGTGAGGTCACCCGCCCGCGCGAGACCAAGTGACCTCACCGAGAATGCCGGTTACCTTGCTTGTCCTACGAGCCCTTGCCCTTCTTGGCGCAGGAGTGTTTGGCCTTCCGATCGTGGGAGACCTCGCCTTTCACGCCGCATGAACCGCTCTTCTTGTCAGGGCCGTGAGGGGCGTGCTTGAGCTTGAAGGCGAGCATTTCGCCGTCGCTCAGCTTGCCGTCTTCGTTCAAGTCGGCCTCTGGGGCCTTCTTCAGGATGCGCGCACAGCGGTCCTTCGAACACTTCGCCTTGAATGCTTTGAGCTCCGCGTCCGAGAGGGCCCCGTTGCCGTCGGCATCCGCGTCGGGATGCTTGCTGAGGGTTTCCTTGCAAAACTCCTCGAGCTGCTTTGTCTTGAACGCTGCGAGTTCTTCCGAACTGAGCTTGCCATCGCCATCGGCGTCGATCCCAGAGACGCGCTTGACAAGGTAGCCAAGAGTTTCCTGCTTCCTCTTCTGCACAATGGCGTTCCACTCCTCCTTGCTGATCTGGCCATCGCCGTTCGTATCGGCTTCGGGTAGCTGCTTGGCTGTGAGCTTCTCCGGCATGGCTGGCGATTCCAGCATGTCGAGCAAGTGGAGCGCATGAGCTGGCTGCCACGCATGCTTCTGATGCGCCTTCTTAGGATGGTGAGCCTCCCCCTTGCTCTCGCCCTTCTTGCAGCGATGGCCCTTGTCGGCAAAGAATTCCCGCACTTCCTTGTCGGTTAGGGCACCATCACTGTTGGCATCGATGCCCTGATCGCCGAATCGTTCCAGCAAATCCTTCTTCTTCTCCTCGGTCAGCGGGCGGTGTTTGTCCGCACCGGCAACGACTCTGCCCACAAGAACTCCAGCCAGCACGGCCGTCACCGTGATGGCATACACTGCTGAGCGCTTCATGGCTCTGTCTCCTTTGGACAGGGTGTACTAGGCCTCCTAGCTTACACGTTTACACTTCACAGCCAACCAGATGGCCGCATCGTCCGCGCATTATACGGTTATGGCAGCATCGATTCGAGCAACCGTCCCTTAGAACGGTCAGTTCCTTGCCTTATTGCCGTGAAATGGGGATTCCACGTTCGCCTGACCTCAAGTTGCCATCGCACATGAACAAGCGGCCTGCGAGCGAGCCGAAATCGCCGGTGCCATCGTGGGTCGTCCCTACTGGGCCTGTCCGTCGTGCGAATCTGGCTCCATCCGTCCGTTGAAAGGGGCTCTCTGCCGCTCTCGGCGCAGCCCAGACGACTGCCCCACCCAGATCGTCAGACACTTTTTTCGATGATGCCGCTCATCCGGGTCGCGCCCGGGGCGCTGGCATGCCGAACAACTGGGTCCGCTCAACAATCCTACCTGGCTCTGTCGGCGAGCAGCGAACCCTTCAATGGCCAAGGGCTCCATACTGCCATCGCACCCAAATCCTCCGGATTGAATGGCGCGCCCACGAACTGCCGGCATCCCGAGCGCATAGCGCTGGCGATCGTATTGGGGTCGATCCGTCGGCTGGTAGCTAGCACGGCACACGCGAAGATCGAGGCGATCCGAAGCGCGTGCGCTGCCCTATTGGATGAGCCTAGGGTGGCGATCAGCCGTCAACTCCCGTTCTGTTCGCCATCCGCCTGCTTTTCCGGTTCCTCGTCATGGAACTCCAGGATCTCCTTGGCTGACAGCCGGCAAGCCGTTTCCGCCGGAATGAATCGGCAGCTGTTGCTGGCCCTTGACACCTGCCTGACAGCTATGCAAAGGCAATCTGCAATGGATCTTGGAAGTCGTCGGCCTCTTGCCTTAATCGCTTCCCGAGCCCTGAACCGATAGCGTTCAAGGAATGGGTGCGAGGTCCGGGCACCTCGGTCAATCGCATCGAGATAAAGCCCCTCGCGCGTGACCATAGCGATCGTTTGTGCTCCCGACGGACCGGGAAGAAGTAGCAAGCCTGCCAGCATTTTTTCTGCCGCACGGAGCAGAACCGCCCGACTGAATGCGTTTCTCAGGACCTTGATGTGCTTGGGTACGCTCCCCTCCCCGCCCGCGCCATCGGCGGCACAGTGCAATCCGTACGCGTGCTCAAGGTCGATAAGAGGAGAATCATCTTCACCTGCGAGCAGGCCGTAGCATTGCGACAACGCACGCCTGTCCCTGTCCTGCCGGCTGATCACGCGGAAGACTGCCTCCACAATGGCCATCGCTTGGCCACGCGAACGGTACGGACCGAAACAGCACGGTCTGACTTCTGGCTCCAGGCACAGGGACAACGGTGCACGAGGCTCGTCTGTTTGGGCCAGGTAGCAGTACTGCGGCCACCTGCGCAGGTGACGATTAAATGGGGGGCGCAGCTTGCTGACGAGGTCGGCCTCAACCAGCAGGGCTTCAAGCTCGCTGTGGGCGATCCGTGCCTCAATTCGGGCCACACTCACGGTCCAGCTCGCCAGAAGCCCGTCCGGCTTGCGGTCGCGAAGGTGACCGCGAACCCGAGCTTGGACGTCCTTGGCTTTACCGACGTAGAGGACCTGGCCCGAGCGGTCGCACAGGACATAGGTGCCGCACTCGGCGGGCAGCAACTTGGCGCCTGCCGTGGGCTGGCTGTGAACCGGCCTAGATGGAGCGTCTAGCAGCGAGAATGCGGACTGGCCATGCGCAGCCGGTACCTGCGGCCCCAATATGGGCTTGCGTTGCCAAGGATGTGGCGTTGCGGCAGAACGCTTGAGCACAGCGGGCTTCCTGCTGAGTTGACGTCACGGCGTCTTACGGGAAGCCCGCCTGGCCTTGGCGAGCCACATCCCCCCGAACAGAAAGGCACCGGCCCCCAGCGCCGGCAGGCAGCACGCGCAGCGCGCTGCGGCGACCTCATGAAACGCGCGCACCTGCTTGATTGTGGCCGGAAGTGAAACGATATCCTCCAAGCCGAACTGCTCCTCCCTGCCGGGAGCCACCCAAAGCTTGCCGGTCTGCCCGCTCGGGACCCACGCCACCAGGTAGTGTCGGCCTGACTGGAGAGCCGAGGTCTCCAAATCGCCCAGAATCCAGGACTCGGTGCGGGTGATCGGCTCATAGAAGAGCTCAGGGTCCGTCACTTCGTCCGAGCTCAGCACAAGTCCACCGAGGCCGTTCGGCATGCTGAAGGGCAACTCGACTTCTGGTAGGCCGGGCCCCAGCAAGGCCAGCGACGGGCGGAGGTCCCGCAAGCGGTCAATGACTGGAACGCCAAGCTGGGCGAAGATTTCCTGGCCGGCTGTCGCATCGAACGACAACCACAGCAGGGGGGCCTCCGTGGTCGCCTCGTGATAGACGACGTAGGAGACAGCCACGTCGTCGATCCTGATGGCGCTCTCGGGATCTTGCTCCGAGCCATCGCTGAAGATCGGCTTGTGCGCTTGTGCTGAGACGGCACACGTCCCGAACGCAACAAGGCACGCGAGCCCCAGTGTTATTCTGAACATCTGACCATCCTCCTGTCCTGACTTGCCTGGCCGAAGTGACTCGCTGAATTCTAGGACCGCTCACGAGCACCGACAACCGGCGCTGCCTGATGTCAGCCCCCCGGTCACAGGTTGCAGGCTCAGCGCGTCCTTGCGAGGGTCAGCTCCCGCCAGCAGGCTACCAAGGGGGCTGCCGCTCTGGCATTCAGGGCACCTGGGAGGGCGCGTGGCGTGCATCAGGGTTTGTCATACCTGAGCGGCTGATCAAGGCTCTGGAAGCTTGTGCTGCCCTGCCATAGTACCCAGGTGTTGATGGAGAGCTGCTCCCGCTTGTCGCGCGGTGTGGCCATCCACCAAGCCGAAGTGAACCCTGAGCACCTCTGTGCCGCACCGGCCCTTTTGCTGCGTTTGGCTGAATGCGAACGGCGAACCTCGACAGAACCATGACACTGCTCGATCGAGATGATCGCTAGTGAGCCGTTGGATCGTTCCGGTAAGGCGAACCGCGTGGGGTTTCTAGCACCTTCCAGGTCGGCCGGGCCGGGCGTTGCCGCACCTGAGATTGTCCCGCGATCGCGATGAGAGTGCCTCGCACGCTGAATTGCAGACGGTCCCGGGAGAATCCTGTATCATGTCCGGTTCATGAGTGGCACGAACGAGACTGACGCAACGGCAGCGACCCGAGGCAACGGCGACGCACCGCACAGACCCGGGATTCTCTCGCTCATCGGCAACACGCCTCTGGTGCCCATCCGCACGCTCAACCCGAATCCCGAGGTCCGGATACTTGCCAAGCTCGAGAGGGCCAACCCGGGTGGCTCTGTCAAGGACCGCATCGCCCTGTTCATGATCGAGCAGGCTGAGCGCAGCGGCGAACTTGCCAGGGGCAAGACGATCCTCGAGGCCACCTCGGGGAACACGGGCATCGGTCTGGCCATGGTCGCTGCGGTCAAGGGATACCCCGTGCTCCTGGCCATGAGCGAGGGCGTCTCGCTCGAGCGCCGCAAGATCCTCGCTGCTCTCGGGGCCGAGTTCCTACTGACGCCCGCTGATCGCGGCACCGACGGCGCCATCGAGCGGGCGTACCAGCTTGCATCGGAGCAGCCCGACAAGTTCTTCATGCCAGATCAGTTCAACAACCCGGCCAACGTGCTCGCCCACTACCATACTACGGCCTTTGAGATCTGGCGGCAGACACAGGGCCGCCTTACCCATCTCGTGGTGACGATGGGCACGACCGGAACGGTCGTGGGCTGTTCCAGACGGCTGAAAGAACTGAACCCCGATATCCGCATCGTGGGCGTGGAGCCTTACCTCGGGCACCACATTCAGGGACTCAAGAACCTGAAGGAAGCCTACGTGCCCGGGATCTATGACCCCCAGGCGATGGACGAGAAGGTCAACATCGAAGACGACGCAGCGTACGAGATGACGCGCAGGCTTGCGCGCGAGGAGGGGCTGCTCGTCGGCATGAGCTCCGGTGCCGCCATGCACGTAGCCTGCGAGATAGCGGCCCGGATCGAGTCCGGTGTGATCGTGGCCGTGCTGCCGGACGGCGGCGAGCGGTATCTGTCCACCTCGCTCTTCCAGGTCGCCGAGCCCGAGGCCGCGCCCGTCAGGCTTCACTTCTTCAACACCTTGTCCAGGCGCTACGAACCATTCGAACCGATCTCGAGCGGGACCAAGGTCACGATGTACTCCTGCGGTCCGACGGTGCATACAAGACCCCACCTGGGTGTGTTGCGCCGAATGCTGGTCGATGATCTCGTCCGGCGCACCTTGGAGTTCGCCGGGTATGAGGTCGAGCATGTGGTGAGCATCACGGACTTCGATGACAACACCATCCAGGAGTCCGAGCGTACCGGGCGGCCCATGGCCGAGGTGTGTGCCCAGTACGAGGCCGAGTTCCATGAGGACATGCGCGCGCTCGGCACCAAGCCCGCGCACACCTACACCCGCGCATCCGAATCCGTGGATGAGATGATCGCGCTGACCCGGTCGCTGGTCGAGCGGGGCTTTGCTTATGAGAAGCTCAGTTCGGTGTACTTCAACATAGGCCGTGTGACCAGCTACGGCGAGCTGTCCGGCAAAGACCTCGGTAAGATCAGGATCGGCGCCACCGTGGACCTGGACCGATACGACAAGGATGACCCGCGCGACTTTACATTGCTCAGGCGGTCCACGCTGGCCGAGATGCGCAAGGGATTGAGCTACAAGACCGAGTGGGGCAATGTCCGACCGAGCTGGCACGTCCAGTGCTCCGCCATGGCACGGGCAAAACTCGGCAAGCGGTTCGACATTCACACGGCGTCGGCCGACCTGATCTTTCCGCACAATGAGAACGAACTTGCCCAGAGCCGCGCCCTTACAGCCGAATCGCAGGCCCGCTTCTGGCTGCACTCGGAGTTGGTCCTGGCCAAGGGCAAGAAGATGACCTACGGGCAGGACAGCTGCGTGGCCCTGGCGGACCTCGTCGGGCAAGGATACTCGCCTCGCGAGATCCGCTTCTTCCTGCTTCAGACCCATTATCGTCAACCTGTTCACCTGACGGCTGATAGACTGCGAGCCGCTCGGGCTTCGCTTCACAGGCTCGACGACTGTCTGGCCAACGTGAGCGCGGTGACCGCGTCAGGTCCCCGCTCGCCGGAGCTGGAGGGGTGGATCCTCACGATGAAGAAAAGTTTTCGCGAAGCGCTCTTCGACGATCTGAACATATCCGCAGCGCTGGCCGCGCTGTTCCGCCTCGCCAGACAGGCCAATTACATGATGACCCAAGGCGAGCTCTGCCGCGATGACGCCAGCGACATTACGGCGGCCCTGTATGCGGCTGACGGGGTCCTCGGGATTCTCCCACCTGAGGACGAGGTTGAGGCACCCCCCGCGGAAGTTCAAGAGCTCGTTCGTCGCCGGGACGAGGCCCGCAGGGCCGAGGACTTCGCCCTCGCTGATCAGATCCGCGATGAT
>CAYGAN010000201.1:0-1330 GCA_964347585.1 uncultured Planctomycetales bacterium | reverse complement strand
GGCGCGCTCGGCATCAACTTCGGCTATCCGGGCCAACCTCACGTATTGGCTCGCTTTATGTCCCTCAAAGATCGAAGGGAAGCCGTCGCTGGCGGAGTCGATCAGATCCGCGATGATCTCGCTGCCCGCGGCTATGTCGTGGAGGATCTGCCGGGCGGCACGCGCACAAAGCGCAAGGGCAAGGAACTAGGTCAGGCACAAGGATAGTCACGGACCGGGATCCAGCCTCTACAGGAAGGCTGGAATGGAACAGCGCCTCCCGCGGCGTTATTCCATGCAACGAGGCGGTGCACTTCTCGGTAAGTATCTGGCTCAACTTCCGGCGTGTATCTCCAGACCGCCATCACGCGGGCTGGATCCGTGTCGATTTGAGTCGGACGCGGCAGGCCAGCCGGTAAGAGGTCAAATCGCTGGGCGCAAGTCGATGCGTAAGTGGAGCCGGGGCAACGAAACGCAGGCAAAGCCTTGGGGATTGACGGCTCAGCGGCCGTGTCGGGCCAACGTAGCCTCGGTGAGGACGTTGCGGGCGACGACCGGGAGGCTGGAGAGGCGTCCGGAGGAAAGAGGAACGCTGACAGCCCCGCCTAGCATCGCCCAACGGCAACGTTCAGCGACCTTCATGAGAAACTCAGCTCACGTATGTCTCCCTGCCCGGCACTAAGGATCAATCGGTTGCCCTTCCGCGTGCACCGATCGGCCCCCGTGACGCTGCGTGGATCTGACGCCGAAACGATTTCTGCCTCGCACCGACCGACGGCATCGCGGATCTCGATGCGGATCGACTTGCTGCCCCTGTTAAGTGGATAGATCGCAGCGTTATCTACGTTGCGAAGGCAATGAACGAAGGGCTCGTCCGTAGCTGCCATCGGAACGATAATGATTTCCCGACGATCAGAGAACGTGTTTCGAAGCGGACGGACGATAAGGTGATCACCTCTATCCGCCACCGGTGCGTTGCGAACTTGCCAGTCCACGCCCGCGTGGCGGACCAACCAAGTGGGCCGCCGGTTTCCCTCCGCCAGTGTTTCATAAACGGTGCGATTCTCTGTACACGGAGGGAGCGTCAAACGGACGAGTTGCCCGGCCGCAAGGGCCTCCTTGTGTCCCGCTTGACTACCGTCTGTCAGAACCGCCGGATTGCTCGTCGGCCCCTTGGCATCAGCAAAAGACAGGGCGAAGCGGTGAAGGATCACGTCCCTCGTGTCTGTTCGTCGTGGCCCATCGTGGCCTTGCATTGGGCGCTTGAGGTGAGCAGACTACTGTTGCTGCCGGCAGCCCGCATTTGCCGGGTAAGAGGCAGTACCTGATGCCCGAGTATCCGACACTACGA
>CAYGAN010000200.1:7273-8471 GCA_964347585.1 uncultured Planctomycetales bacterium | reverse complement strand
CGAGTTCTACGATTTGGCCGCTGACCCGCGTGAGCGGACCAACCGGATCGACGACCCGGCGAATCGGTCGATCATCGCATCGCTGACCCAGCGTCTGGAGGAGCACTTCGATCGCTACGAGATCTCGGAGCGGTCTGGCCGACGCATCGACGAGCAACCGCCCTGCAACCGCTATCAGCCTTGGGACCATCGTGTGGGCGATGCTCAGGCGACGCGTTGAGCCAAGTGCCGAGCGCAAGCGCTAGATCGGCACGATACTCCGACAACAGGCTCTGACGAGCGATGTGGTCCAGCCGAAGCCCCGCACCAGAAAGCCTAGGTGGGTGCGCAAGGCGAAGGGGAACCGAGACAAGACGTGAACCCGGCACTCAGCGGTCTGGCGTTGGCGCGGCGTGGGCACGCAGCAATGGCGGCCACCTCCCTCTCTTGGTTTGGCTCGCAGATCTGTGTCCGGCTCCTATAAGGAAATCAGTTGACGCTGATCCCGCTGGGGCGGTAAGCTAAGGGAAGACCAGTTCAGTCTCGGGAAAAAGGGGAAGGAACATGCCGAGGGGTGGAGAGGCCGACGGCCTCACTCGTTGCGGGGTCTCGACCGTGCTTACCGGAACAACCTACTACGCGACGACAGCACGCTCCAGCTTGGTGGTGGTCTTCGGCTTGCTAGCCGGGAGAGCCGCCGCGGACGTGCTCAATGTGCCCGCGCAGTACTCCACAATCCAGCAAGCGATTGATGCAGCTAACCCAGGCGACGAAGTGGTGATCGCGGTCGGCACGTACGTGGGGGACGGCAACCGCGACCTCGACTTCGGCGGCAAGGCTATCACGGTGCGCAGTACGATCCCGGATGATCCGGACATAGCGGCCGGTACGGTCATCAACTGCGAAGGGACGTTGGCTGAGCCACACCGGGGCTTTCGGTTCCACTCCGGGGAGGGCCCCAGCTCCGCGATCGCTGGCGTGAGCATCATCAACGGCTATGGCCCTCAGGAGCAGGGCGGCGACGATCATACAGACTCCTGCGGCGGCGCGGTCTTCTGCTGGGCTTCGAGCCCAACCATTGCCAATTGTGTCATGGCAAGTAACTCGGCTGGCATCGGAGGAGCGATATCCTGCCACGAGGGCAGCAATCCCGCCATCAGCGCCTGCGTGATTCGCGACAACGTAAGCAAATGGAGCGGCGGCGGGATCGCTAGCTATG
>CAYGAN010000200.1:0-7263 GCA_964347585.1 uncultured Planctomycetales bacterium | reverse complement strand
CAAGGGCAACCGGGAGTTCTTCCTGCACCTCGTGCCGGAGCAAGCGGCGGGGGAATCAGTTGCTTCATCGACTGCAGCCCAGTCATTGAGGACACTGTCATTTGGTCTAACTCGGCCAGCTACGACGGCGGAGGTATCTGGCTCACTGGCGGGAGCCCGACGATCAGGGACTGCACCGTGAGCGGCAATACGGCGGGTGGCGGCGGCGGCGGCATCCGGTGCTATAGCGGCACTACGACAATCGCCGACTGTACGATTAGCGGGAACTCAGCGGGCTACAGCGGCGGCGGGATCCGTTGCTCAGAGAACGACCCGACGATTGAGAACTGCGTCATCGTGGGGAATCGCACGTCTGCTTCTGGGCGGGGTGGCGGGATCCACTGCTATTACTACAGCACACCGACGATTACCAATTGCGTGGTTAGCGGCAATTCCAGCCGCAATGGCGGCGGAATCTATTGTTCTTATCACAGTAGTGCAACAATTGGCAACTGTAAGATCAGCGGCAACGGGAGTACCTGTGAGAGTTCATCCGGCGGCGGGATTCGTTGCGAGTTCAGTAATGCGACGCTGGTCAACTGTATTCTGTGGGACGACGTTGCCTCTAAGGGCCCTGAGATCGCCTTGAGGTCCTCTTCTTCCTCACACTCCTCCCTGACAGTCTCACACTGCGTCGTCGAAGGCGGCGAGGCATCGGCGGACGTAGAGGAGGGCTGCACGCTGAACTGGGGGGATGGCAACATCGACGCCAGCCCTGCTTTTGTCCTTGGGGACGATGTCCATCTGACGTCCGACTCGCCCTGTGTCGACGCCGGAACCAACGATCCCCCGGGCGGCTTGCCGCCGACCGACGCGGACGGCAACCCTCGTTCAATTGATGGCGACGGGGATGGCCTCGCTGTCGCCGACATGGGTGCCTACGAGTACGGCGGCCTAGCACCAGTCATTGCGTTGTCACCGCATGTCTGGGAACTCGTGGTGCCTGCCGACGGGCCGGCTCCTTCTCCAAGGACTCTGGCCATCCAGAACGGGGGGACGGGAACGCTTGATTGGCAGATCAGTGAGGACTGCGATTGGCTGCAGGTGTCGCCGTTGGCGGGCGAGTCCACTGGCGAGGTCGACTTGGCGACGGTCACGCTCGATGTCGCCGGGCTCCAAGCGGGCCCGCATGGGTGCATCCTGGGCATCGCGGCCTCGCAGGCGAGCAATACGCCACAATCCGTGGCCGTAATCCTGCGGATCGGCACAACTCGCCAGGTCCCATCTGAGTATCCGACAATCCAAGCTGCGATAGATGCTGCTCAGCCAGGCGACGCCGTGGTGCTTGCGCCTCGGGTCTACACAGGCGACGGGAATCGCGACATAGACTTCTGTGGGAAGCCGATCACGGTTCGCTGCACCGACCCCGAGGATCCTGCGATGGTCGCCACGACAATCGTTGACTGCGGCGTCTGCGAGGAGGATCCGCATCGGGGGTTCACGTTCTACAGCGACGAGAGCGCGAATTCAGTCCTAGCCGGTGTAACTGTCGTCAACGGTCATGTATGGCCAGGGTACCCGTCGTTCGGGCTGGGGGGCGGTATCTACTGCTACCAAGCTAGCCCTACGATCCTCAACTGCAGAATCATTGATTGCCTAGCGTACTACCACGGTGGCGGCATCTATTGTCGTCGCAGCGAGGCCACGATCGTCAACTGCACTGTTAGCCACAACTCAGCCGGGAAGCACGGCGGCGGCATCTCCTGCCTGGAGGGCAACCTAGCGATCAGCGGCTGCACGATACGCGGGAATACCGCTACCGGAGGCTACCCGTACGGTCGCGAGGGTGGTGGCGGCGTCGCGTGCCACGAGAACAGCGGCCTGACGATCACCGAATCTACTGTCAGCGAGAACTCGGCGCGTGACGGCGGCGGAATCTACTGTGAGGAGCGCAGCACTATAATCGTCAGCGACTGTCTGCTCTCAGGGAACTCAGCCGAAAGAGGCGGCGGGATCTATTTCGACGAGCTGAGCGCCGGCGTGGTCGCGGAATCGGTGATCAGCGGGAATGCGGCCTTGGGCGAGACTCACGACGATGCGGGCGGCGGGGTGTTCTGCTTCGCAAGCAGCCCGGTCATCACCGACTGCGCGATAACTGGTAACGCCACCGTCGGTCAGTACGCGGACGGCGGGGGAATCTATTGCTCCCGTAGCGAAGCCATGATCAGCGGCTGCATCATTAGCGGGAACTCGTGTCGCGGCTGGGGCGAGGGCGGAGGGATGTGCTGCTCGGTGTTGGGCGGCCCTCTTACAGTCCTCAATTGCATGATCTGCGGCAACTCCGCCGGAGGTTATGTCAGCAGCGGAGGTGGTGGCGGCATTCGCTTCGCTGGCGTCGGTAGCGCCTTGACGATTCGCAACTGCACGTTTGGTGCGAACTGGGCTAGGCGCGGCGGCGGAATCTACTGCAGGCACGGGGGCGCGACGATGAACAGTTGCGTTCTCTGGGCGAACCATGGGTTTGAGGGACACGAGATCGCGGTGACTCATGATGGGACCGTCGCAGTCCTGTACAGCGATGTTCAAGGGGGGAGGACTAGCGCCTACGTGGGAAGCGGGGGCATGCTGGACTGGGGCGATGGCAACATCGATGACGAGCCGCCCTTTCGCGTCGAGGCAAGCGGAACCTGGACGTTACACGCCACCTACGACGCGGACACGTATCGCGCCATCTTCACTGACGACGCGGCCACCTGGCAGCATGACGAGCTGGTGGGCAACATGGTCAACCCCGATGCGTCGCAGAGGCTACAGTTTGCCGTTGTCGGCAACACGGCCAACACAATCACGGTTTGGGCAGACTGGCCCACGGTCGAAGCAGGCGCATGTTGGGTCGAAGCAGGCGACACCTACCATGTCTACAACTATCATCTAACGGAGGATTCACCGTGCATCAATGCTGGGGACCCGGCTTTCGCGCCCGCGCCGGGCGCGACGGATATCGACGGCGACCCGCGCGTGTGCTATGGGCGCGTGGACGTGGGTGCCGATGAAGTGTTTCCCATCCGTGCAGATCTCGATCACGACGGCGACATGGACGAAGACGACTTCCAACTATTCCAGGCCGCTTTCGGCCACAGCGAAGGCGATCCGGAGTACGTGGCAGCGGCAGACTACGATGGCGATGGGGCAATCACGTTGGTCGACTACCAAATCTGGATGAGCTATTACCGGGCACACCAGGACGGTCAGGGGCCTCTGGGGGACGTCAACGGCGATGGCCGCATGAGTCTATCGGATCTAGATGCCCTCAAAGGGTGCTGGACCGGCCCTGGCATGATGGCCTTCTCTGAGTGCGCGGCCGCGGACCTGGACAGCGACGGCGACGTCGATCTGATCGATTTCGCGACCTTCCAAGTCCGCTTCAGCGGGTCAGAATGACACGTTGGCCCTTGAACGAAGGAGGCCAATGGGGTAGACTGGCTTAGCGTAAAGGGAGAGTAGCAGGAGAAGGGAGAGAGAGATGAGCACGGCACTTCGGTGCGCCTCTGCGGCGCTGGCGGGGGTTCTCCTAATCAGTCAACCGTCGGACGCATCACTCGTTGATGTCCGGGTCCAGCCGATGGAGGCCACAGTCCAGCTGGGTGACCCCTTTGTCGCTGCGATCGTCGCGGACATACCGGACCCGGTCCTGGGCTTCGGGCTGGACTTGACCTTCGATGGGTCGATCCTCTCAACAGTCGGCGATCCGATGATTGGCCCGTTGTTCCAGCCGGTCGTGGCGCCTGACGGGGATGGCTTGGCAGGCCTCGCATTCCCAAGCTCAGTTAGTGGCAGCAACATCCTGTTAGCCACGGTGATGTTCAATGCGGACAACCTAGGGGCCACGGGCCTGGTCCCAGGCGTGACCGACGGGGATCTAACCGAAGGCTTCGCGCTCGATCCGACGGGTTTTGCCGAGGCAAGCCTCCATTCTGCACGAGTCACCGTTGTCCCGGAGCCCATGTCAGCGGCCTTACTAGCGCTTGGCGGACTCACGCTGCGCCGTCGGCTCACGTCCTGAGATAGGTCGGATGCGTTCGTCAAGGGGGCATGGAAGCAGCCTGTCCTGCTTTCTGCCGAAGCTGAGCACGTCAGTGACCGTAACGCACGCGGGGGGTGATGAAAGGAGGATAGCAATGTTGCGTCGAAGGCTGTGCGCGGTCCTGGCGATGTTGCTCCCGTGTGCATCTGCGAGCGGCGCGCCCTGGGAGCTGACGAGGGATTTCACGTATTACCCCGACGATGACGCCGCATTTCAGCCACAGGCCCAACTCGGCGATGGGGCTGGTCATGCCTGGTGGTACATGTTCGCTGAGCCTGGCGTGCTTGCGGCCACCTACCCGTTGATGGGATTCAGGCACGATCCGGATTGGACGTCGGCCGAGGATTCGATCTGGAGCGCCCGCCAGTCCAGCATCTACCCCTACGTGGGGCCACGTCAAACTGACCTCGGTGATGTGCTTTCGCACCCCGACTCCATTGTTCCTGTCGGGGCGCCGGGGGTGCGCATTCATCCGTCCGAAATGGACCGACAAGGATTCCGAGGAGATGTAATCGTGACGTGGCGCGCGCCCTGGAACGGAGAGTTCCGGTTCCTCGGCACATTCTGGGAAGAGAATCGTCTGAACACGGATGGCATCGACGTCTCGATCCGGATTGCTGCCGGCGGCGCTCCAGATGGCGACTTGGTGCTCGGGCCGATCGGACTGGATTCCTACGACGGCGTTCTAGCGGGCGCGCCGTTCGATTTCACGAGGACACTCGCGGTTGAAGATGAGGTCCATTTTCGCATCAGTGCGCGCGGCTCCGACTTTGCGGACTGGTCGGCGCTAGACGTAAGTGTGGTCCCTGAGCCCACCACGCTGTCCCTGCTCGCCCTCGCCGGCGTTGCGTTAGTACGCCCGTGGCGGCGACTCTCGACACAGCCTCAATCCGCGAAGCCGAGCTCCGCATCAGAAGGTCTGGACGGAAAGCGGGTGTGAGGGGGGAGCTTCGGTCGGAGCGGGGGACCTGTCTCGGTACAACTCAGTCAACCAGCACCAAGCCGAAGTAATGCTGTGGTTCCCGCCGGGTGCGGGCAACATCGATGGTGAATCCGTGCTCACGGACAGTGGCGAAGACATCGATTCCGCAGGCCTCCATGGATGGCCTAGCTTGGTTTGGATGCCGACAGCCCTCGTCAAACGCGCATGTATCGCACAGATCACAACCTCCGGCCCCCAAGCCGAGAGCCTTGTAGTAGCCGGCCACGAACAACTGGCGTTCTAAGGCCGCCGCGATCTTCTTGGTCTGGCCCCGGGGCGATTCGAACAGGATCGCTCGCTTGTAAGCGTCTAGCATGAGACGGGTCTCGGCCGGCGTCGGCGTGTGCGGCGGACACATCAGGCTCGAGCCGAACCCGCCGCACCCGAACTGGCACTTCCAGCGGACCCACGGTGCGGTCTTCACGGTGGCGGGCGTAACGACCTTAGCGTGTATCGCTCCGAGCTCCAAGGCCGTTTGCCTGAGCTGGCGATCCGGAATCTTGGACGGGCGATTCTTTGCGGCTGACTTCTTGTTCATAGGTGTGCTAGTGATGCCGATTCCGGCCGTGAAATCAACCCCCCGCGTCGAAAGGTCTGGGTGAGGACGGGGGCGACTGGGGGCGAAGGCGAAGCGAGGCAAGACCGGGGCCGGGCACTCGGCGGGATGGTAGTCGGTGCGGGGCGCATACGCCCATGAGAGGCCAAGGCGCTAGCCGTGCCCCCCATTCGCCCCGACTTGGCCGTCAGCGGGTCACCCAGCCTATTCCTACGTAGCTGTGGCGAGCGGATCTTTCAGAAGCTGACAGCGTGCGCTGGACGCGACACCAAGTCCGCCTCCCGGCAAGAAGTACTGTTGTTTCGGGCCGAGCCTGAAGCTCGGCGCGATCAGCGTCATGAACAGCTACTCACTTCCCTCATCCCCTGCGGACGCCCTGGCCGATAACTCGGTAGTACGGAGGAGCCATCATCGCGCGCTCGACGGAGGAATGACGATGGTGCGCGACCGACGAGGAAGTGTATCAGCGTGCGTCGCAGCGTGGTGCGCCGTTGTCACGATAGCTGACTCGACGTTTGCGGGTACGATCTCGTTCGAACTGGTTGACCGCCTGGTCTTCGACGAGATTCCCTGGCAGTTGCAGGCCACCCCTGACCGGCTGGCGTGGAAGCTGACCGTGCCGGACGTCGAATCCGCCTGCATCTGTACTTACGACCTGCGTTCGCACACTGTCGCCGAAGTTCCCAACAGCAGATCCCAATACAGCGGCGTGGACGGCCTCCGCGGAAGCGACTTGCTCTACCATTACTGCAACTTCAGCGTCGGCGATCCGTCCGGGAACGGTTACAGGCTTCGGGACCTCGAGACCGGCCAAGAGCAGCGGCTGGAGAACTTCCCGCTGCGGTTGGCTGGTGAGCCAGGCGCTCGGTACATCCGCTTCAACGAGGACTATATCGTCGCAGTGATGGACGAGGACGGACACGGCCATGAACTGCGCCTCCGATGGGAGGATCGGCACACGGGCGTGGCGCGGACCAGCTCAGAGCCGATTCCCTTTGGCAGCGTATATGGCTACGACATGAGCTTGCTCGGCCAGTCAGTCTTCTTCGTCGAAGGCGAGTTCGGATCTTCGCCCTGGGAGCTGACCGAGTTCCAACTCGCAGACCAGCAGTGTACAAGGATTGATCGGGCTTGGACGATCTATTCGCATGACGACCATTTGCTCCTTTATCGCGACGATGGCGGCGACGCCCAGCTGTACGACGTAGAGGCCAGAGCCAAGTTGGGTACAGTCGAATTACCCGAGATGCCATGGGACATCCAGCTTGATTGGCCCTACCTGCTGTGCGGGGCGGAGTATTATGTCTATCGCGTTCTCTTCTCAGACGCTGTCCTGATCGATTTGAGAACTGGCGCGGCAACGACAGTGGTCGAAGGGCTACCGGGCAGGCTCGACCCTGCTCTCTCCGGAAACATCATCGCCTATGCACATGGGCGCAGTGTAACGATACTCCGCATCGTGCCGGAGCCCGCCACGGAAGTGCTGCTTGTCGTCGCCAGCACTTCAGTGCTCGTCAGACGGCGACGATTGCGGTGATCAGCCCGAGTGGACTCGTCTTGCTTGGCCATCGGAGTCAACGACGATCCGAAGCCAGATGGGCGCTGACCATCAACGGAACACGGGGCCGGCCCACGATGCCGTTCCATTCCTTGAACCAGTCC
>CAYGAN010000199.1:0-8480 GCA_964347585.1 uncultured Planctomycetales bacterium | reverse complement strand
AGGTGAATGTTGAACCCGTACGTGGCGCTCTTGGCGGCGAACTTCGGATAATAGTCGCCCGCATCGTACGGGAACATCGGACACTCCAAAGCCTCGTCGGTGGAGTTCACGTAGGCTGCCAAGGCCGCCTGCGACTTATCGAGCGGGCGATGCGTCCCGCTGCCCGGACCACCGGGCTCAAAGCCGAACCACCAGAGCCTCCCCCCCGGGCGCGTCTGGTAGTAGCGCCAGAAGTAGTCATCGTTGTCATCCAGGTACATGCTGAAAGCCAAACCAAGCTGGTGGAGATTCGACAGACAGGCAGCCAGCTTTGCCTCATCCTGCGCTTTCCGCAGCGACGGCAGCAGGAGCGCCGCCAACACGGCGGTGATCACAACGGCTACGAGCACCTCGATCAGCGTGAACCCCGCCAGTCGATGAACGCACCGAGGACAGTGCGGCCATCGCCGATGCGACCCACGCGCGACGCCGGTCCGGACGGTCCTCATCCGCTAGCCTCCGGTCGGGCCCGTAAACAGCGTTTGGAACGTCGCAAAATCGACCAGGTCCACATCCGCGTCGCCATCCAAGTCGGCCCGCCTACACCCCGAGTCGATCGACCCGTCGGAGCCGGTGTAGCAGCCTGCCAGCGTGTTGTAGTCGATCTCATCCACGTCGCCGTCGCCGTCCAGATCCCCGGGGTCGGGCACCTGCGCGACGAATTCGACCCGATCGAAGTCAACGGTGGCGATCACCGTCGAAGTGGCCGACCAGGTATCCTGCCACAGCAGGAACCCGAACGCATCGACCTCGAAGCCGACACCGTTCCATTCGGTCTGAATGGTGGTCGTCTCGCCGTCAGGCCCGCCCGAGGCGGACCCGGCGCCGACCAAGTTGATCTCCAGCAGACCGGATGGTCCGGCAACCGTCAACGTAGCCGTCCCAGCCGCACGCGCGTAGCTGACCGTCGCCGAGAGGGCAGCGTCCAAAGGAAGCGGACCCTCATCGGCCAGGCTCGTCTCCGGGCCGTACTCGAAGTTGATCGAATCGAAGTAGCTGACGGCGCTGGCTGAGTTGATGATCGTCGGCCCGAGCGAGAGGATCTCGAACAACTGAGATTCATTGGGAAAGTAATCCATTGAGACAACATCGTAGGCGTCCCCCCCGTTGCCGCCGGGACGATCCGGGCCGGTCGTCCGCGTGTTGATCAGGCCGAAGGCGATCTGAGCCGCCTGTTCCGGGGCGGCATAGAAGCCTTGGCTGCGGATCGTGAAATCCACCGTGAGGGAGAATCCATCGTCCTGGTTCACGACTGCCGGCAGCATCCGGACCAGCCGTGCCGTGGGCACGCCGGTGTCGTACTGAGCCGTCAGCCGCTTGCCCACGCCATCGTACGTGAAACGCCCCGGGTCGCCGTCCAAGACGTAGAACCGCCCCGCCACGACCGGATCGTCGTCGAACGTCTCGACGAACTGAATGGAGCCGGATCGGGCAGCCGGCAATCGAACCACAACCACCACGGTGAACGCAATCAGCAACGGCCTCGATCGACCCATGTCACAAGCCCTTTCTTCGCGCCGCGGGCTAAGCGTTGTCCGGGACGGCTCGGCCGGCGCGCCCAGCCCTCAAGTACGCTACGGGCGCGCCGAGCCTGCCCGTCATCCGCTCGCTGTTGCGCCACGCGGCCTCTTTCGCCGCACCGGAATCGCACCAACAACCAGCAGCACCAGCGCCGCCGGCTCCGGCACGACGGCGAACGCATCGATCTCCGCATTAGTGCCGCCCGCGTAGCTGATCCGCACGTAGTGGGCCACGGTCAGGCCGGCGGACTGACCGACGCTATCAACCGCCCACGCAATATCCACAGGCGTCCCACCGCCGGAACCGTCATACAGGGTGAGCGCCTGCGCATAACTCAGCCCATCGAAGTCCGACAACGACAGCGACGGATCCAGGGGCTTGAGAAAGCTGGTCGGCTCGAAACCCGGCGTGGCGTCATACGGGCCGGTATCCAGATACCCCTGAGCGGGGAAGATGCCGTCGGCGAACACGTCGGGAATCTCGAAGAATGTCACGCCGTCCTCGCTGACCTCGATCTTGGCCGCGTCCGCCCCGAACAGGCTCGCCGGCGTGCCGAGCTGGCCGGCGGGGTACGAGACGTCAACGAAGCCGGCGTTGCCGAAAACGATCAGATCCACGCCGTACAGGTGCGAAGGATCGTCGGCAATCGCTTCGTCGAAGCGAACGGTCAGGTGTCCGCCATCGCCGATCGAGACGATCTCATCCGTGCCGAACGGAGAACTGAACATCGAAACGACCACAGGATAGACACCCTCTCCCGTGTAGCGCTCGGGCGAGCCGAGAGCCGTGGCCGGGTCCGTGTAGCCTTCGGCCGGGCCGACGCCCGCCTCGTAGCTGACCACCGCGTCGGCCCACGGGTCCGCACCTAAGACTCGCGGGGCGAAGCACAACGTCGCAACCACCACTGCAAATCCACCACGTGCTTTCTTAGTCCTCGTCACCTCGGCCTCCTCCTCACAACTGACCACATCACGATGCTCCACAACGTCCGCAAGCCGCTGTGGACGCACCAAACTCTCGGTCTGCCGCGTCTGCGCACGGTGCGCCTGGGAGGTCACGATGCCGGTCGCAGCCAGCGCGGCATGACCCCTACGATCGCCCGTTCAGCCGTCGCGCGAAGCGGGCAATGCAGGGCAACGTGAGCCGACAAATCGTTTGTAAAGGGGGTTTTCTGTCTTGAAGGGCGAACACGCGACCACGCCTCTCCCGCGAAGGCTGATACGGTTGCACGGTCGCTGGCAGGTCTTCTGACTTCCGGGCTCTTTCCCTCGTCGGGAGCTTCCTACTAACCGCGCCTTCTCATCCTTTCGGACAATGGCGTGCTGCGGCGTTCGTTCCCGGTCACAGTGGCGGGGCCGTCGCGGACTTCCACCGCGTTCCCTATTCTGCTGCCCGCATCCGACGGGCAGCCACCAGTGACCTGAATCGACTGTTACAATACTCGACGGCACCCGTTTGTCAAGAAGAATCCCAGCCGATTGGGACAGATTCGTCGTCGGACGATCCAAGCTCCGGTAGCAGGGCTTCGACAGCGTTCACGCTTCCTGTAACTCGACGTCACGGAGCGCGGCGTTCGCGAGCAGCGCTCCGATCCATCCGGGCTCGTATCTCGCCGGCCAGCTTGCGGATAGCGGCCGCGCGCTCGGGAATGGCCACGTCTTGGTCGAATCGCTTCTCGCTCTCGTCAGCCAACTCATCCATCCGCCCCAGCGCCGTCCGGACCTGCCGAAGGACCTGCTCGTCCCCGGTGCGCAAGTAAAGCTTGCAGCGGAAGAATGCCGCCATCGCCTCACGCCACAGACGCGTGCAGAACTCCGCGCGCGCGTACGTCTGCTCAAGCTGGCGATACGCTGCTGCTGTCAAGTGCGGGCGGGCGCGCTCGACGTCTTTGATCGACTCCTGACACAGCCGGATGGCACGGTCCTTTTCCGCCAGGATCTCCGCCAAGACCTGCTGGTCCGGGTTGTTGAGCGACTCTTCGATTCGTTTGTATTTTGGATCGGGGTCCCACTGGGCCGTGCTGCGCTCGGAAATGTGACCATCAGCGTAATCGTAGCTCGGCAGGCGAGAATGGTTGCTCACCCAAAACCCCTTGGCGTAGTACATCTTCGTGGTCATCTCGAAGCTTTTCCGCAGTGCCGCTTCAACATCCGGCGCCGCCTGGAGGCCGTACGTCTCGGCGCACCAATCGTCCCACACGTCGTCCGGATTGGTCCGGGGGTCCTGCCAATATCGGCTGAGCGCATAGACGTTGATCTCGTTGACCGTGCCGAGAGCGTGCCGATTCCGGTAGCATTCCGTCCGCCCGATCACGCCGACGACGCCCTTGTTGCGAGCGTGGTCCAGCCGCATCTTCAGGTGCTCGGGGTGGCAGAAGGGGATTCGATTCGCCCCGCCGATCTCGGCAGCCAGGTGGGTCTCCAGGATCTGCTTGTGATTGCCTACCTTGCCCAGCAGCGGGTGGTGCGGATAGAAGGGCTGCCAGTCGGAAGGCACCTCCTTGCTCATGACCATTACATCGTCAGGTACCTGCGCAAGTGCCTGTCTCATCCATTCCAGCTCTCCCGGTTCGCCGAAGAACGTGCGAACGATGAGCGTCTTGCCGTGTTGCCGGCAGACGCGAGCCAGCTCGCACATGAGTCTGGCGAGGCGCTGCGGCGGCGGATCGCGGGGGATCACGGCGCGATCGCGAAGCACCTTCACCTTCGTCTCGTGGAAGGTCATCACGATCCCGTCGATCTCCGGCAGCGTGGCAAAAAGGGCCCGGTACTTGCCCTCCAGCCACAGCCAGATGTCAGGATGATGGAGGTCCACCTGGTGGCCGACGTAGAACTCCTCCGGCACGTCAGCCAGCTCGTGTGTCCAGATGAACACCTTGTTCCCCAGCGAGCGGGCCTTGGCCGTCACCCGTCGCAACATCGCCGCCCTTTCCGGCTCGTCCAGGACCTGATGGGTATGACGAACAATCTGATGACTGAACACGACGGTGTTCACCCCGAACTCGCGCGTCCGATCGAGCGCGCTCATCAGATAAGCTTCGTCATTGTCGTGGAACTGCCAGCCTCTTACGCTCATCGGCTCGCTCTGCTGGCACGCGCAGAACAAGAACGGCCCCGCAAGCCAAATGCCGTAGCCGAACGTCCGACGAATCATCATGGTCTGGATCCTTCCGCAAGTGTGCCTACGCAGGCGATGCTCGTGTGACAGCCTACCTCACGCCAGCCACGCGATGAGCGGCCGGTCGGTATTGAGCATGTATGCGTAGTGTACTGTGATCGCGGCGCCAAGAGCTGTTACCACCGCCCCGCTGGCTGTGGGCAGTACTTGCAGCAGCCAGCGCCGTCCGCGCCGACCTAAGTCTCCCCCGCGTCTGTCCGCCACGATGCCCGCGGCGACCCGCCTGCTCGAAAGGGCCAGGAATCCCACGGCCATCAGCGCCAGGGCCAACCCAAGACTGAAGACGGCGATCGCATAGAGCCCGAGACCGACGACGTTCTTCGATATCGCAAAGAGCATGATGTAGGTTGCCGCCGGGCACGGCACCATCCCCCCGGTGATGCCCAGAAGGGCGATCTGACTGGAGCTGATCCGCCCGCCGCCGGACGCAACCATCGCGCGGTCGCCCACGGGCTCGTCACCGCCGCGCGGCGCCCAGCCGTGAGCGTGGGCGTGATGGTGGTGATCGCGATGATGACGGTTCAGCCCGCCAGGCGCCCCACGCACTGCCAGCCATATCCCCATCCCCCCGATCATCGCGCCGGCGCCGAGGCCAAGCCACAACTGCAGCTTCGAACCAGCAGGCGCGCCGATCAGATGAATGACCAATCCCACCAGCACGACGAAGAACGTGTGCGTGAATGTCACGGTCGCGGCCAGTACCACGGCGTGTCGATATGAAGCGTGCTGAGAGATCAGATAGGCTCCGACGGCCGTCTTGGCGTGGCCCGGCATCAACGCATGCGCTGCCCCGTAACCCAGGCAAAGGACCGATATCAGCAGCACGAGCCAGGGACTAATCGGCGTACCCAACAGCCCGATGATCCGCTTGGCCTGACGACGATACACGTTCAACTGGTCCTCCGGAGTCGCTGCCAGAATGAATCGCTCCGCACTCTTGGACAAAGCCGGCATCCCTCGCAGTTGCGCACGCGCCTGCATCCCCTCGCTCGCCGGTGCTGCCCGCAACACCTGGAAGACTACCTCAGCCGTTCGTTCGTCCGGCATGTTGAACGGATCATAGAGCTCGTAGGCGAAGGGATCTCCCTCATCGCTGAAGCTTGCGTCATGCTCCAGCACGCGCACGTTCGCAGTGGAGCCCGGCTGAGCATCCCGTTCCACTCGCTCCAGCAGCACCCGCTTCAGCCCCACGTGCGCTGGGTAGGTCGCGTCCTCGTACTCGAGCACATGACGACCTGCTTCAAGCTTGCCTGCCAGCCCGACCACGAACCGGCAAAGCAGCTTCAGCGTCCAGAGATTCTCTGCAAAGCCGGGAATCTTGTACGCGTTGGGCAATTCGCCCGACCCATCGGGGCTTTCGACCACCTTCGATCGCAGTTGCTGACGCGCGCCGTCGAGCTTGACAATCAGCTCGTCGACCAAGTTGTCCGCGTGCCGGACCGCCCAGTCCCGCAGCTCCTTGGGACTGTGCTGCCCGTTCCCGTCCGCATCGATCTGCTTCAAAAGCGCGGCGGCGGGATCCTCGGCAATGTCGAGGAACATCTCGACCTCAAGACGATCGCCATGCAAGTGCAGAATGCTGAAATGCGCGATGCTGTTGTTGCCGAGCGGGTGAGCAACAGCCGGGCGTACCACACCCGCCGTGAGGGCGGCAACGATCAGTCGGGCCGTTCGCCCCCGCGCTTGGCCAAGCCCATTCATGGTCGTCTCGATTACAGACCTGCCGGGCGTCACCTCCACGATCGCCGCACGCCTCGCTCCTGCATTGCGGCTTGCGGCCGCTTACGGGCTTGTGGCAAAGCCCACATCACCCGCCGACCGCCTGCAAACGCTCCAGCATCTTAACGTGATCGACCACGTACGGGCTCGACTCCCGCCCCTCGATGACACTGTTGTAAGACTCGATTGCTGACTGACGATACTCCCGTTGCTGCGACTCGTCCGGCGCCAGTAGCGCGAGCAAATAATGGGCCGTCGCCACGTTCGCCTGTACCGTCCAATGCGACTTCAGCGGCCGGGCGGCGGCCTCGAATCGACTGAGGGCATCTTGGGCCTTCTCGATCGCTGCCGTCCTTGCCTCGTCGATGCTGTTCTCGACAGCTGCGATAATCCCCTCGACGCTCAGCGACTCCTTTTCCCCGGGTACATCTACCTGGGCGATGCCCATTTCTTGGGCCCGACCCATCGTGGCCGCGTGGCTCTTCAGATCGCGCGTACGGTTCAAATAGATCGCCGCCTGGAGCAAGAGCGCAGAGCCGCTTTGTATCTTAGCCTGACCCACGAGGGTCTGATCCTCGATGACAAAACTCAACCGAGGCAGCACCTTGTCAGGTGCGTAGGCACCCTTGGCCTGCTGCGCGTCCTTAATGCGCCGATCCGCCGTCCGTTCCGCCCGATCGAGGTGCTTGACCGCAGCAGCAAGTTTGTCCACAGCCTGCGACTCAATTCCTTCGGCCTCCAGCACCAGCACTTGCGACTCACTCGCCGCCTTTAAGGCCTCATCTTGATGCCGCTGCATCACTCGGGCCAGATCCGCTGCACGCGATTCCAGGCCGACCTGCGGCGCACTTTTCAGCTCTTTGAGGGCTTCCAGTTGTTGGGCCAGCGCGGCGTGAGCAGCCTGCCAGCCGGCCAGCTGAGCCTGCCAGGTCGCGACCTGCCTTTCGTACGAATCCAGCCCCCAGGAGGCAGTCATGGGCTCGTCCGCCTTTACGGGCACGAGCTTCGCCTTGGACAGATCGAGCACATCCTCCAGCCGAGCGTTCTTGAGCGTGCCGAACTTGAGTGCCTGGGCCTCGGCCGAGGCGGCGCGCCAAATGGCGGCTTGCTCGCGATACCCCTGGGCGAACTGATCAAACGTCTCGGGTCTCGTCGGGTCGTAACGTTCTGCTTCGAGCTTATCCATCTTCTTCCGCGCACTGGAGGCGCGGGCATCGGCGTCGGCGATCTTCTGCTTCAGCTCGTCGATCGTGTTCTGCAGCCGCTCCGCCTCGTCACGTGCCTCGGCGGCATTCGCCTCGGCTTCGGCCGCAGATTCGCCGGCGACCTCGATGGCCTCGTCGATACGCCGCGCCATGATGCCCTTGCGCTCGGCGTCGGCAGCTGCGTACCGCGTGTACAACTGCCCGACCGACGACCGCAAGCGCTCCGCCCGACTCCTTGTCACCATCGCCTGCTGCCAAAGGATCCCCGCCTGCTCATGCAGGACGATACCCATGAGCTGGTTCGCGCCCAGATGATCCCGGCCATGGGCTTGCCCGTGAGTAACGCCCAGCGCCTTGGCGAGGACTCGCTCGGCTTCCTCGAGCAGTGCTGCGTTCCCTGCCAACTGCTTTCCGAGCTCGGCGATGGTTTGCGAGAGGGCTTGCCTCTGTTCTTCGCGCGTCGTGCCGATGCCTCCCGGCCGGGCCGGTAGATGTTGGCGCCATTGCTCGCCGTACAACGTTTTCAGGTAGTTCTCGTCCGCCTCGGCCAATAACTGCGGAACGCGCAGGTTATCCTGCACGGCCGCCGGAGGATAACCTATGTCGGAAATACGGCTGACCAGATTTTCCGGCGGCTTTCGTCGCGCCGCGGAGTACTGACCAGCCCGCTCGCCGAGGATCTCGTCGATTCCTGCGATCGCTTCAGACCTGCGCTTGACAAGCGCGTCGATCTGCTCGTCGGCAGCCGCCGGTTGTGTCGTGCTGATCGCCGGGCCGAAGCCGAGGTCCCCCATGCGCATTTGGATGGCTGCGATCTTG
>CAYGAN010000198.1:5618-8522 GCA_964347585.1 uncultured Planctomycetales bacterium | reverse complement strand
CACCTCCGTGATACAGTTGTCTGGAGCGCAACTGTCTTCCGTCCAAGGCGCGCATTACACGGTCCCATACGGCTCCAGTCACCGGGAGAATCTGCGACGGATGCAGGTGGCCCCCGTTCTGATCGAGGAGGACCTGAACTGGTACCTGCAATACTCCGACGACAGCGCCTGGTGCAACAATGACTGCGTCACGAATCGGCACCTGAACAAGTACGGCAACATCGGCTTCGTCGATGGGCATGTTGAAGCGGTCAGCCTGGCGCCCCGGGGTGCGGACATCGACTACTTCGACGCCAACATGATGTGTTTTGAGCGCAACGCCCCGCCGGCGCGGCGCTTTGTCAGCGGAAGGACTTGGCACTGGCGGCCCCAGGACAACCCTCCCCCGCCGGGGCAATACGGTCTGTTTGACGTCCTTCCGAGCACGACGGAACCGCAATTCCGCGTGGATCACTAGAGACAAGTCAGAGATTCGTCTGCCACCCTCCTTGTGCGAGGAGAGGCTGCGATCGCGCGACGATGGGGCTCGCCCGCAGCGACCTCGTGCCCAGGCAACAGTGAGCAGCTATCCCGTGCGGCCACGGTGTAACGAGGTCATTCAGGCATCGTCACGCGGCCGGGACGGTCCCGGCCTTGGGGGGTAACGCAACAATCCCAGGCGACCGATAGATCCCCGTCGGCGGCAAGAACGAGGCGCACGCAGCGCCGAGCCGGCACCCTGAGCCCCCGCGCCCTCTCGAAGACGTGGACTGCAAAGGCCAGATCGACATGCCCAACGCGCGTGGGCCGGCCTGAGCCGGGCGTCCGCCTCACTCCGTCGGCGCGGTACCTGCCGATCTTCTCGGGCCGAACAAGAAGGTGAGTGTGGGTCTCGTGATGGCTGGCTCGGCCGCGAGACTCAACAGTCACGACCGCATCAACGATGTCAAGGATGCGCCCACGAAGCGACGTTCTCAGCACCGAGGACCATCCGACCCTGACGACACTGTCGGCCGACAGACGCGCAGGCTGCTCGCTCCCATCAAGCTCCACGGTGCACGGCACGGTCACCAGGTACGTATGATCGAGGCCATCCGTATCCTTGAGCTCTTCGATCCGCACATCTTCGAGCCAGGGGGCGACGCGTCCTTCGGCAGGCGCAGCGCGCGTCGTGCATCCCGTCGCAGCCGCCAGGACAGCGATCAAGCCCAGGGGCAGGTAGCTGCCCTTCGGCGAACCGTTTCCGATCCTCTCACCTCGGAGCGTCCGGCCGGGCGATTCCTCTTCAGCCACTGGTCGCCTGCCTTCGGCCCACGCAGGTTGCAATGGGCTGATCCGACAATAGAATGAGTTGTCCTGTTGCGGCGAAAGGATACCAGCAGCCTTCGGGATGCAAAAGTGCAGGCACCGACCCGGTCGGTCGCCTAACGGAGGTCGTCCGATGCCAAAGGTATTGATCGTGTATTACTCACGAAGCGGGAACACCCAGAGAATGGCCGAAATCATGGCCGAGGCGATCCGGGCCGAAGGCTTGCAGGCCGATTGCAAGAAGGTCCAGGACACCACGGTGGACAACCTCTTGGCCTCCGACGCCATCATTGCCGGCTCGCCGACCTACTACGGAACGATGGCGGCCGAGCTGAAGCAGCTGTTCGACGAGAGCGTCACTCGCCACGGCAGACTGAACGGCAAGGTCGGGGCGGCTTTCGCTTCGTCGGCCAACCTGGCCGGCGGGAACGAGACCACGGTGCTCGACATCCTGAACGCCATGTTGATTCACGGCATGATCATCCAGGGCGATCCGGAGGGCGATCACTACGGGCCGGTCGCCATTGGCCCACCCGACGAGCGCAGCGAAGCGGAGTGCCGCCGCCGGGCCAAACGCGTCGCGGAGCTGGTCAAGCGCTTAGCCGATTAGCCTCCAGGCCCGGGTGTTCCCGGCGTGCCAGCTGGCCGTGCAACCCCGTCCCGTTGCACCACCATGGACGTTAACGGCAGCCTGCCACGCAAGCGCGCGGGTGGCCTCTGGAGCAGGGGGGCGGACACCAGGCTGGACCGTCCGCAGCCCCCGTTGTCGATGAGCATCGCAGGCGCGCTGGTCGGAAAATCCCTCACCTGTTGCGACATAGTGCTTGGCAGCGCCGGCCTGCACGGGCGAATGCGCCTCTTGGCGCACATGGCACGTATGTTGCTGCAGTGCTTAGGCGAGTCGATCTTTGGAAAGTTTTGCTGTGCGCGCGCCACCCCGATCCGCTATGCTGTAGCCTTCAGCTGGCACGGTACCTACCATTCTTGTGGAAAGGGCTAAGCCATGGAGACCAGAGGGTACCCTAAGAAAGTGCGGCTCAGGGACGGCACGGAAGTCCAGCTACGACCTATGGTGGCGGAAGATCGGGAGGGCCTGTTGGCGTTTTTCCAGGACCTGCCGGAAGACGACCGCATGTTTCTGAAGGAGGACGTGACCAAGCCTGAGACGATCGATCGCTGGGTGCGGAACCTTGACTATGATCGGGTGCTGCCGATCCTGGCAATGAAGGATGAAAAGGTCGTCGGCGACGGGACCCTGCACATGGACCGTTACGGGTGGTCGCGCCACGTGGGCGAGATTCGGCTCGTGGTCGCCCACGAGTATCACGGGCAAGGGCTAGGCCGACTCATCGCTCACGAGCTTGTCTGGAACGCGCAGCGGCTCGGTCTGAACAAGATCCAGGTGCAGGTGGCGGCCGACGCCGCCGGCGCCGTTTCGATGTTCAAGAAGCTCGGCTTCCAACCGGAAGTGGAGCTGAAGGATCAGATCCTCGATCTGAAAGGCCGGAGGCGCAATCTCATCATCATGGTCAACAACGTGGCGGATCTGTGGGGAGCCATGGAGGATTTGATTCAAGACAGCCAGCCCGCCGGCGCGAGGTGGCGAGCCTGATGGGA
>CAYGAN010000198.1:913-5608 GCA_964347585.1 uncultured Planctomycetales bacterium | reverse complement strand
TGATGGGAACCGGTCAGTTTCAGGCAGCGGCGCTCGAGAAGGCGCCGGGGACGCTGAGCTCGGACGGCCGCCGCAACGCCGGTTCGTAGCAGTGAGGTCGTTTGGAATGCCTACGATCAAGACCACCACCCGAAAAGAGCAGAGCGAGCCCCGCGGCCGCGTCGAAATCAACGAGGCGCTGTGCAAGGGATGCGGATACTGCATCGAGTTCTGCCCACGAGACGTTCTTGCCTGGTCGGGAAGCTTCAACGGCAAAGGATATCACCCACCCAGAATCGCCGCACCAGAGCGATGCACGGGCTGCGGCCTGTGCGGTATGTACTGTCCCGATTTCGCCATCTTCGGCTACCGAACAAACAGCCCGGGCACCAGTCAACGGGAGCAGGGCGAGTGAACGCCGATCCGCGGGCAGTGCTAACCGGTGCGCACTACCTCGACGGCGACCACGCCTGCTGCGAGGGAGCCATTGCCGCCGGATGCAGGTTCGTGGCCGGATATCCGATCACACCCTCCACGGAAGTCGTCGAGCGCATCGCGATACGTTTTCCCGAACTCGGCGGGGTATTTATCCAAATGGAAGACGAGATCGCTTCATCCATCGCCATCATCGGCGCCGCCTGGGCCGGCAAGAAGGCGATGACGGTGACCTCGGGGCCGGGCCTGTCGCTCATGATGGAGCACATCGGATTGGCCGCCATGCTCGAGACCCCGTGCGTCTTCGTGGACGTTCAGCGGGGCGGGCCGTCCACCGGTCTTCCAACGCTACCCGGTCAGGCGGACATCATGCAGGCGCGATGGGGTTCGCACGGCGACTACGAGATCATCGCCCTGTCGCCGAGCAGTCCGCAGGAATGTTTCGACCTGACCATCCGTGCCTTCAACCTGGCTGAGCAGTACCGCGTGCCCGTGCTGTTCATGATGGATGAATGCGTCGGACACATGACCGAGAAGGTCATCGTGCCCCCCGCCGACCAGATCGAGCTTACCCCTCGGCGGTACACGAAGCTGCCCCCCGACCGGTACCAGCCCTTTCAGCCGGGCGATGACGGCATCCCCGACCTGGTAAAGGCCGGCGACGGATACCACTTTCACGTCACAGGCCTGACACACGACTACATGGGGTATCCGGCCATGAACGCCGCCTCCCAGCAGGAACTGGTCAGCCGACTGGTCAGAAAGATCCGCAACAACGCGGATAAGATCGTCGAGTTCGAGGAACATGACACGCAAGGCGCCGACGTCGTCGTGGTTTCTTTCGGGATCACCTCACGAGTTTCCTCTCGCGCGATCGACCTGGCGCGCGAGCAAGGCATCAAGGTCGGACACGTTCGCCTCTTGGTCATCTGGCCGTTCCCCGAGCGTCTCGTGCGCGAGCTTGCCAAGGGGATCCGCGCGTTCGTTGTGCCCGAGCTGAACTACGGCCAACTCGCGCTGGAGGTGGAGCGCGTGGCCGCCGGACAATGCGGCGTCTTCTGTGTGCCTCACGCGGGCGGCACGGTGCACGAACCTGAGACGATCTGCGAGGCCATCCTGGAGGCTGCCAGATGACTGTGGCCCATCCAGCAACTTGGGTGCTCCGAGCCGATCGCATGCCCCACATGTGGTGCCCGGGCTGTGGGATCGGGACGACGGTCAACTGCTTTGCCCAGGCACTGGGCAACGCCAAGGTGGATCTGGACAAGGTCGTGGTCGTTTCTGGAATCGGGTGCACGGGGCGTGTGGCCGGATACATCCGCCTCGACTCGTTCCACACGACTCATGGGCGGGCCATTCCATTCGCCACCGGCCTGAAGCTGGCCAACCCGGAGCTGAAGGTGATCGTTTACAGCGGCGATGGTGACCTGATCGCCATCGGCGGCAACCACTTCATCCACGCCGCCCGGCGCAACATCGACATCACCGTGTTCTGCGTGAATAACTTCAACTACGCCATGACCGGCGGCCAGATCGGCCCGACCACCCCCCTCACCGCGATTGGAACGACAGCTCCCTACGGTGTGTACGAAAAGCCCTTCAACCTGCCATATCTGGCCGAATCCAGCGGGGCCGTTTACGTCGCCCGGTGGACCGCCTACCACGTCCGTCAGCTCACCCGGTCGATGACCGAGGCGATCAACAAACCCGGGTTCTCCTTCGTTGAGATCATCAGTCCCTGTCCCACCCTTTACGAGCGGCGGAACCGGCTCGGCGACGGCCTGACCCGGATGAGATTCTTCAAAGAGCACAGCGTCATCAAGAACGGCGCCGACACAAGGAGCGTGGACATCGGGTTCCAGGAGCAGATTACCTGCGGCAAGTTCGTGGACATCGAGCGTCCCTCGTACCTCGAGGCTATGACGCAGCGATTCAAAGCCGCCCTCGGCGAGCGCTATGTTGCCGCCTTCGGTGAGGAAGAGGCCTAATGAGCACCACGGAAATCAAGATCGGAGGCCTGGGCGGCCAGGGCGTGATCCTGACCGGCATCATCATCGGCCGGGCCGCCTCGATCTACGACGACAAGTGCGCCACGCTGACCCAGAGCTTCGGACCGGAAGCAAGAGGCAGCGCCTGTAGCGCGCAGGTCATTATCTCCGACCAACCAGTCGCCTATCCTTACGTCGTGCGCCCTCACGTGCTCGTCGTGATGTCTCAAGATGCCGCTGATAGGTTTATCCCGGAGTTAAGGGAGACCGGCATCCTTTTGTACGAGCAGGATCTCGTCAAGCCTGCTGGCGTTCCCGGCTCGGCCGGGGCTTTCTCCATCCCAGCGACGCGGTTCGCCGAGGAACTCCGCCGTCGGATGGTGCTCAACATTGTCATGACAGGATTCTTCACCGCCGTGACCGGCCTGGTCTCTCCCGACGCCATGCGCAAGTCCGTCGAGGTCTCCGTTCCCAAGGGGACCGAGCAGCTCAATCTCGAAGCCTTCGAAAGGGGGTACGAGTACACACGGGTCCTCGCAAGCTGCCCTCCAAGTACAGGGGCAGGGCTTGATGCGACGGCCTCGCTCACCTAGCATACGTTTCCATGCACCGCGTAGTCGTAACCGACTATCTTTCACCACCCGCGACAATCGAGCAAGCCGAGCTGAAGGACATCGCCACCGTCGAGTGCGCCAAGGCCACCAGCGAGGAGCAACTCGTCGGTCACGTCGAGTCGGCCGATGCTCTCATCGTCTTCCACGACGTCGCCATCACTGCCGCCACGGTCGAGCGACTCCGATCCTGCCGGGGCATCGTTCGCGCCGGGGTCGGGTTCGACAACGTGGACGGCCGCGCCGCAGCAGCCAAGCGGATCGTCGTGTGCAACGTGCCGGACGACGGCGTGGAGGAGGTGGCAGACCATGCGATCGGTCTGCTGCTTGCTGTCGCACGCAAGATCGTCCTCGTCGATAGACGCCTCCGCAGCGAGGTCAGGCCTTGGAGTTACCTGGCCGTTGAGCCGGTCCATCGTCTGGCGGGGGCGACGCTTGGTATCATCGGCCTCGGCCGGATCGGGACGGCGACCGCCCTCCGCGCCCAGGCCCTGAGACTCCGTGTCATCGCTTACGACCCGTACATTCCCGACGGCAAGGGCAAGTCCGTCGGGGTGGAAATGGTCGAGCTTCCCGGCCTGCTCGCCCAAAGCGATATCATCTCACTGCACTGCCCACTGACCGAGGAGACACAAGGCATGATCGCCCGGGCAGAGCTGCAGGCCATGAAATCGTCGGCCATAATCCTCAACACCGCCCGCGGTGCGATCATCGACGAGAACGCCCTCGTCGAGGCCATCGAATCTCGCGCCATCGGGGGTGCGGGCATCGACGTCTTGCCCGACGAGCCACCGGGCGAGGACCGCCCGATCATCCAGCTCTGGCGACGCAATACCCAGCCGCCACCCAATCTGGTCATCACGCCCCACTGTGCGTTCTATTCGCAAGCCGCCTTGGTAGAGATGCGCACCAAGGCCGCCCGAGAGGTCGCTCGCATCCTTTGCGGACAGCCGCCACGCAACCCCGTGAACTCTCGGTTCTTCCCAGGTTGAGGTCCCGGAGCAGCCAGGCCCGTAGCGAACCGCCTTTGGGCTCCGTTTCGCGCGCGAATGCGTCAGGCAGCCTGCGCCGTTGGGCTCGCCTGGCAGCCATTCCTGTGCCTTGCTTGACAACGCGCAACGTGCCAGCTAGCGTCGCGCCATGTCTCGCATAGCAGCTTTCGCGTCCGTAATCGGTCGCCGGTGCAACGCACAATGGCTTGTGGTCATCGGTCTAGTCGCCGTCTGCGGCGCGATCTACGCCAACGCGTTAGACAACGAGCTGGTCGTCGACGACAGAGTGATTATCCTTGAAGACGTTCGCGTGCAGCGGTGCGAAATCAGCCGTCTGCTCACCGGGAACTATTGGTACAAACCCGGTGCGGATCTTCTCTATCGTCCCCTCGTGATGGCCAGCTATGCGCTGAACTGGGCCGTATCCCGCGAGCCTTGGACGTTCCGGCTCATCAACCTTGCGCTTCATACAGCTGCGTGCATCGCACTATTCCGGCTCATGGTCCTGCTGTTCGACTCTTTCTGGGCCGCGCTGGCCGCCGCCCTATTGTTTGCCACCCATCCCGTGCACACGGAAGCTCTGAATCTGGTTGTTGGGCGAGCGGACGTAGCCGTTGCTCGCGAGTCTCTGCAGGGCCGCGATCGTGTTCGCCGGCTGTTCCGGCAGATCGCCTTCGCCCGCGCCCGTGC
>CAYGAN010000198.1:0-903 GCA_964347585.1 uncultured Planctomycetales bacterium | reverse complement strand
CCTGTCACATCACGAGCCAACTCTTCCAGCATGGGGAGAGTACCTTTACGACGGACGTAGCCGTGGCGCTCCTGATGCTCGTCGCCACCGTGCTCTATTGGCAAGATGCCGAGCCTGTCCTAGCTGAACAAGCCGGAAACCGGCGGATCCGCACGATTCCAACCCGCGGACCCCGTCGTCCGAGCCTCGCCTCGACAACGGAACTCCCCTACTGCGGCCGCAAGACCTCCCACCTTCGCAACCCATCATGGCGTCCGGCTCTCGCCGCCGTCCTCTTCGCCATCGCTTTGCTCTGCAAAGAACACGCCCTGACCCTCATTGGCGTGATCGCGCTGCTCGACTGGTACCGGTGGTATCGACCCGAGGCCCGGCGGAAAGCCTTCTCGGCCTCAGGAGGCTGGCTGCGCGCTCGCCTGCTGCGATGCTACCTGCCGATGCTCATTGTCATCATCGCGTATCTGGCCGCGCGATCCCTCGTTCTTGGCACGCTTCTAAGAAGCCCGGCCCGGATCGATCCGGTCGATAACCCGATCGCGCATCCCGAGTACGACATCCAAGCCGGCGACAGCGTGGTGCTCGCGCGCTGGGCAACGCCTCTTGTCACGTTCAGTAAGGCAGCCAGCCTGATGATCTGGCCGGCAGTGCTGTGCCACGACTACTCATTCGCGGCCATAGAGACGGTCAAACGCGTTGCAGACCCGCGACTGGCAGAAAGCCTGCTGTGGTTGGCCGCCGTTATCGTACCTGCCGTCATCTCTTACCGCCGACAACGTGCCGCTTTTATCGCCGTCGCGATCACGTTGGTGACCTATAGCATCGTCTCGAACACGATCATCATAATCGGCACCATCTTCGCCGAGCGCTTGCTCTACGTGCCCAGCATCGGCTTCTGCATGTTGGTCG
>CAYGAN010000197.1:681-8595 GCA_964347585.1 uncultured Planctomycetales bacterium | reverse complement strand
CGGGCCACAAGTTCGGTCCGAGCAACGACGCGAAATCGTCAGCCAGACCCGCCCCTACGCAGCTGCATCGCCGGGTCTTGTCGCTGTCGGAACAGCCGAACCCGCCCGCCAACGCGAGTGGTTGTTGCTGATTGTTCTTGCCGGCGACCCCCACGATTGCGCCTGTTCAGTCGACACAGGCACCGGCATAAGAGCCCTGGCGTGCCCAAGAAGGCATCGGAACTTTGCCTTTCTTGGCGGCTCGCGCAACGTGTCGATGACGAGATTCCCTACTGGTGAGTTCGCCGATAACGGATCTTTTGTGTCACCAGCCAGGCAAAGCAGCACGTCCAGAACACTGCCAAGTTGGCCATGCCCACGCCCCTTCCACATCCCTTCGGCGCCAGAGCCAATCTGGCTTTCATTAGGTAAACATCGTAGGGGTCCCAAAGCGACATGGTGAAATAGACGATTTGCCCATCCTGTTCCACGTAGAGCGGGTTCATGTACGGTGCGTAGAGGCCCGGAAACTCCTGGCCAGTGGTCACCGTGATGGGTGATGACCAAGGACCCCAGGGGCTGGGCGATTCCCGGAACTCGATCGCGTAGTTGTCTTGGTTGAAGTACATCATCGTCCAGGCGGATGCGGCTTGATTGTACATCACCGACATCTCCCCGACCGGCGCTGGAACGATGAGCGGGCAGGTGAACTCATTACTGACCCACGTGGGTTGGCCAGCATTGTCAAGTCCAGCGAAGTACCGATACGCGCTCAGCTCGGTCACCGATGCGGGAAGGACGCGAGCCAGCTTCACGCCGCCTGTGCGGCCGGAGGTCGTGCCCCACAGGTACAAATAGTCATCCTCACCCGGCGGCAAATCGGTCCGCAGATTCGCAACAACCTGGCCGAAGTTGCTAGCCGCAGCAAACTGGAACCCTGGCACCATGGTGAACGTGGGATCACCGACTTGCCAGTAAGCTAGACGGCAGTAGCCCGTCCAATTCCCTTTCCCTGGATCCCCCCACGAGTCGATCGCCAGATACCAGGCGTAGATGCGGTTCCCGAGGCTCACTGCGCCCGAGGGTATCTCCGTGATCGTAGGCGGGAACGGGTCGTAAGCAATAACCTCGCGGGCCCATCCCGGGTGACCACAGACGGACGGGCCGGTGATCCATCCGTCGAAGACAATTCCGTCGGATGGAGTGGTGTCAGTACTGTAGGCCACCACGTTCGATCGCCAGCAACCACCCTCAAACGACGTTCCCCCCGAGTACGTGTCTCCGAACAGGAAGTATGTTGTCCCGTTGTGGTTAACCATGTGGCCCAGGTCGGTCCCGCCGACTCCCACGGCATTCGTGCTGTTAATGGAATCGGCCCCCGTAAGTCTGGCCACGATCGCAACGTCCTGAACAGCGGTTATTTCGGCCCAAACAGCCGTGCATGCCGAGAGGATCGTCACCATCATAATAGCAATCACGCGCATCGTATTCCTCCTCCTGTAGAAGATAGCTGACCGACGAATCGATCAAAAGACTGAACATCCCACACGCTTCCTCGGCAGCCCTCTGGTCCAGCAACTGAATCAGCCAGCCTCTTTTTTTTGTTTGAATGCGATCCGTCGCCCCGGATCTGTCAGCCGCCTTCTGTCCCGCGCGACTGCTGGACCTTCTCCTTGCTAGGGTAGTGGCATCTGCCGACCGACGCAAGGAATCGTTCGTCCCGGCCACTTGGCCTAGCGTCCAGAATCCGCAACGCCCTGTCTTCCTGGCCCTTAACTATGCCTTCGCGCTACCTCGGCAGATACCGCTGCCGCTGCCCCAACAAGTCGGCAGGTCTTCCGAGCGCCCCCACTTGGTCATCGACACTTGGGCAAGGCTTTCCAAGCCCATCGAGGCGAACATGTTACCGGCTGCCCGGAGCGGCGCCGAACGCATGGTGGGAGCGACAATAGTGCGGGACGAGCGATAGGACGCGACAGCTACCAGGCAACACGCAGACCGCGCAGCAAGGCAGCTGTCCAGCCGGAAAGGCGCCCCAAGGAGCTGCCGGCTCGCGGGCGCAGGCCTGAGTGGCATGACCGGCAACTGCGCCGGCTGCACCAGCTGCAGCCGCGTGCCTGCAATTAACTCGCCCTGGTCACTGAGAAGGCACGAGTTCGCCTCTCCACAGCGACAACAAACCTTTCCAGCCGTTGTGCACTGCTCCTTCATCATCTTGACAGGCAAGTGCAACGTGGTAACATTAATGTTCTGTATAGAGAGCGCTGGGACCTGCGCAGCGGACGGGCCGGAGTTTTTCTCCCACTTCGAAGGTCGTCACGCCCTGACAGTACCGCGCGACAGGCAGGTGCCAACGGAAGGAAGCGGACACTATCATGTTACCCGCGCGCTCTGAGAGATCGAGAGCAGCGTATTCGCTTCGGCGCGATGGTGTGCTGGTAGTCAGCAAGTTCCTGTTGGCGCCGATTGGCTTCTCATGCCCGTTCGGGTGCCGCCAGCCGGCCGAGCAGGTAGCGCCACCCGCCTTCAGCCCCGACGGTGGCAGCTTTCTCGATTGGGTGGGCGTGACGATCTCGTGCGCCACTGACGGGGCGGCGATTCGCTACACCACTGACGGTACCGATTCCGTTGGGTCGAGCACTGAGTATACCGGGTCGATCCGTCTGACGAGCACAACGACGCTGAAGGCTCGGGCGTTCGCCGGTGGCATGGACGACAGCCATGTGGCCTCTGCGGCCTTCACGGTGAGCCCTGCCGCGAAGTACGCCTTCGTGGCGAAGTGGGGCGGCTTCGGCACGTCAGATGGGGAACTCGACGGCCCGACCGGGATGGCTGTCGATGCGTCGGGGAACGTCTATGTGCTGGATAGCCGCAATGATCGCATCCAGAAGCTCGCCCCGGCGCCGTAGGCCGCCGGGCAAGCGCCAAGGCGGGTCGATGGGGCATATGTGTTGGCCGTTGGACATCGGCGGCAGCGCTTTGAAAGCGCCTTCGGCTGGTGCGCCGTCGAACAAGAAAACTCCGGGCAGAGCCCGGTCTGGATGGTTCGCGTGGCGAGATGGCCTGGCGAATGTGTTGCGTGCCCGGCACGTCGTCCGATTGACCTGGCGCTGACCGTCAAGACGAATCAGGCGGCGGCCCGAAGCGGCCGTCGAGGAAGGGAGGTCAAGCGATGAGGACTCGGAGAAGAATCGCTGTTGCCATCGTATTGACAGGAGTGGCTGCCTTGGTGGCGGTCGCGCCGGGGGCCTGTTCGTGGCCCGATCCGCCTCCGGCGACGGTCCTGTGGGTCGTTGCGTTGGATGCTTTCGGAAAGAGGGCTATGGCCGACGGCGTTGCCCTCGGGCCGGATGGCAGCGTCTACGTCACGGGCTTTACGAACGGCGATATCGAAGGCCTCACCAACGTGAGCAGTGCGAATTGGGGGAACTACGACAATTTCCTGGCCAAATACGACGCGCAAGGAACGAGGCAGTGGCTTCGACTAGTCGGAGCGTCGGACCCCCACCAAAATGGTGTCTATTTGAGGCACCAGAGGAACGGCGTGGCGGTGGACGCCGAAGGCGGGGTGTATGTCGTCGGCGGGACGATGCGTGGACTGCACTCTACTTCCAGCCCCACCCTAGGCCTCACACTGTTGGAGGGCATCGGCAACTCGGACGCCTTCTTAGTCAAGTACAACGCCGACGGCATCGTTGAGTGGTCGCGTCTGTTCGGATGGGAGCTTACGAGCACGTACGCGTACGACGTAACGGTCGACGATGGCTCTTATTGCGTCTGGTTGACCGGCACCACGGACCACTTGATGGTCGGAGGGCGCAGCGAGAGCACACACTTGTTTTTCGCTCGGTGCAGCAAGGTGTCCGCCCTCCGCGCCGCGGAGCATATGGTAACGATCGCAAAGCCAACCAACAACAACTGCCCAGACCCAAGGACCGCGGGGTTTGGCATCTGCATGTCGATCGGAGGCCAGCCTATCATTGTGGGAGCTACAGAAGGGAGTATGCCAGGCAGGATCGATGATCCGGGTCCGATGCAGGACGGCCCCGCCTGCTGGGCGAGCTACGAAACGACGGATCTGTTCCTGGGCCGATGGTTTCGCCTTGGCGCCGAGATCCCCTCCTCGAGAGCGGGGTGGCTGTTTCAGCTTGCAGGTGACTTGCGTGATTGGGCCACCGACGTGGCCAGGTGCGAACACGGCGGGTTCGCAGAGCCGCTCGCTTGTGCTGATCAAGACGACATTCGGCGGGCCACACGGCGGCGGACATCTTCGATGGACCCGCTACATCGACGAAGCGGGCACTTCGCTACCCTTTTACGCCGCCGTAGCGGTGGACCCTCCCTGGCCATTGGTAACTGATGACCATTCGCACAAAGTGTACGTCGTGACCGGCGGCTTGGTCGCTCGCTTCAACGATGAGGGGCAGCGGGAGTTCGTGCATGACTTGAGCTTGCACTTGGGCGTTGCCATTGACGCCCATGACGTGGCCGTCGACGCGGATGGGCGCCTCTACATCGTGGGCGAAAGCTTTGGCCCCCTTGTAGAGGCCGAACCCGGCAAGGGCAACGCGTTTGCGCTGTGCGTGGAGTACTGATCCCGCGCAGACGTGTACGTCGCGCAGAATTGGAGTGCATAGCTCCAGTCCGAAGACACGGCGCGCCGAGCGGGGCGAAGCAGCGATGCTTTATCTTGCGCTGCTTGCTGGACACCGTCACATTTGGAGGACCGAGCCATGAAGCGTACAGCAATTGTCATCGTGATTGGAGCGTGTGCGTTGGCGAATTCCTCGGGGTGCGAGGACAAGGCGTGGTTTCACGCCCTTGCTGACCTGCCCGGCGAGCCTTTCTTTAGTGAGGCCCGCGCTATCTCAGCGGACGGGTTGACGGTTGTGGGGTTCGGACATTCAGCTTCGGGCTTCGAGGCCTTTAGGTGGTGGAGGATGGACCCGATGGTCGGGCTGGGTGACCTGCCCGGGGGCGACTTCTATAGTGTTGCGAACGCGGTGTCCGCTGACGGCTCGGTCGTCGTCGGCCAAGAGGGCGTTCCCAGCTCAGAAGCTCTGCCGTCTCCTTGGAGTGAACTGACCGACGGATCGGGGGCTCACGCGTTCCGCTGGACGGAGGCCGAGGGAATGGTATCCCTGGGCAGTCTGCCGGGCGGCGAGTGTGAAAGCGTTGCCATGGGGGTCTCGGCGGACGGGTCAATCATCGTGGGAAAGGCTATGTCCGTGGCGGGTAGGACGGGACCACCCACGGTAGCGTTTCGCTGGACTGCCGCCGAAGGCATGGTTGGCCTGGGCGACTTGCCAGGCGGCGACTTCTACAGCGAGGCCTACGGTGTCTCAGCGGATGGGTCGGTCATTGTCGGCTATAGCAGCTCGGCCGCCTCGGGGCCTTATCCTCATATGGAGGCGTTCTACTGGACTGCGGCTGAAGGCATGGTCGGCCTGGGTGATCTGCCCGGTGGCGACTTCAACAGCTTTGCCACCGCTGTCTCAGCGGACGGGTCGGTCATTGTCGGCTATAGCAGCTCCGCATCGGGCCCGGAAGCGTTTCGCTGGACTGCCGCCGAAGGCATGGTTGGCCTGGGCGACTTGCCAGGCGGCGAGTTTGACAGTCGGGCATTTGCTGTCTCGGCGGACGGTTCTGTCATTGTGGGCAACGGTAGCTCCGACGCGAATTGGAGCGGGACGGAACCGTTCGTTTGGCGCGCCGATAAGGGCATGCGCAGCCTCCAAAAGGTGCTCGTCGATGACTTCGGTCTAGATCTGACGGGATGGGACATGACAGATGCCTGCGGCATCTCTGCCGACAGCTTGGTCATTGTCGGCTATGGGACCAACCCTGAGATTGATTGGGAAGCGTGGGTGGCTCACATCCCGTATATTCCTTGACGTGGGTGGTGTTCTCTGCGGGCAAGGCCCAGTTCAGAAAGGCATCGGACAGGGAGTCAAGGACCGCGATCCGTTCACGGGCTTCAGAAACCAGAAAGGGGTGCCAGGCATGAGATCAGAAGCTTCTCGCAAGGTCGTAACGGTGCTGACAGTCTTGGCCTGCTTTGGCCTCGTTGACTCTCGGGCCGCCTTTGGCCAGGAATACACGGTCATTGACCTTGGCACGCTGCCGGGTGGCTCAGCCAGCCAGGGGCGCGCCATCAACGATTCTAGCCAAGTGGTCGGCATATGCGATTCGGCCACTTTGGGCGAGATGCGCGCCTTTCTCTGGGAAAACAACACAATGCAGAACCTCGGCACGCTTGGCGGCCTGCTCACGGAGTCGTTGGGCATGAACAATCTCGGGCAAGTAGTCGGCTCTTCATTTACCGCAGGCGGGGCCAACCACGCCTTCCTATGGGAAAGCGGCGCGATGACCGACCTGGGCACGCTTGGTGGCGACAGCAGCATGGCCTATGGCATCAACGATTCTGGCCAGATCGTCGGAATGTCAAAGACACCAACCGATGTCGTGAACTATTATGCCTTCCTCTGGGAGGCGGGCAAGATGATCAACCTCGGTACGCTCCCGGGCGGAGCGGGCAGTACGGCTAGCGATATCAACAATGTTGGTCAGGTCGTCGGTAGCTCGGACGTTCCTGGGCCAGAGTCTCACGCCTGCCTGTGGCAAGGCGGTACGATAACTGACCTCGGCACACTCGGAGGTACACAAGGTTGGGCCAACGCGATCAACGAGGCGGGGGACGTGGTCGGACAATCCAAGGACTTGAACGGGCACGATCACGCGTTCCTATGGACCCCGGGCGGTGGCATGATCGACCTTGGGACGTTTGGCGGCCGCTATAGCAGCGCCCATGATATCAACAACTACGGGCAGGTGGTCGGCTCGGCAGACATGCCCGGCGACAACATGCGCGCGTTTATTTACGACAGCACAAATGGAATGCGAGACCTTAACGATCTGATCCCCGCAGATTCCGGCTGGCTCCTGTCAGGCGCCGTAGGCATCAACGACAAGGGCGAGATTTGTGGCACCGGTGAAAACAACGGCCAGACGCGTGCTTTCCTGCTCACGCCGAGCGCGCCGTGCTGCTTGCCGTTCGGCCTGTTGCCGATGCTCTTTTTAATCGCCGCTGTATACCTTCTCAGCTCCAATCCGTGGTCGAACAACCATCGACCATGATCGAGATCTGAACGGCCTCATCACGCGCCGTGAAAGGGTTGCCAAACAAGCCACCAGGACAATGGCGAAACACACCAGGGCGGCGTTTTTGCGGGCGGACGGACCATCGTCGGACATGGCGTCAATCCCAGCGGCTACAATGAGGCGTGGATTGCTCGCATCCCCGAACCTTGCACGGTGGCGCTGCTGGCCCTCGGCGCCCCGGCCCTGATCCGCAGGCGGTAGGGGGCGCAGACAAAAGCCCCGCGCCGGGGCTGTAGCCAGGGGAGGAGTCCGACGCGGGGCGCTTACCGTAACGACCAGCAGCACACCTGGCCCACCAGCGCCTCGCCAAGAGGGAGACTGGACCGCTAGGGGACGCCGGATTTCGGTTGCGGGAGTGAGCCCGGAGCGGCAGCATTCCAGCGCCACAGGCGTTCTGATTGGAGTCAGCGAGGCGCAGGGCGGGTGCGGCGTCGTGTCGGAGGATCGTCATGCGAAAGAGATGTTCTGACAGAGAGGCAGGGTCGTATTCGTTTCGACGGGACGCGCTCTTTGTGGTGAGCACCTGCCTGTTCGTACTGCTGGCGTTCTTATGCGTATTCGGATGCCGTGAGCCGCTGGAGCAGGTGGCCACGCCCACGTTCAGTCCCGACGGGGGGGACTTCACGGGTCTAGTTGATGTGACGATCTCGTGCGCCACCGAGGGGGCGATAATTCGTTACACCACAGACGGTAGCGATCCGGACTGGACGACCACCGAGTACACCAACTCGATCCGGCTGATGTCCACGACGACGATCAAAGCCCAGGCTTTCA
>CAYGAN010000197.1:0-671 GCA_964347585.1 uncultured Planctomycetales bacterium | reverse complement strand
TGATCGACAGCGCGGTGGCCTCGGCGACTTTCAACGAGCAGACGCCCCTTCTGTGAGCAGGACAGGCTTCAGGAGAACTGCCGTTTCCTCCTTTCGGGCGTTTCCTGATATTCCAGGGTATCTAGAGCTGAAAGCCGTTTCTAATCATTTGCCGGGATCAGGAAACCCACTGAACGACGCCGCCAGACTGGTGCCGGCCACCATGCCCAGAGCTGCCCGTTGATGCCATCCCGCGTCCGCAGAGACACTGGCACCACGCCTGCACGAAAGTTCGACCGTGGCTCGGAGGCTCCGGTCAGGCACAGGCGGCTCGGTCTGGAACGGTTCGGGCTGCGCCGCTACCGCGCTATGCGGGGATTGATCCCGCTGGCCATGTTGGCGACGGCTTTCTTGACCTGGTTGCTGCTGGGGCCTCGTCGCCTCGGCGACCCTCTGTTGGCCGGGAGGGCACAGAGTCCTCAAGCCTGTCCAATTCTTTTACCACCGCCTGCTGACCGGCGTTCAGCAGCTCACAGTCGGTCTTGACCCCCTCCTCCACTCCCCCGGAACGGGCAACCGCGAGCTTGACGGAGCTATTTCGGCGATTTCAGGCGTCCTCGAGCTCTGTGGAGGATTCGGCGCTGGCCTGGATGCGGCGTGCCGCGGTCACGAAGGCATCGATCTTCGGCCGA
>CAYGAN010000196.1:1768-8601 GCA_964347585.1 uncultured Planctomycetales bacterium | reverse complement strand
CGACGAGCCGGCCAGCCGCCACGTGCAGGTCGCCGAGATGGTCATCGAGAAGGCCCGGCGCATGGTCGAATACGGCCGCGACGTGCTGATCCTACTCGATTCGATCACGCGACTCGCTCGCGCGTACAACACCGAGGTGCCGCACTCGGGCAAGATCCTCACCGGCGGCGTCGATTCCAACGCGCTGGAGAAGCCCAAGAAGTTCTTCGGCTCAGCTCGCAACATCGAAGAGGGTGGGTCGCTGACGATCATCGGCACGGCCCTGATCGACACCGGCTCGAAAATGGACGAGGTGATCTTCGAGGAGTTCAAAGGTACCGGCAACAGCGAGCTGCATCTGGATCGCAGGCTGGTGGATCGGCGCGTCTGGCCGGCGATCGACATCCCCGCCAGCGGCACGCGAAAGGAGGAACTCCTGCTCGACCCGAAGGAGCTGGAGCTCGTCTATCGGCTCCGGCGCGTGCTGAGCGACATGAACGTGGTGGAGTCGGTCGAGCTGCTCCGCAGCCGCCTGCAAAAGGTCAAGACCAACGCCGAGTTCCTCATGACCATGAACTTGGCGTAGCACAAGCCCCTCCTTGCAGACCAAAGCGCGAGCTAGGAGCCCCCGGGGAAGCCCTCCTGGCGCGCCTAGCTTCTGTTGCCGGCCGCCAAGGCATACATCATGGTTAGTCAGAGCCCCGTTGGAAAGCTCTCACGGCCGAACCTCAGACCCGGGAGTTGGCGGTAGTTGTCCGATCCGGCTCGGCCGGCTCCCCGCGACGCAAAGCAACTCATCACCATCCGCAGATGCATGCGCCGGAGTCGGTAACACCGAGCGACCACCCTTTGCGCTCCAGCCAATTGCCGGTATGATCGCCGGCGTGGTGCACACGTCGGCCCGGCCCGTCGTTGTTGAGGCAGCATGAGCTCTGATCGTTCGCCCGCGCTCGCCCGACCGTTCCTGCAGCCGCTTCCCTGGGCGGCGCTGATCACCGTACTGTCCGCCGGAGCGGCAACGCGGTGGTGGCCGATCAGCACTGCAGCTTCGTTGCTGCTGCTAACGTGGCTTCCCGGCCGCTTGGTCCTCGGCCGACTGGGCCTGCTCAGCGGGACATCGACGGGCACGACGATCCTGCTTTCGGCATCGCTATCCCTGGCCCTGTCGCCGGTTCCACTCGATTGGCTGTGGCGGTGCACGCACAACGGGTGGGCGATCCTCGGTGTATGGTGGGCAGCCCTGCTGGTCGTCGCGTGTTCTCCTCGCCTGCCTCGGTGGCCGCAACGAAGCTCAGGCAACGAGGGTACTCGTTTGCCGGCGGACGCCGCCGGGCAACCATTGCCACTTTTCGAGCATCGCCGCACGCGCTTGGCGGCCGTCATCGTCGGCGCCTGGTTGGCTCTGGCAATCACCCTGACTTACTGGCCCAGCGAACTGCTGGGGTATCCGCTGCCCGCCGGCCCGCACGATTACATCAAACACCATGCCGTCCTCGATTCTCTGCAAAGGCGGGCGCTGCCGCTTGGGAACGTCTTCTTCGCCGGTCCGGATCAGAAGATCTATTACTATCACCTCTTCTATCTGGCCCCGGCCACCTTGCGACTGTGGGCGGATCGTGCAATAAGCATCGACTTGGCCTTTGCCATCTACAGCGCAGCGGTGGCATTGGCGATGGTGGGTCTGGTGTACTTGCTGACCAAGCGGCTTGCCGGCGCGGAAGCCCCGGCCACGCTCGCCGCGGTAGCCGCCAGTTTGCTCGGCGGGCTGGATCTCCTGCCCGTGCTCGTCTGCGCCGCCCGTCGCCAGTTCATGGTCACGCTCGACGCCTGGGCGGATCTGCCCTTTCGCATCCACAACTTCTACACGCAGATGGTCTGGTGCCCGCAGCATATGCTCGGCCTGGTAATTGTGCTGACAGCGGCGTACCTATTGTCGCGGCGCCCGCAGGCGCGGTGGTGGCTCGTGTTGGGCCCGATGCTGGCGGCTTCGCTGGTCGGGAGCACCGTTTATCTCGCTGTGGCGGTTGCTGCCTCTGCGCCAGTCTGGGCTCTGGTGATGCTCTGGCGGGCGCGCGGCGATCGCGTCAGCCTGCGGCGACTGGCGGGCGCGTATTTGCTCATCCTCATCGTGACGTTCGGACTGACGCTGCCTCAAGTACTCGGCTACGCAGAAATGGCCGGACGCCACGAGGACGGCCTGACGACAGACTGGCCGCGATACAACTACGCGCTACTCGGTCGTCTCGTCTCACCCGGACCCGTTGCGAATCTCCTGGACCTGCCTTGGATGCTGCTGTTGGAGTACGGCCTCAGGTTCGCGTGCTGCTTTCTGGTCGCAGCGGCCTTCTATCGTCGCGTATGGCGCGACGCGGGGCTTTGCCTGCTGGCGGTCTCATCCGTGGCAGGGCTGGGTGCCTTCGTCACCTTTCGCAGCTCGATCCACCTGTACGATTACAGCTTCAAGATCGGGCTGTTTCCTTCGATGGCGCTTACGGCGATGCTGGCGGGGTGCGTGGTGTCGGGTGAGTTCACGCGGCCGCGCCTGTGGAACCCTTTGGGCTGGCAACTCCCGGCTGGCCGGTTCAGTCGATATCGTCGGTTCGCGACCGCGATCCTCGCGGCACTTGTCGTCGCATCGCTGCCGGTTGGTTTCTACGAAGCCCCCGTTACCGCCGTGCGACGCTTCGTCGAGCAGACTGTCCGGCGCAATCGGCTGAGCCCGGCGGAGTACGCACCCATCCGCGACGAACACGAGGCCTGGCGATTCCTGCGCCACAACCTGCCGCCTGATGCCGTCGTCCAATGCCACCCGGCTGGACAGCGCCTCAGGCTTGTCCAGGTGGTGCGGCGCCAGTTCGGTGTGATGAATCCGTCCGACCCCGACGTGCAGGTCTTCCGACCCGCTGACATCGAGGCAATGCAGATGGCATTTCGCGACGTTCTCTCCGCGGGGCGGGCCCGGTCTGCGGCAGAGACCCACTCGCTGCTGAGCCGCCACTGCGTCACCCACGTGTTCGTCGGTCCGATCGAAACGGGTCAGTGGCAACACCTGGACAGATTCCAGGACCGGCAATACTTCAGGCCGCTCTTCCAGCGACCAGGGGCGCAGGTCTATGAGCTGGTCCGACCGCCGTAAGGCCCCGGCGCCGAGCCGACCTGATAGACACACTCGCGCGCTCCTGCCGGCCGGGGCGCGGCGACCGGGTAAGGTGATGCAAGTGTGCGTCCGGCGAGCCGGAACCCGGCAGGATCGTGTGATTGACGGCGCGACGGTTGATGTCTGACCGTCGCCCGGCATACAATGCACGAGTCGGCATCATTGACGGGAGAGCGGCCATGATTCAATGCAAGGACTGCGAACATTTCGTGCGCGCCGGCGGAGGCCAGATCGGCTTCCGATGCGATCCGTTCAGCACCATCAAAGAGCCGGAGTGCTTGGTCAAGTGGCAGCTTGTCAAGCTTGACGTGATGGTCCGCGCCTACCAGGCAACCGTTGAGATGTACAAGCGCCTGGCTCCGCTTCAAGAGAAGATGTTTCGCCACATGGAGCAAGAGATTGACGACATAAACGAGGCGGAGAGCTGGAAGTACGGCGGGGAGGACGACGAGGATGAGGATGAAGACGACGATGAGGAGACCTCGTAGCTCACTTCCTTCCGGCTCCTGCTGACTCGCCCATTAAGGCGGATCGTTCGCACCGGCCGCGGGCCGCCCTTTGTCTCGACGCGTCAGAAGGACCGATCATGTCCACTTCGATCTCGCTGAAGGAATTGCTGTACAGCAACACGCTTCCCGCAGCGGGCGAGCTGGTCCGCGACAAGGGCGACAAGGCCGTTCAGTGTTTCGCCTGCGGACATCGCTGCGTGATCTCCGACGGTCGCACGGGCGTCTGCCGCGTCCGCTTCAATCAGAACGGTCAGCTCCGCGTGCCAGGCGGATACGTGGCCGGCCTGCAGATCGACCCGATCGAAAAGAAGCCCTTCTACCACGCCTATCCGGGACGCGAAGCGCTCTCGTTCGGGATGCTCGGGTGTGACTTCCACTGCAGCTTCTGCCAGAATTGGATCACCAGCCAAGCCCTGCGGGACGATCAGGCGGTCAGCTACCCGCGCTTCTGCGGGGCGGAGGAGCTGGTGCGAATCGCCTCTGACAACGGCGTGCCGGCCGTGGTCAGCACCTACAACGAGCCCTTGATCACCTCGGAATGGGCGGTCGAGATCTTCAAGCTGGCCCGCACACACGGGATTGCATGCGGCTACGTCTCCAACGGCCACGGTACGCCGGAGGTCCTCAAGTTTCTCAGGCCGCACATGCAACTGCTCAAGATCGACCTGAAATGCTTCAACGAGCGCAGCTACCGCGAGCTTGGCGGGAACCTGCAGAACGTGCTCGATACGATCCGGCTGGCCAGGGAGATGGCCTTCTGGGTCGAGGTCGTCACATTGGTCGTGCCCACGCTGAACGACGGCGATGAAGAGCTCAAGCGAATCGCCGACTTTCTGGTGGGCGTTTCGCCCGATACCCCCTGGCACGTGACGGCGTTCCATCCCGATTACAAGATGACCGGCCCCCGGCGCACGCCGGTCAAGACATTATCGCGGGCGTATGAGATCGGCAGAGCCGCCGGCTTGAAGTTCGTCTATGCCGGCAACCTGCCCGGCAGCGTCGGCGAGAGTGAGAACACCTTTTGCCCCGGTTGCCGAAGCACGTTGATTCGCCGGCATGGTTTCTACGTGGCCCAGAACCGCATCAAGGCCGGGGCCTGTCCCGACTGCGGGGAGAAGATCGCCGGCGTGTGGGAGGCGGATGCCCCGGGCTCGAGCAACGGGACCGGCCTGCCTCGCTCCGTATGAGTTGAGCCCTTCGTGATGAGTCTTTGCCGGCTGGGCCGCGCGACCGTGCGCCGCGCGGCCGCTGCTGGACTTGTCTGCCGTACACAGCAAGGCGGTCCGGCGCCCGACCGTTGGCGCCCCAGGCGCCGTACTCGCGTAACCCTTTGCGATGGAAAGATTTGCATACAAGCCCCGACGGCGGGAGTTTTCCGACCTCTCCGCCGATCGGGCGTTGACAGGGACTCTACCCGACGGATAGCATTATGCGCCGAGAAGGCTACGGAATAGGTCGCAGCTGCGGAGCGTATCCTTTGCGGTGAAGTGGATTCGTCATCATAAGTCATCATAGTCGTTCAATAACGCCCGCAAGCCGTATCATCCCCCTATTCATCCCTCCGCATGCTGTCCGTGGTGCTTCAGGCGAGAGCGCTTCTGTTGGCGAGTGCGTTCGGATAGCCCCAACTTAGACCGATCCGGGCGGATTCGCATCGGTGCCGCAGCGCTCTTCAAGGCGGGCGATCTAGTTTCTTGCGTCTGGTCGGGTGCTTGAGATAAGCTGTCGCGTCCTGCATCGGCTGTCCGGCTGATGGGACGCGACGGAGATCGATCCTTGACGGTTCGTGGTTTCCGCGGCGAGCGGCGCCGTAGGGAAACCGGCGACAATACGGCAGACTCCGGTTGACGAGGCCGGTCAGCCGGGGCGAGGTGCTCAGGGAAGTCCCAAGATGTCGGCGACCAACATCAGACCCTGCGAGCGGACCTACCGAGCGGGGCATGCACTTATGTGGTATTTGTTATCTTCCGGCCGACCTGGACGAGCCCTGCTGAGCACCGCAACGTGCCCGCACGGGCGCAGGAGGTAGTTCCATGAAACGCTCGAAAGCGTTCACACTGATCGAGTTGTTGGTGGTGATCGCGATCATCGCGTTGCTGATCTCGATTCTGCTGCCGAGTTTGCAGCGCGCCCGCGAGCTCGCCAAGCGGACGGTGTGCGCGGCGAACTTGAGCGGGATCATCAAGGCCTGCAAGGTCTATGCCAATCAGAACGACGAGTACTGGCCGGTACCGACGCATGATCTGGACTTCAGTTTTTATATGGGTTGTATCGGTGTCGGGCTGGCACCCCAGCGGCAGGACGAAAGCACCGAGACTGACGCCAACGTTGCTCCCACCCGCGCGTTCTGGATGCTCATTCGCGCCGGGACGTGCACGACCAAGCTGCTCAAGTGTCCCAGCAGCAACGATAAGGCCGATGATACCGAAGACGTCCAACTCTACTACGACTTCCAGGGCTACAAATACGTCAGCTACGGCTATCAGGTTCCGTTCGGGGGGTCGAACGAGGCCATACCGAGCGAGAATCGCGATCCACAGATGGCGCTGGCAGCGGACAAGGGCCCCTACAGTACGCCCTCTCCCAGCGGCGACGCAGACCTGCCGGCCGGCCCAAGCGCGGGCATGGGCCAGGACCCGCCGGTGTCAGGTGACTTCTCGGTGGATCCGCCTCAGGACGCCCCGCCGGAGGAGTGGCGTCCCTTCAACAGCCCGAACCACGGCGGGCGCGCTGAGGGCGAAGGCCAGAACGTCGCCTTCGCGGACGGCCACGTGCGCTTCCACAAGAAGCCTTGCGTCGGGGTCGATGACGACAACATCTACACCAAGATGACACAGGCATGGATTTATGTGAGCGGGGTGCGCACGGTGGACTCTGACGGCCGGGTCCTTGGTGAGCGGCCGACCAACTACGACGCTGGGATGCCCGGCTATCAGGCGAACAATCAGGAGAGCGGCTCTCCGCTAAATGCCGACTTTGATTCGCTGATCTATCCGTAGCTCGTGCGGATGGATCGGCACTGAGCGCCAACAACTCGCGCCCGGCGGCGGGCAAGAGAACCCGCCGCCGGGCCGTTTTTTTGTTGTCCGGCCCTGGGGGCTGGGAGTGATCCGCCGGCCCGCCCTCGCGATGCGAGGACGGGCGTACCCACGTTTCCAGGTTGGATATCTACTCTTCAGCCTTCGCCC
>CAYGAN010000196.1:0-1758 GCA_964347585.1 uncultured Planctomycetales bacterium | reverse complement strand
TAGGTGTGCTATCTATCCGCTGAGCGCGGGCCGACAGGGGCTTGCGGGTGAACTGAACTGCAGGTTTGAGGGTACCGTCTGGCGGAGAAGAGCGTCATGAAGATCGGAATCGTCACGTTCAGCGACGGGCGCAAGCGGGTAGCACGGGCTACGGACGCCATTTGCAGGAAGTACCAGGGGCAGATCGCCTCCTGGCTGAAGCGCCAGAAGCACCGCGTCGTCGAGGTGCCTCGGGTCGTTTGGAACTACGAGACAGCCCGGCGGGCCGCGGCGAAGCTGGACGCAGCGGACGTCGATCTGGTGGTCTTCAACTTCTGCGTTTGGTCGTTTCCGGATCTGACCGCACAGGTGGCGAACCTGCTCAACGATGACGTGCCGATTCTTCAGATCGGCAACATGGTCCCGAGCCACCCCGGATGGGTGGCGTTCTTCGCCTCGGCCGGCTCGCTCGTCGAGATCGGCCGCCCCTTCGGGCGCGTGCTCGGCGACATCCGGGACAAGAAGGTGCAGGCCGACGTGCTCGAGTTCCTGCGGCGGAACGATCCGGATCAGCGGCTGCGCGGTTTGCTCGCGGCAGAGGCGCTGCGCGGCCAACGGTACGGGGAGTTCGACGGGCCTTCCATGGGCATGTACACCGGCCACGTCGATCAGTCCCAGTGGATGGAACAGTTCGGGATCCACGTGTATCACCGCGGGCAACTGCACCTCTGGCAGCTCGCCCAGCGGATCAAGCCGGACCGCGTCGAGGCTGGGCTGAAATGGCTCGAGCGATACTGCGGCCGGATCAAATGGGACAAGAAGAAGCTCACGCCCGGGCTCAACGGGACGTTGGCGCGCCAGGTGCGGATGTATCTGGCCATCAAGGATTTCGCCAGGGAGGAGGGGATCGACTTCTGCGGACTGACCGGTCAGCTCGACATGACCGAGTGGCCCGATCTGTGCATCGCGGACGTGCAGGAGGCCCTGCTGAACGACACCGCCGATTGGGAGGAGAGGCCCAAGGAGCCGCTGATCTGCGCGACCGAGTGCGACAGCAACGGGGCGTTGACCATGCAGATCATGCACCTGCTGACGGGCACGCCTGTGCTGTTCGCAGACCTGCGACACTACTTCGAGAAGCAGAAGGTGTACGACCTGGTCAACAGCGGTCAGCACGCGCCGTGGTTCGCGAAGCGCAGCTCCGACTTTCGACGGAACTGGCGCGAGGTGACGATCCATCCGGCGATGGACTTTTACTTCCGCGGCGGCGGGGGGAGCGTGCAGTTCTACGCCGCCCCGGCCGGGGTGGTTACGTTCGGCCGGATCACCCGCGCCAGCGGACGCTTCCAGATGCACATATTCACCGGCTCATTCGTGCCGTTGCCCCGGGCGACCGAGGAGCGCCTGGGCAAGCAGACGACGTACGAGTGGCCGCACAGCTTCGCGAGGTTCGACATCTCGCTCGAGACGCTGCGCGACAATTACTGCAGCAACCACATTCACGCGATCGTCGGCGATCACGTAGCCGGCCTGGCAGCGGCAGCCGAAGCTCTCGGCATCGAGGCCGCCATACTGAGTTGACCCCGAGGCGCCGCGGCCGGGGGAGCATCGCGCCCTGGGACTGCAACCTCGGCGGGGAAACGTTTAGCCGTCGCCGGCACGGCGATGGGGACAATGTCCATCGGTCGCCGGCATTCGTCGGTCACCGACACGGCGACGGGGACAATGTTCATCGGTAGCCGGTACGGCGACAACCAATCGCGAGGCCCGAATGTGTCC
>CAYGAN010000195.1:6942-8619 GCA_964347585.1 uncultured Planctomycetales bacterium | reverse complement strand
ATACGGCGGCGGCGAACAGGCGGTGTACGCCTTGCGAGGCGTGTCCCTGTCAATGCGGGCGGGTCGCTTCATCGTCATCATGGGCGCCAGCGGGTCGGGCAAGAGCACGCTGCTGCACCTGATCGGCGGGCTCGATCTGCCTACCTCGGGCAGCATCCTCATAGAGGGCCGGGAGCTCTCGCGGATGTCGGACCGCCAGCGAACCCTCTTCCGCCGGCGCCGCCTGGGGATCATCTTCCAAGCGTACAACCTCCTGCCCACGTTGACGGCCAGGGAGAACATCTCGCTGCCGCTGCTTGTTGACCGCCTGCCGCAGTCGCAAATCGAGGCAAAGACCGAGGAGTTGATCCGCTTGGTGCATCTCGAGCAGCGGGCGTCACACCGGCCCCAGGCAATGTCGGGCGGGGAGCAGCAGCGGGTGGCCATCGCCCGGGCTTTGCTGAACGATCCGGCGCTGATCCTGGCGGACGAGCCGACGGGGGATCTGGACTCGGTCAACGCCGAGGAGATCTGGCAGCTGCTGCGCCACCTCTCGTCGGATCTGGGCAAGACGGTGCTGATGGTTACGCATGAGGCAACCGGCGCCTCGCACGCCGACGAGGTACTGGTCCTCAAGGACGGCCAATTCGTCGGCCGAATCGAATCGGCAGGAAGCGGCGATGCAACACTGGTCGCAACTCGCTATCAGGAACTGGCTGGGTAAGCCCGGTCGAACGTTCGCCAGCACGATGGCGGTAGCGCTGGGCGTCGGTGTAGTCGTCTGGGTTACGTGCTGCTACGAGTCGGTCCGGCTCAGCGTGATGGACCAAGTCTGGGCCTGGCTGGGCAAGAGTCACATCAACATCGAGTCGCCCCTCGGTCACTGGGGAGTCGTCGAGCAGTCGCTCGCGGAGCAAGTAGTCAGGCTATCCAACGTCAAGGCCGTGACCTATCGGCTGAAGCAACGATTGGCCGCCCTGCGCGTCCCGTCCAACGAGCAGCCCGCCCCCGCGGAGCAAGACCCGGAAAAGCTGGTGGAAATCGATCTGCTCGGGATCGATCCGACGACCGAGTACCAGTTTCGCACGTACGAGCTAGCCGACGAGAAGAGCAGGCTGATCCGGTCGGACGACACGGACGCGGCCATGATCGAACTGGGCTTGGCCGAGGCGCTAGGCATCGGGGTCGGCGATACGATGTGGATCCGCGGCAAGTGGAGTCTGAGACCGTATCACCTGCGCGTGGTCGGCCTGTACCGACAGCGCCGAGTGGCGAAATTCCAGAAGCCCCGCGCAATCGCTACGTTGGCCCGAGCGCAGCAGATCGCCGAGCAGCCGGGGAAGGTCACCGTGATCGACGTGATCCTCAACGACCCGTCGTTTCAGGGACTGGCGACCACGGCAACGGCGGTCAACGGAATCGTGCGCATGCACGGCAAGAACTACGCAGTCGGGACCGCCGAAGCCAAGCTCCGGCAGCTCCAGGCGGCGCAGCAGCAAACCGAGTTCATCCTCATGCTCATCGCAAGCGTCGCCCTGTTTACGGCCTTCCTGATCATCTTGAGCACCTTGAGCATGGGGATGGTCGAGCGGATCGCCCAGTTGGGACTGCTGCGCTGCCTGGCACTGACCCGGTTACAGATAGGCCTGCTGGTGCTGGCGGAGGTCGTGCCGCTGAGTGTGCTCGGCCTGTCGCTGG
>CAYGAN010000195.1:0-6912 GCA_964347585.1 uncultured Planctomycetales bacterium | reverse complement strand
ACCGAGGCACCCTTCATCTTCGACGAGATCTACGGGCCGGCGATCAGCCTGTGGGGGATCAAGCTTGCGCTCGTCGGGGGGGCGATCACGGCGCTCGCGGGCGGCATCATCCCTGCGATCCAAGCTACGCACGTCTCGCCTCTGGAAGCTTCCCGGCCACAGTCCCGACCCGCTCGGGTGTACATTGACGCTATCGCCGCGGCGATCGGGCTGCTGATGATCGCGGCTCATTCGGTGATGGTCGAGCGGCTGGAGACGCGGCAGTGGTTCATGCAAAGCGTGACGCTGTCGGGCGTGTCGCTGCTCTACTGCGGATATGCGCTTCTGGCACCGGCGCTCGTCCGGTTCGTAGGCAACGCGGCCGCAATCCTCGCCGCGGGGGTCCTTCGGCTCCGGGGGCAGCTGCTGCGAGATCAGGTCGGTCGGGCCGCCTGGCGCAGCGGGGGGATTTGCTGCGGCCTCATGGTGGGCCTGTCGCTGATCGTCTCGGTCGTGGTTCACTCTGAGAGTCTCAAGGCAGGATGGGATTTCCCGAAGGACCTAGCTGAGGCATTCGTCTGGACGCGTAAGCCCGTGGACACCGACACCGCAGAGAAAGCCCGACGCCTGCCGGGCGTCAAGCGGCTCACCATGGTCAACGACATCCACTGCGCCATCGACCGTCGCGCGCCGAGCTGGCTGCAGGTGGATATGAACGACTTCGCAGCGGGCGACCCCGATACGTTCTTCGAGATGGCGAAGATCGAGTTTCTGCAAGGCGAGCCCGCCGAGGCAATCGCCAAGCTCAAGCGAGGCGGCTATGTACTTGTTCCTGTGGAGTTCGCGCGCACTCGGCGGAAGAAGCTCGGCGACAAACTTGTGATCAGGGTCGGTCGGCGTAGCGCGATCTTCGAGATCGCCGGCGTGGTCGAATCGCCGGCCCTGGAGATTGCTGCGAGCTTCTTTCAGGCTCAAACGAACCTGATGTTCGCGTCAACGCTGGCCGTGCTCGGGACACTGAACGACGCCAAACGACACTTCGGGGTCGACGAGATCACCTTGCTGTTGCTCGATTTCGACCTCCCGCCCGAACCCGTGCCGCCAGACTTCACGAAGCGGGACTTCGCCGACGTCCGCAAGTCGTTGGTGTCCTCCTTCATCCATGTTGACCCGGCTAAGATGAGCATCGAGCAGCGCTGGCGCTGGTATCGCCAGCAGAAAGTGCTCGCCGAAGTCGTCAAGCTCATCGGCAGGCCCGAAGCGGAGGTCGGCTCCATTCAGGAACTCAAGGACGCGATCGATTCGGACGTCGATCGCGCGACCATGTTGTTCACGGCGGTGCCGGCTGTGGCACTGATCATCGCGGCCTTGGGGGTAGGCAATCTGATGATGGCCAACGTTACCAGTCGCACGCGACAGATCGCCGTGCTCCGGGCAGTGGGAGCAACGAAGTGGCAGGTAACCCGGCTGGTGATCGGCGAGGCGGCAGTTCTGGGCGTGCTCGGTAGCGCGCTCGGGCTAACGCTGGGCGTCCACGGGGCCAGGAACGTGAATTTCATGACCTTCCGAATGTGGGGCTTGGATATCGGTTTGGTCGTCCCGTGGGGATTCGTGGCGCTGGGCATTGCCTTCACCGTCGGCGTGTGCCTTGTAGCGGGGATCCTGCCGGCGCGTTACGCATCACGCGACAACATCATCGAGGCCATCCAAACGGCTTGAGACGAGGGATCCACGAGGCGGAGAGAAGTACAACGCCCCTCGCAGATTGTAAGTCAGGAAGTGCGCGGTCAATTCCTCGCGGGGGCGACACGGGCGAACTCGCCTTGCCCCGAGTTGGGCACAATATCCCCCTGTGGCTCGGGTGATGCGGCTGCCGAGACGAGCAAGCCCCCGCTTGCCCACCCAACCCACCGTGCCGCGTCCTGACACTCACCGTCGATCCCTCGGCGTCCTGGGCGCTGAAGGCGTCGCGGTTCACCCGCAGCGGCGGCTCAGGGCCATGATTTGCTCAGGGCGCAACTGCCTCAGCGAGCTTACAACCAATTCGGCTGCGGTCAGTTTCCCGGCCGGGTGGACGACGGCCAGACCGACAGCCGCCATCCCGCCGCGATGGGCCGCTTCGATGCCAGCGGGAGCATCTTCGATCACCACACATTCGGCGGGTCGAACGCTCAGTCGCTCCGCGGCCAGCAGGAACACCTCGGGGTCGGGTTTGCCGTGGCTAACATCCTCACCAGTAACCAGCGCGCCGAAGTAAGCACGGATCCTCAACTCATCCACTACCAATTCGACGTTGGCCGGCGGGCCGGACGAGCCGATCGCCAGTCGCAGACCGAACTCGCCCAAGCGACGGATGAGCTCGACCGCGCCCGGCATGGCCGGCACGCTGCCACGGATCAGATCGCGATAGATCGCCTCCTTACGATCATCCAAGCGGCGGATCTCCGCGTCGGGCCGCTCGTGACCGAACAGCAGTCGAATGATCTCACGGCTCGGGCGACCGAAGGTCGCCGCGAACTGCTCGTCGGTGATCCGCAGCCCTTCTTCAGCCGCCAGCCGCTTCCAACTAACCAAGTGCGGCTGGGCCGAATCTACGATCACCCCGTCCACGTCAAAGATGACCGCCCGGGCGCCCCGGGTCAGACCGTCGCCATCGGGGGCTTCTTTGCTGCTGCCTGCTGGGCAGCTCATGACTTACTCCGGCCTGGCGGCCAACTGACTCACTGCAGCCCGCTTGTCAGGGCGCTCAAGTTTCTCTCCCAAAGCTTGGCGCTACACGTGCTCGAACACGGCGCGCGTACTCTTCGAGGGCATGATAAGGCGGCCCGTTCGGTGAGGCGAGAGCGCGAGCCGCCGCTCGCCGTGCAAAGGATGCGACGGTTATTCGCCACGACAGGGAGTGGGCACGCGGCCTGCCGAAGGCAGAGGAATCCGCTTGACGGACGACTTGCTGTGAGGCAATAAGCTTTGCCTCAACGGTCGAATCGCCGGAGGATCAAGACATGCCGACAGCCAAGCTCCCCCACATTCTCATCATCATGCCGGATCAGTGTCGCGCGGACTCGCTGCGTTGCGCGGGCCATCCGCAGATCAAGACGCCAAATATGGATCGATTAGCAGCAGACGGCATGCGTTTCACACAAGCCTACACGGTAAGCCCGATCTGCATGCCGGCCCGAGCGTCCTTCGTCAACGGGCTGTACCCGCACAACCACGGCATGTGGACGAACGCCGGACAAATGCCGGCTGACGACGAGACTTTTTTCCACCACCTCCAAGCGGCGGGCTACTACACGGCGCACATAGGCAAATCCCATTACTACCCTCACGGCGGGAAACACCTGCGCGAGTACGAGCCATACATGCACGCCCGCGGTCTGGACTACGTCCACGAGACGACCGGTCCGCTCGCGACCGTCAGGACCGACTCGTACTTGACGGATCGATGGCGCCGGCTTGGGCTGCTTGAGAAGTACCGCGACGACTACGCGAGGCGGCGGGCGACCGACGGCCAAGCGGTATGGCCCAGCCCACTACCGGTTGAGGAGTTTCCGGACAGCTATGTGGGACGCCAAGCCGTCGAGTTCGTCGAGAAGTACGAGGGCAATCGGCCGGTGTGCTTGTTCGTCGGGTTCGGCGGACCACACTCGCCCTGGGATGCGCCGGGCGACTACGCCACGATGTACGATCCGGCCGACACACCGGCACACGTTCCACCCGCCGAGCCCGAGGAATGGGTCCCGGAGCACGCCGCCCGGAAGATGACGGCGGGGCGGCACACGCGACTCGCCGATCACGCGATTGGCCGACTCCGGGCGAACTACTATGGCAAGATCTCACTGATCGACCATTGGGTGGGTCAAATTCTCGCAGCCTTCGAGCGGCGTGAGTGGTTGAGCGACACGCTGGTGGTCTTCTGGTCTGATCACGGTGAGATGGCCGGCGACCATCAGCGTGTTGGAAAGTGCGTGTTCTACGACGCCAGCGTACGCGTTCCTTTGATCGTTCGCTGGCCGGGGCACATTGAGCCCGGCCGAACGTCGGACGCGTTGGTCGAAATCATCGATGTATTCCCGACGCTGCTTGATGCGGTGGGGGCTGAGCCGTCGGCCCGTTGTTTCGGCAAATCGCTTTGGCCGGTCCTGCGCGATCCGAACTCAGAACACCGAGACGCGGTCTTCAGCGAGATTCACCACGGCGGCCAGCACAACATCATGGTGCTCACGCGCGGGCACAAGTACGCAATGGACGAAACAGGCAGCGGATACTTGCTGCACGATGTGCTGGAGGATCCGGCGGAGCAGCACAACATCATCGGGCACCCCGAATCGCGCGAACTGGAGGACGAGCTCAGGGCCCGAGTTCTGAGATTCCTGGTGCACAGACAATGTCTGCTCCGATAAACTCGTCCGCTCAAGGCAAATCGGCATGGGCACGCGCGCCCTGGTCCTGCGTACACTACAGGAGCTTCGCCAGGCGGGGGCCTAGCAGGACGACCTCCAGCGAAAGCTCGACGCCGCTGCTGGCGAAGACCGCCTCTCTGACCCGGCGGATCAGCGAGAGCACTTGCTCGGCGGTCGCCTGGCCGAGATTGACGATCCACCCGGGGTGCTTGTCGGAGACCATTGCGTCGCCTTCGCACCAGCCCTTGCATCCCGCCGCCTCAATGAGTCGCGCTGCGTGATCTCCCTGGGGATTCCTGAAGATGCTGCCGACCGACGGCAGCCCCACAGGTTGAGTACGCCTGCGCCGAGCCATCTGATCAGCCATCGCCCTCTCGATCTGCCTAGAATCGCCGGGAGCCAAGTCCATGACCGCCTCAAGAACAATCCAGCCGCCCGACTCTCGTAGCCGGCTCGTCCGATAGCCGAGGTCGAGTTGCTCGCCCGGAAGCCGCAGGCTCTGGCCCTCCGGGGACAGGACACTGACTTCTCGCACGATGTCGGCCATTTGTGCCCCCGCGGCGCCAGCGTTCATCGCAACCGCGCCCCCAACGGTGCCGGGGATGCCGACAGCGAACTCCAGGCCGCTGAGCCCCCGGCGTGCAGCCGTCCGAGCCAGCGCCGGAAGCTGGGCCCCGGCCTGAACGCACAGTTGGGCGCCCTGCCAGTTCGCAGCCGCCAGCCCCGGGCCGATGCGGATCACCCATCCACGCAGGCCTTGGTCGTCGATCAACACATTGCTGGCGTTGCCGAGCAGGAAGAGCTGCACCTGAGCCTCGCGAGCAGCGCGCCTGACCGCGATGACGTCATCCGGACACCCCGGCTCGATGAGAACGTCACAACGCCCGCCGATGCGGAAGGAGGACAACTCCGCCAGGCAAGCGTCCGGCGCGACGCACCCCTTAACAAGCCGCCTGAGTCGCTCGACCCAGCGCGCAGTCTCTGCTCCGTCTGTCATCGACCCGGACACGGATCACCCAAGGCACAGCTCGCGGAGAGCGCTCGATCAGTTCCGCGACGCTGAATGGTAAATCCCGAATATGGGGGGAAGCAAGCGATCAACTCACGAAGGGGCCTCTCGCTCCGCCGGTGGACGATTCCTGCACACGCCCTCTGCGCCAGTCCTCCCCCGTGACCTCATCCGTCGCCTCGTCTTGCCCAGTTCATGTTCAAGGAGGCGGCTAGGTACTGCGCACCTCATCGTGCGGCGGCAAGGTTGGGGTCGGCACAACGGCACCTTCTTCGGGTTGATAATCGTAGAAGGTCCGGAGCTGTTCACGGAAATAGCCGCCCCGGCGCGCCTGGGCAGCGTTCAGAATGACACCGAAGATGTGAGCGTTCACGCGCTCCAAGAAGTCTCGGCAGCGCTGTGCCACCCCGCGGGAGTTCGCCCCGGCGCGACACACGACGACCACGCCATCGACGATACTGGATAACAACAAGGCCTCGCTGACCAGCAGGACGGGCGGGCCATCAATGATGATCTGATCGTACCGCTCGGCTCCCTCTGCCAGCAACTGGCGCATGTATGAACTGCCCAACAGCTCGGCCGGATTGGGCGGCACCGGCCCGCTGGCCAACACGTCGAGGTTGGGCAAGTGAGTCCGCGTGATCCGTTCTTCCAGTCTGGCCTGGCCGATGAGCACGTTGCTCAACCCGGCCGAGTTGGCCGACGGGAAGAAGCCGTGTAACGACGGGCGACGGAAGTTGGCGTCGATCAACAGCACGCGCCGACCGCCCTGGGAGATCGCGGTAGCCAGGTTGATCGCGACGGTCGTCTTGCCATCCTCGGGCCTGGGGCTGCTGATCAGAATGGTGCGTTGCCCCTCCGGCGGGGCGCTAAAAAGCAGGTTCGTGCGAATCGCGCGGAACGCTTCGGCAATCATCGATCGCGGCTCGCTCTGGACAGCCGTCTCGACTTGCTCGATTGCGACCTCTTCGTCGTCCGCATCAGGGACCGTGCCGAGGACCGGCAGGTTGACATGACGAATCAAGTCCCGAGGCGTCCGCACGGACGTGTCAAGGAACTCCAAAGCGAAGGCCAGCCCGACCGCCAGCAGCAGGCCGAGCAGAGCCCCTGCCGGCCAGTAGAGCCCAGGCCTCGGGCTGCTTCGTTCAAGCGGTTCGGAAGCCCATGAAACCACGTGAATCTTGATCTCGGCCCACTCGGCGGCCTGCAACCTCCGCTTCTCCAAGTACGCGCTGAGCTCGTTGCGCCTGTCTTGCAGAAGCTGCTGATCTTGCAGCAGGGCCTCGTAGAAGGCCACCTTGTCGTCGAGATCTTTCTGGTCGGCCTTTTGCTGGCCGATCTTATCGAGGATGTCGGCCTCGGCGTCGATCGCACTGTAGTAGGCGAGCGTTGTCTGTTCAACCTGATAGCGCTTGACGTCGTTCAGCCGCATCTCGCGGAGCTGGTTGAGTTGACCTTCGATCACGCCGCGGCGCGCATCGAGGGTCTTGTAATCACGGTGCTCCTGGCCGATGTTTCCCT
>CAYGAN010000194.1:3541-8630 GCA_964347585.1 uncultured Planctomycetales bacterium | reverse complement strand
AAGCATCACGGCCATCGGACCAGACCATGCAGGTCGAATCATCTGATGGGGCATTCTCCAACCTCCTGGAAGAGATGCTGTAGAGACCAATGCGATTCCATTGTAGCACAGCCTCAATGTCCTGGGGAACACCGGCCGGCTTAGGACGCTCGGCGGGACGACCGGGAGCGAGGGGCTATAGTTACCGGTCCAGGGGGTCGTACACGCATAGCGTGGCGAACCGATCACGCAACCGAACGGCGTGGGCTTGATCTGCCTTTTGATGGACCGGGGCAAGCGAGATTACAATGATCCGTTTGTGACCCGCCTCCGGACGCCTAGCTGTGAGTTGCGAGCCGGGCGCGGAATCGGAAGGCGACCTAGACCGCTGTTTGGAGGAGAGGTCGATGAGAATTCGTGGGAATCAGCTCTGGTTGGCTGTCAGCGTGCTCCCGCTGCTGCTCGGCGCCCATCGCGCCGCATCGGACTCGGCCAAGGAAAGGGACGAAGGATTCGTCTCGCTCTTCGATGGCAAGTCCCTCGAGGGGTGGCAGCGGTACAGCAGCTCGGGCGAGAAGGTCCCGGCCCGCGAGAGCGCGTTCAGCGTGCGGGACGGGACGATCTACTGCTCGGGTCGGGGGCGGGACTACTGGCTGTCGCCGCGGCGCATGTACCGCGACTTCGTCTTGCGCATGCAATACAAGATCGGCAAGGGGGCCAACAGCGGCATTTTCCTGCGTGCGCCGGGGACCGCACGGCCGGCCTATACGGGCTTCGAAGTCCAGATCATAGACGACTTCGGCCAGGAGCCGACCAACCACACGTCGGGCGCGATCTACGACGTGCTGACTCCGATGCGGAACATGTCGCGCAAACCCGGCGAGTGGAACGACGTGGAGATCACGTGCAACGGCTCGCACGTCATCGTGGTCTGGAACGGCTTCAAGGTGATCGACGCAAACTTCAGCCAGTTGACAGAGCCGATCGGCAAGTTCGACTTTGCCTACTCGAAGATGCCGCGACAGGGCCGGATCGGCGTGCAGAACCACGGCGGCGAACTCTGGTTCCGCAGCGTCCGCATCAAGCCGCTGTAGTAGGGCTCGCCGGACAGGTCGCAACAGCCAATACTGGACGCGCAAGAAGTCATGGGCTCGCCCCGTGTGGCCGAGGCGCAGTTCAGGAATGCTGCTGGCTTGGAAAAGAGACTCCGTGAGGCCGCGGTCGGCAGCGTTCGGGATCATCTTGGGGCGACACCGCCTTGCGTAGCACGTAGGTATTGATCGGCGAACGGGAAGTCCCGAGCCATGAAGCCCAAGCAGCTTGTTTATCTTTGGGCGGCGCATGGCGTGTTGTTCAACCTTGCGCTGGGGTGCGCGGGATCGGCGCGGAAGACCGAGGTAGCCATTCGCGGCGAGGCGTTCTGGATCAACGGGCGGCCGACGTACGAGGGCAGGACTTGGCAGGGGCACAAGGTCGAGGGCCTGCTGCTCAACTCGCGGATGGTGCAAGGCATCTTTGACGACCTGAACCCCGAGACGCGCAGCCTGTGGGCGTATCCGGACACCGGCCGGTGGGACCCCGAACGGAATACACGCGAGTTCATCGAGGCCATGGAGCAGTGGCGCCGTCACGGGCTGCTGGCGTTCACGCTGAACCTGCAAGGCGGCAGCCCCAAGGGATATTGCGCGCACCACCCATGGCACAACTCGGCGATCACGCCGGATGGCGACCTTCGCGCGGAGTACACGGTCCGTCTGAGGCGCGTCCTGGATCGGGCTGACGAGCTTGGCATGGTCGTGATCCTGGGCATCTTCTACTTCGGCCAGGACCAGCGTCTGAAGAATGAGGCGGCGGTTCTGCGGGGTCTAGACAACGCGGTCGATTGGCTTCTTGTCCGTGATTATCGCAACATGCTGATTGAAGTGAACAACGAGTGCGACCTGGGCTACGACCATCCGATTCTTCGGGCCGAGCGGGTACACGAGTTGATCCAGCGGGTCAAGGCACGACGGCGGGACGGCCGGCGCCTGCTGGTCGGCACGAGCTATGGGGGCGGAGCGATCCCGCGGGAGAACGTCGTGCGCGCAGCGGACTTTCTTTTGCTGCACGGCAACGGTGTGAATGAGCCGGAGCGCATCGCCGAGATGGTCCGCAAGACGCGGCGCGTACTCGGCTACCGACCTATGCCGATCCTCTTCAACGAGGACGATCACTACGATTTCGAAGAGGCCGGCAACAACATGACGGCAGCAACCAGCGAGTACTGCTCGTGGGGGTTCCTTGATCTTGGTCAGAATGACTACAGGCACGGTTATCAATCCCCGCCGGTCAACTGGGGGATCAACACAGAGCGCAAATGGACCTTCTTTCTGACCGTCAAGGCGATCACAGGCCAGTGAACAGGAAACGGCGGCAGAGACCAGATCCGACACGCTGTTGGCCATGTCAGCGCGTTCGCCGACTTGACCTCGAACATGCCTTGAGGTCTTCTTACCTTGTCCGGTGGAACGAGACCTTGGGACCGGATTGCCTGTGACTCGCCGAGGTGACAGCCGTGTGCGGTATCGAGGACCTCCGTCGTACTCTGGCTCGCATTGATGGCCGGGGTTACAAGGCCTACAAGGACACCGAAGGCAGCTACGACTTTGGGCGGTTCGCGCTGCACGTTGACCACGTTCAGGGCGACCCGTTCGCCTCGCCTTCGAAGGTTCGTGTGCGCGTGGCGCAGAGCGCGGCAGACCTGCCGAGCGAGTTGTTCAGCAACGCCGTTCGCCGCGTCGCGCTGCAGGACTTTCTGGCGCGCCAGGTGAGCCATGCCATTGGTCGCATCACCCGCGGGCGGCGCGGCACGGGCAAGAGCGGGCTCGTTGCGATCGACGCGGGCGGCCAGGAGGTGCTGGAGCGCACGGCCGTTACCGTCACGCCGGAGTGGGTCGAGGCCCGCCTGCACGTCGGGCTACCAGCGGCAGGGCGGAGAGTGCTCGGGCGGGAGGCCGAGGCGATGCTATGCGGTGAGCTACCGCAGATCGTCGAGCGCGGTCTGCTGTGGCAGAATGTGGCGCAACAAGAGGGGCAGCAATTCGTCGAGTGCGTTGAGAATCAGGAGCAGATCCGCAGCCAACTGGACGCGATGGACCTGGTGGCGTTTGTCGGCGACGGGGCGATCCTTCCGCGCGAGAGCGGCGCGAGCGACCGGCCGCTGCCGCACGAGCGGGCCGTTGCGTTCGCCTCGCCGGATTCCCGACGCGTGAGCGTGGCCCTTGCCAATCCCGTTGCGGGTTCTGAGGGCTCGGCCGAGACGCTCTCGGGCATGGGCGTTCCCAGAGGGGTCACGCTGATCGCCGGCGGGGGCTATCACGGCAAATCAACGCTTCTGCGCGGGTTGGAGCGAGGCGTCTATCCGCATATTCCCGGCGACGGGCGCGAGCACGTGGTGACCTGCCGTGATGCCGTCAAGATCCGCGCCGAGGATGGTCGCCGCGTTGAACAGGTCGACATCAGTCCGTTCATCAGCAATCTACCCTACGGTCGCAGCACGAGCGCGTTTAGCACCGACGACGCCAGTGGCAGCACCAGCCAGGCCGCGAACATCGTTGAGGCGCTGGAGGTCGGGGCGAGGGTGCTACTGTTGGACGAGGACACATCGGCGACCAACTTCATGGTCCGGGACGGACGGATGCAGGCACTGGTGCACAAGGAGCACGAGCCCATTACGCCTCTGCTCGACCGTGTCCGCGAGCTGTACGAAACGCTCGGCGTTTCGACCGTGCTGGTGATGGGCGGCTGTGGGGACTACTTCGACGTGGCTGACACCGTCATCATGATGCGGGAGTACCTGCCGATCGACGTGACAGCCGACGCGAGGCGGATCGCCGCTGCTCACGCCACGCAGCGTCGCGTGGAGACGACGTGCCCGATGCCGACAAGTGCGGCTCGCGTGCCGCTGGCGGAGAGCTTTGACCCCTCGCGCGGGCGGCGCGAGGTCAAGATCGACGCCAAGGCGCTGGACCTGATCCTGTTCGGCAGCGAGCCGATCGATTTGCGGTGCGTGGAGCAACTGGTGGACCTGAGCCAGACGCGCGCGATCGGCTACGCGATTCACCTGGCCACGCAGCGGTCCATGGACGGCAAAGCGACGCTGAGCGAAGTCGTCCACGCGGTCGAGCGTTTTCTCGACGAGAACGGCTTGGACGCGCTCGACCCGTTTCGCCGCGGGGCCCGACATCCCGGCAACTTCGCGCGCCCGCGCAAGTACGAGATCGCTGCAGCAATCAATCGACTTCGGACGGTGCGAATGCGACAAAGCAAGCCGGACGGGCACGGCGCTTGAAGCGGGCAGTCCCCGGGCCCCCAGGCGTGGGACTTACCTGGCGCCGGACAAGCGATAGGCGAAGACCCCCGGCTCGCAGGTCAGTAGCAGCTCATCGCCGTCACGCTGCAGCGGCACGCGACGCAGCACGTCGCCTTCTTCGTCAAGGGCTTCGGCCCGGCGCGGGTCCGGCAGCGGCCAGGGAAGGTCCTTCCATCGCAACCGCGCGGTGAACTTGGGTCCTCCGGGCAGAGGGGTGAGATCCAGGGCTTCGCCCTCGCGCGTCAGCCGGCATGCCCCGTCGGTGGTGACTTCGCCGAAGGCGATCGGCTTGGCCGTGGGGTTCACGCGACACAGGATCGGATCAGGTTGGGGCACGAGCGGCACGAATCTCACGGCGGTGACCTTTTCTGCTCGCCCTTCCAGCTGCAGCGTCCCGAGTCGAATCCGTCCGGTGCTGTCTTCCGGTCCCTCCAGGGGGGGATGAGGCGCTCCGGGCTGGTACAGGCCAACCCGCAACTCGAACACGTCACCGGGCGAGTACGCTTGCGGGACCCGTACCTGCGCTGAACTTCGCACCGTGCCGCGCCATTTCGTGGTCGGTATGGGCGGGTCGTGGTCGCCCTGGAATCTGATGTGCCCTTGCTGGTCCACGAAATGCACAAAGACCCGCATCGGCGCGGAAACGGGCTCATCCGCTTCCCATCGTAGTATCAGCTCGAACGTTCGCTCGGCAACGAAGCGCACGGATTCAGCCGCCACGCGTACAGGCAGTCGGTCGCTGACGAACGGACGGGCGTT
>CAYGAN010000194.1:0-3531 GCA_964347585.1 uncultured Planctomycetales bacterium | reverse complement strand
AAAGCAATGCGGGCGAGCGGGACCAATCCACGATGACCCCGTCGCGCCGCTCGATCGCCGCCTCGACGGGCCCGGCCGCCGTTGGGACCCGGGCATAGAAGCCGTACTGCGGCAACGTGTGCTCGCCTGCCGCCCAATCGCTCGAGCCGCGATTGACCCAAACCTGGCCGCCGTTGTCCCAGCGGACGCACTGGCGATGCAGATCGCCGTCGGTGAAATCGACGGTTTCGATTCGTCGGAGCGCTAGGGCTCCCATCAGATCATGCAGGAGCCAGTACTTTCGCACCACGTCCCGACCGAACGGAACCGGGACCATGGCGGGATGGCCCGTCAGGACCTCGGTGGTGATGTAATCGTCGCTGTAGATGCCGTGCAATCGGCGATCGAGTCCTGCCAGGTAGCGTGCCTCGTAGCCGGCGCCGTGGAGAACGAAACGGTCGTGGTGGGCCGCGTCGAACCAGGCAATACGCTCCGCATCGGCGCAGCGGATATCCCACACCATCCAGGGCTGATCCGGCGGCGGGGTACTATCGACACGCAGATGATTCGTCTGCGCGCCGTCCAGCCAACCGATCAACTGATCGTGGCCGCTCTCGGAAATCTGAGGCGCGTCGTTACCCAGGGAATCACGAATCCAAGCGAAGATCTCCCCCCACGTGTTGCGGGTGGACACGCGATCGAAGAACCGGCCATCGTGGGTCCAGGAATCGTAAGGTCCGACGGAAGACCACACGTCAATGAAGTACGCGGTCGGCGCGAAGCCTTCTTGGATGAGATGCAGGTTGCGCTCCACGACCGGTCGCACGCAGTCGGTCCGCCAGCGATAGGCCTGGGCCTGGCGACCACGATTAAGCCAGCCTGGTACCGGCTGTCCGTTGTAGGCAAAGGCGACGTGTTCGTAGGAGTAGCCTTCCGCGTCGGGATAGAAGTCAATGTAGTTGTCGTGCGGCGCGAAGAGTACGTCGTGCTCCTTACAGACCCGCACGAGTCCGCGGAACTCGTCGAACGTGCCGAGCCGGGGGTTGGGCGGATAAATGTCGGGCAGACGGTAGTCGTAGCCCCATCGCTGCCAGTTGTGCCAGATGACCATCGAATCGGTCAGGCCGTAGCGGAAGGCGCGCCGCAGCGCGTCAGCGCTCTGGCCGTACCGCCCGCCCCACAGGTCGAAGACGAATCGCCCGGCCAGTTTTCGCACGCCACCTGCGGCTCGCAGGCCACTGATCTCCCGCCAGACTTTGACTGCCTCCCAGACGTTCTCTGAGGGGATGAAGGTCAACGTCTGTGCGTGGGGAGAGTGCAGGCTGTAGCGGCGGGCATGCGGGTCCACCTCAAGATGGCTCGGCGGCACGTCCACCGCTTGTACGAGTGCCAGGCCGTTGGCGAACTCGAAGCCGACGAAAGACGTGGACAGCCTATGTCCGTCGAAGCCCAGCTCGAACGCTTCCGGCCGATGGATCACGTTGCCCGGGCCGGCGTAAACGCGCACGGCCGGCTCGCTCCAGGCGCCTGCAGCGACATCCTCCAGATAGACGGCGAGCCAGGGACGGGCTGAGGGGGCGCCATCCAGCCAGAACCGTGCTTGAAGTGCGCCGCGCTGCGTACAGATCTCGCCGAGCAGGTCGAAGGTCCCCGCCCAGGTGCTGAAGCGGTGTCGGACGCGGTAATTTCGTTGGCTTGGCTCGGGCTGCACGTTGAGCAACATGCTCACGGAATGCGGCTCTTCAAGCGCGTCGCCCAGGACACGGACGCGAAAGCCTCGGAAGAACAGCCGCCTCTGAGCGCTCAAGAAGCCGATGGTTGCGTCCAGAAGACCCCGTTGGCCCAACCACACCCGCACCTCGTGCCGCTCATGATTGTGCTCCAACGCCCCTAGCAGGCGGGACGGCGATGCCATAGCGGGCGGGAAAGGCGCGGGCTCGGGGGGCGTGCCGGCGATCAACGTCGGCTCGGCCCAGTAAGATTGATCGCAAGTGGTGTCGTTCTTCGGGCCGGGATGCGATTCGAGTTGCAGACGAATCGCCTGGCCGCCGAAACGACTCAGGTCCACCTCTGCCTCCTGCCAGACTTTCGCGTTGGTGTGGCGCGCGAAGAGCACTTGGCCCAGCTCGCCAGGCGGCGCGTCGAAGGCCAGTGCTCGGACGCGGAACGTCACGCCGTCGCTGGGTGGCTCTCCTTGCTCGGGGTGGTGGTCGCGAATGGCGTTGGCGAATCGCAGACGGAGCGGCAATCCTACCGGCAGACGGAGCGGGAACTCGCCGAAAGCTGTTCCCACACGCCCTTCGAACCAGGGGGGATGCAAACCCGCCGCCTCCCGTGAATCGCCTCGCTCAACCCGCTCGCCGAACTGCACGACCGCGCGGCTCTGCTCTTCCATACCCCTCCAGCCAGTGGGCATGACTTGCGGCTCGGCTCCGGATACGTGCAGCACGAATCGATGCACGGGCAGGCGCCACAGGGAAATCGCCGCGTTGGGCCGGACGGAGACCGGTTTGAATTCAACAGGAACCTGTGGGCGCGCACGGGCCGGCAGACGGGCTTGAACGATCAGGATCGGATGGGCTCTGTGCAGACGCCCCCGGCACTCGAATTCAGCCAGGGCGTGGACGGGATAATGCGCGTTGTAGGTTCCTTCGCCCGCCACGAGCGTGAAGTCGAGCCGCGCAGTTTCCCCGGCTTCGATGCTGAACGGCACAGGCGCCGAGGGATCGACCCGCCAACGGTCGATAACCTTGAGTCGAACCGTGCCCCGTACCGCGACGTCGCTGCTGCTGCCGAGGACCACCTGGATCGGCAGCGGCGTTTCCGTCTTTGTGACCTCTGAAGGTCCCTCAATGCGCACCGTCAGCGGCCCTGCCTTGTCGATCGGCGGATCGAACCCCGCCGCTTCTGGCGCCACGAGAAGCACTCCCATCAAGCTGGCCCGACAGCCCCGCAACGCCAGCCGCCTGTTGGCCGCCGGCCGAGACAAGCACGCGCCGGAACCCGTCACAACCAAGTCCTTACGTTAGGCCCAAGGCGCCAATCGGCGCTACTCATACCTTACCGCCGTCCCGCTGGCGCTAACCATCAACATGTTCCCGCTCTGACCTACGCCAATGGTCTCGTAGTCCAGGTCAACTGCCAGTACGGCGTTTCCGCCGATCGCGGCAGCCTGCTGTTTCATTTCCTCTATGGCGATGTCCTTGGCCTTTCGCAGCTCGCCCTCGTAGGCAGCGGAGCGTCCGCCCACGATGTCCCTGATACTCGCGAAGAAATCCTTGAAGACGTTGGCGCCCAGAATCGCCTCGCCGCTGACAAGCCCGAGATAGGCCACGATTCTCTTTCCCTCTATGTTCGGCGTCGTGAGGATGAGCATGTCCGTTCCTCCTTTCCGGTCAGGGGCACTGCGAATTAACGCTCGGAACCGGCTTCGCCCTCGGCGCCGCTCGCGAGCACCTCGAGCATCAGTTGCGTGCTATGGCCGCGCCCGTTGCCGTCCATGACTTCAACGAAGACGTCGTGCCTGCCGACGTCAGCGGCACCGGGCACGCC
>CAYGAN010000193.1:2058-8661 GCA_964347585.1 uncultured Planctomycetales bacterium | reverse complement strand
AATTCGCCTCGCGGCGATTTTGCCCCCATCGCTGCCGGCGACGCTCGGCTGAGTGATTGATCTCGGCATGGGCAGCTCTTTGCGGGTCCGCAGTCTGCCTGAGGCGATTGTCTTCCGTAGCCGGCGGACGCGCGATCACGTAGAATCCGCTGCTCACTGACGTTTGCGTGAGCCTACCATGCGCATCGGCGGTACGCCAACGTGGACGTTGCTGCTAGGGAACAATCGCTGAGTGCCCGGCAATGGATCCTCGCGGTCTTGACGGTCGGCCTCGTCGCCGGGTCGCTCGCAGCTACGATCGGCTACGCGCTCTATCTGCGCAGCGACTGGTATCGAACGTCCGTCGAGCGGGAGCTTTCCGCATTCTTCCAGCTCCCCAGCGAAGTCGGTTCCGTCGTGCCCCTGTCCACCACCAGCCGCGAGTTCCGCAACGTGGCTGTCTGGCTGCCTGACAGGCGCGCCCGGGTCTTTCAGTGCGGCCGGGCCATTTGGCGCGAGGGTAGGCGCGATCGCCGATCGTCCTACGAGTTGGAGATTCACGACGGAAGATTCTTGATTGGCACCGAGCGCTGGCAGCCATCCGATTATCGCCGGGTGCTCCGCTCTGGTCTTGCCCACGACTTCGCGGAGTTGAATCTGGATCAGGTTCGCGTCGTGAACGTTGACTTTGCCTGCCAACGGCCGGATCTGCAGCTGGCTGTCCGGCAAGCGACGGGCGTGATCACGTTCGAGCAGTACGGGCGAGGACACGCTACCCTGAACTCGCACTGGCTGAACCAGACGTACATTAACAATCCAATTGACGTAGCTGCCCGATTTAGTCCGTCCGAAGACGTCACGATCGACGAGGTAACTCTGAGGCTGCCTGCTGTGCCTGTTGTGGCCCTCGGTCTGGGCCGTCTTGTCGGCGGCGAGGTTACCCACGGGCGCTTTGCCGGTACGGTCACTTACGCCGAGCAAGCGGGGCAGTACATCGCCGAACTCCAAGGTTATGCTGCCGATGTCCGGCTGGCTGAGCTGACAGCGCGCCTGCCGACAGGGCCCCTGCGCGGGCGGGCAAGCGTCTTCATCGACCACGCTCGCATCGTTGGCGGCCGGTTGGACGAGCTTCGCTTTCGCGGGAGTCTCTCGGAGCTTGACCTGAGCTCGTTCGGCACCTTTCTGCGTCAGCCCATCGCCGGCGGGACCGCTCAACTGGAGGTCCACCAAGCGCACCTGCGAGGCCGGTCCATCGAGCAGTTCAGCGCTTCCGGCAGCGTTGTTGGTATGGACCTCGAAACGATCACCCGTCTGATCGGCCAGGGCACTGTCACCGGAACGCTTGTCGCCCGCATCCGCTCGCTTGAGATCGCGCACGACGATCTCGTCTCAGCCGACGTCGAATTGCATGCTGACCCGCCCGAGGGCTCGCCTGGGATGATCGACACGGAGCTGCTGATGGTTGGCATTGAGCAGGCGTTCGCCATGCGCCTCCGGAGCGTTCTGCCTGACTGGCTGGAGCTGCCCGACCAAGTGCAGTACGCCAAACTGGGCGCCAGGCTGGTGGTTGCGAACGGTAAGCTCCGCGTGTTAGGGACACACGGCCCGGAGGGCAGGACGATCTTATCGATTAAGCTCTTCGGTCGCGAGCTCCCGCTCGTGCCGCAGCCCGAGCAGGAGTACGATCTCGTTCCGTTTCTGAGCGGCCTCAGACACCGCGCGAAAGAGTACAATGTCCAAGAGTTGAGGCGCTGGTGGGATGAGAAGCAGCGCCGGACTACCCAACCCTCGGCGACGACCAAGCCTTAGCTCGGGCCCCAGCCCTGACGGCGAAGGTGCGTGGAGGGAAAGAATGCTCCGCAGAACTCATTGTATCTGGACCATAGCCTCATTCGCGACCTTGGCAATGGCAGCGTGTCGCACGCCCGCGCAACAGCTAGACCGCTACGGGGGATATATCCTGCTGACCGGCAGCAACACGAGCGGCTTCTTTCGGGTCGAAAAGATCAACGGGCGCTACTGGCTCGTCACACCGGACAATCACGCAATGGTGTCCTTGGCGTTCACGACATGTCTGTTTCAGGACGGCTGGGGGGGCTACTGCCCGCCGCTCGATTCGTACCCCAACCCCTACGGCAACAAGGCCAAGTATAACAACGATCTGAATGCGTGGATCGATGTGCTCAAGCAGCGCATGGATCGGTGGGGCTTCAACGGGCTCGGCGCATGGTGTCAGCAGGGCATCCCCGACCTCACCGAGAACGTCCGCGTCTTGTTCATCACTAACCGGGCATACAATCTGGGCGTGACAAAGATCGGTCGGAACTTCCCCGACGTTTTCGACCCGAACTTCGCCGTTGCCGCGGACCAACAGGCCCAACAGCTCGCCGCGTATGCAGACGATCCCTATCGGATCGGCGCGTTCCCCGACAACGAGATCGGCTGGGTCGGAGCCGACTACTGGGGCGCCGGTGGGGCCGCCCTGCCCGATGGATTCATCGCCCTTCCTGCTAGCACCCCTGGCAAGCAGTACTGGGCCGGAACCTTTTTGCCGAGCAAGTACGCCACGATCGGCGACCTGAACGCCGCCTACGGCACGTCATTCACGAACTTCACCGGCGAGGGCGAGACCGTCATCAATGTGACCGAACTCCCGAACGACCCGGCCCACCCGGCCATCTTCGAGGACAAGAAGGACTTCGTGGAGGCCGTCGCGGATAAGTATTACGACGTCGTCACGACGGCGATGCGAACGTACGATTCGAACCATCTGGTGTTCGGGTCGCGGTGGGCGCTCTGGACGACCGGATACTCGCTGAGCTTCCCGGAGCACCAGGCCTACAACGAGCGCGTCTGGAAGAAGGAGGGCCAGCACTGCGACGTCGTTGCGATCAACTGCTACATCGACGCTGCCTGGCTGGAAGCTAACCATCAGCTCTTCAGCCGATACTTTGCCGCTGCAAAGAAACCGTTCGTAATCACGGAGTGGGCTACTTGGGCTAACGACACCGCCTTCGCACGCAACCCCGGCTGGCACCCCTATCAGAAGAACCGCGGCGAATTCTACGTCTATCAGACGCAGAACTTGCTGAGCCTTGAGGCGGATGATCCGAGCGGCGGCGGGCCTGTCACGTACAACATGGGCGCCCAGTGGTTCCAATACTATGACGAACCGAGCCTTGGCCGCACGGACGGCGAGAAAGCGCAATTCGGTCTGCTTAACGTCAAGGACGAGCCCTACCAGACTGCCCTCGACGTGATGCGCACATTCAACGCCAACGTGTACAGCTATCTAACGGACGGCACGCCGATTCCGTTGCTCGATCCGCCCACCCCGCTCGACCCTCTTTTGCCCGCCTCGATACAGGTCAGTGCCTCGACGCAACTCGCCGGCTGGCCGGCGAGCAACGCCCTCGACGGAAATCCGGACACGGTCTGGTCCAGCATCGCACAGGGTCAGACTGGCAGCGAGTGGATCCGTCTGGATCTCGGCGAACTCGTTGATGACATCGGCGCACTCGTCGCCACGCCCAGGCGTTTCGAGAACCCCGACGTGTCGACGTTCCCGATTGACTTCCACATTCAGTACGCTGTTTCTCCGCCTGACTGGGCCGACGTCCCCGGGCAGGTCTATACCGACTACCCCAATCCAGGAGGCCACACACAGAGCTTTGTCTTTGATGTCCCGATCACGGCTCGCCACCTTCGCATCATGGGCACGAAGTTCGGGCAGGACGAGTTAGGTGACTACTACATGCAGATTGCTGACCTGAGTGTTCAGGCCCGGATGGCCGACGGCTTGCCGCGATTCGAGTGGTCGGCCGTCGGGGGCGCTGACCATTACACGCTACTGTGCTCGCCGGAGAAGTGCTTCCCAGTGGAGCAGACCATCCGCGTCGAGCCGATCGCGAGCACTGAGTACTTGCTCCCCGCGCGCATTGCCCCGGGGCTTTGGTACTGGTGCGCCCGGGCGGTGGACGCCGACGGCAATGGCGGCAAGTACTCCGATCCGGTTGCCTTTCGCGTCCATGCCCGGTCCTTAGACAGGCCCCTGGAGGACTACCTCGGGTTCGAGGACCTCAGCACCTGGAGGAACCTTTCCCTGGAAGACGGGGGCTGGAACGGGACCGTGTGGGCGTTCCGCGACGAGAATGTCAAGACTACCGGCCAATCGTCGGCCCGGGTCATCTTCACCATGAACAGCCTCGACAAGGACGTTAACCAGCAGAATCCGCGCACCGAAGACATCGTCTGGTCCTGGGCTGGCCACCCGATGCTTTGGCCGAACGCCGCGCAGATCACCTTTGATCTCATGCCCGCCAGGCTCGTGGATTCTGAAGGCAACATGACTGTCGCATCAAAGTATGTCTCGGTGCGTGTTTGGGATGCCGACGGCAACACGCTGCTCGACGCTGCGGTTGATCCCGACGGCTCCCTCGCCCCGCTCACATGGCAGGCATGCCAGTTCGATCTGACCACGCCGCACGCGGACGAGATTGCGACCGTCGAACTCTACGTTCACATGGCCGCCGAGCGCGTGCCGTGGGATCAACGAATGATCGTCTGGGTGGATAACCTCCAGATCACCCCCACTCCGAACAAGCTTGTCTTTCAGAACGGACGGCTAAGACTGGCCGCCCCTGCCTATATGTCAACGCAAGACGCCCACATTCTCCAGGAGCGTTCGCTGTACAACACCGGCGGAAGCGAAGCGCTCGAAGCCGGCCGGTTTGACGGCGCCGATTCTACGCACGACCGAAGCATCGTGATCAAGTTCACAGACCTCGACACCAGCCCCGTTCAGGGCAAGCAGCTCCAGCAGGCGACCCTGACCCTGCGCTACTTCAACTGCCGCAACGATCCTGGCGGGGTCGGCAAGACCCTCTACGTCCACAAGTTACTGCACGATTGGGGCGAGGGCACCCAGACGGGCATCGACGGCGAATGGGCCGGGCCGGGCGAAGTCTGCTGGACCAAGCCGTTCGGTGCTACCGGTGAGGGCAATCCCAATTGGAACGGCACGCTTAGCGAGGCGTATGCCGACCCGAATGCCCTCGACAGCGTGACACTGGCCGGCTCGGAAGACTACGGGCCGGTCAGCTTCGACGTGACCGAGGCGGTGCAGGCGCACCTCGCCAGTGCCAGCGAGAACTTCGGCTTCGTGATCCGCGAGGAGTACGGCAGCGAAAGCGCCGAGGACGGCACGAGGCAATTCCACTCGCGTGAAGCGGCAACCGTGCTGAAGCGACCATCGCTGACACTGACGTTCGCGGATCAGCCACCTTTGGTAAGTATCGAGTCCGTTGCCAGCGTGGTCAACCACGGCGCCGCTGGTGAACTCGGGCTCAACGTGAACCTCGCAGCCCAGACGCTGCCGGCAGACAGCAGCATCGTGACCACGGAGAGCCGCGAGGAGGGCATCACGAAACTGGTAATCGACTGTGACGCCAATGTCACGCTGCCCGATCCGGTGGAGAGTCTTGTCGAGTCGATCATCGGTGCCAGCAGCGGCGACGTGACGGCCAGCGTTGTCAGTGTGACGGCGGCCGCGGACGAAATCACGATCAACTTGAATCCCCTACCTGATGAGGACATTTACACGGTGACATTGGCCGGCTCGGCGATCGCTGGCGACAACGACTTTATGATCCGCGCATTGAAGGGCGAGGTTGACAATAGCGGCGCCTCGTCGCAGATTGTCAACGCGCTGGACCTGAGTGGGGTCAGGCTGAGTTTCGCGGCCGACGTGACGGTCGGCGACAATGCCAAGTACGACATCGTATCGGACGGAGCGATTAATGCGCTGGACCTGTCCGAGTGCCGCGTCTGCTTTGCGCACGCGGCGCCATGAACCGACGACCCGTTGCCTAACGCTGCCCGCGCGAGTAATAGCGTGGCATTCGTCGGCAGGTCCCAGGGGAGCACGGTACTGGACAGGGCCGCGCTCTCTTGTGTTGGCCGCGTGAGTGCAAAAGAGCCAGGACAATTTGAATGATTGGGTCCGCCACGTTGCGATGGTACCGGCCACACCTGGCGGCCGTTTGTGTGCGCACATGATAAACGCTTGTGATCCTTCGTTCAGGCCCCAAGTGTCGGCCGAGAAGAGCCTGGGTGGTAACGGCGGATTCCCTGGCACCGCCTATAATGGTCCAGGTCGGCACGCAATCCGATGTTGACGGACGAACAGGCGGCGACGGCGTGGACTCCATCACACAGGGCTTGCTTGGTGCGACGATCGCCGAGAGCGGCTTTCGGCACAAACTGGGGCGCGGGGCAACGCTCATGGGTGCACTGGGTGGGGTCCTGCCGGACGTGGACGTCGTGGCGTCGTGGCTGGACCCATGGTGGGGCATCGCCTATCACCGGCACGTCACGCACTCGGTGTGGTTTGCGCCATTCGCGGCCGCTGGCGTGGCCTGGCTGTTTTGGCGGTCAACCGGACGGAGCCGTTTCCTCTTGTGGTACCTGTGCGCGTGGCTGGTCCTAGCAACGCATCCGTTGCTGGACGTGTGCACCAGTTACGGGACTCATCTGTTTGCACCGTTCTGGAACGCGCGTCTGGCGCTCGACTGCCAGGCGACCGGCGCGGATCCGGGCAGATCGAGGGTGACCTCGATGCCGGGC
>CAYGAN010000193.1:0-2048 GCA_964347585.1 uncultured Planctomycetales bacterium | reverse complement strand
CCATCAGCATCGTGAGCACGTCGAGGGTGGGAGAGCGGCGCAGGAAGAAGAGGTTGACGGCCACGAGCACGGCTGCACCAGCGGAGAGCAGGGCGCTGGGTGCTGGCAACGGTGATCGGCTGTGCATTGCTGCGGTGGCGCGGCAGAGGCGCCTGGACTTGGCGCCTCGGCTTGGCTGGGTTTGGCCTGTCGGTCGGCTACCTGTTCTATGGGGCGGCGCATCACCACCGAGCGATGCAACGAATCCTCCAGGACACTCGCGACACGGGCGAACCGCTTCTTGCGGCGCGCGCTATTCCTGCAATCGGTAGCGTTTACGTTTGGCGACTGCTCTACCGTACGAACGAGGCATACTACCTCGGACGGGCCAACACGCGGTTCGACCAGCAGGCGAGCTTCCACCCCCTTGCCATCCAAGAGCACCGGCTAATCCGAAAGGCGGATGCGCTGCCGCGGGTCAAGCTGTTCCGCCTCTTTACGATGGATTGGGCCCGGCCGAGCGTCCACCAGACGGCCGCCGGATGGACGGTTGCTTACGACGACATGCGCTACGCCTGGCCGCCCGACAACCCGCACTCGCTCTGGTCTGTCGCTGTCGAATTCGACCGCCGCGGCGAATTGGTCTCGGTGAGGCGGCTCGTTCACGGGGCGCGCCGGGCTGGTTCGCGCGAGGCGGCATCTGTGATCGGCCTGGTGCGATCCGTGTGGGCCGAGATCGGACGGCCGTAGATTGGACGATCGCCTCACACTCTCGGCATGACGTAACAGTACGCTGTGTACCGGTATTCGCTCCAGGCCTGCTTGGGGATGGGGTGCCCGGGATACAGCGGGATGTCTCTGCGGACGAATTCGATCTTGACCCGAATCGAAGAGCGGCCTTGCGTCAAGCTGCGCGGCAGGAGGAACTCATCATCCCGCCAACGACGGTTCGACGTCTGAACAATATGCTCGGTCGGGCCAACTTCCTCACGCGGATTGCTATAGACGACGGTGTTTGACCCGGCGGCGTACCACAGGCCCACCTCGTGGAAGTCTGCGTCAGGCCTGTCGTCCGCGACATAGACCTTCGCGCACTGATTCGGAAAGCTGTAGTCCATCTTGCGGCGGAGCAGCACGCCCAGGTTTCCGCGAAGCAGCTTGAGAGTGAACGTGGACACTCCGGTCATGTATCGACCGACGTCGGCTGTTTCAGGGTAGATCTCCTTGTCGTCCAGGTGGTCAACACCCCATTCGTAGCGAGAACTGAGCTTCTGTACGGGTGAGGCCGTCGGGGACGCGTACTTATGTCTCCTCTCGTCGTCCGGATCGCCCACGTTCAGCACGTCGGTTAGGTTGAGGGACGGCTGGTGCAGGCCGTACCAGAACGTCACCGACTCGTAATGCTCCGTTGAATTGTTTTCCCCGCCGTGCTCGAACTGGACCCTCGCGTTCTTTCCGAACGGCATCAGGTCGCTGAGCAGGAACCGGTAAGCAGATTGTATCAGGTCCTGCTCATTCCTAGCTTGCTTCGGTGATCGGCAACCGACGGGGTGACCGACGAAGGGCAGCGTCATGGTTCGCCCGCCCCAGTAATCCCCGCCGCCAGCCCATTCCTCCGTCCCTGTGCCCTGGACTTGGGGCGTGTTGCTGTCGTCGAAGAAGAACCGCGGGTCGCCTTCGAGAGTCGCGAGGACTCCCCGGTGGGAAAAGATGAAAGAGGTCCCGACGATGTGTCCGCACCAGTCCCCACCGCCCTCGACCCTGCGCGTATCGAGAAAAACTAAGTCCTCGCCGGGCACGGGCTCCTTGTGGTCCACGTACGTTGCGTGGAGGTTGCAGACCCAGTTGGCCGGCTCCGTGTACGGTTCGTAGCGGACGGACCAGCCCAGGTCCTCTATGGCGCTGCCCTGGGACTCGACCAGTTCCAGCCTGACGTTCCTCATGAACGGCATGGGGAAGTACATTGCGAAATGCACTTTGCCGGCGATGAATCGAATGTTCACGGGGAACGCTTTGACCAGGTATTCTCTGTTGTCGCGGTTGTAGAGCGTGCCCGCCCCGAATAGCAG
>CAYGAN010000192.1:0-8727 GCA_964347585.1 uncultured Planctomycetales bacterium | reverse complement strand
GCCGCCCCCCGGACTCGACCGGAATGGGACCCCCAGGGCCTGCGCGCCGAAGCCTTGGCGCAGGCTGGTTGCTGCTTCTGCTACGAGCCTACTCCATGCTCTCCAGCGCCTTCTGGATGGCCGCGATGGCGGCGCGGTCGTGTTCGCGGGCGGCTACGAGGCGGGCGATCTGGGATTGGCGCATCTCGCTAGTCCACTTCTCGAAGCTTCCCGGCCCAGGTGCGAGTTCCCAGGGGCAGTCGACATCCTTCATGCACAGCTCGGGGATTCGGGCGTAATGGTCGGCGGCGACACGGAGCTGCTCGGCCGCTTCGCCCGTGAAGGAGTCGGCCTTGTCCTTGAGCCACCGCCCGGCGATGCGCCGGGAGTGGATGAGCACGTCGAAGCACCAGCCGTTGCCCTGCATGCCGGCCTTGGGGTCGTTGACCTTGCCGGCTTCGACGTCGCGCAGCCAGCCCAACCAGTGCCCGTAAGCGGCATCGCCAACGAAGTAAGCGTCTCGCTTCTCGGTGTTCCACATCTCGACCGCCTGCCGTAGCGCGGCGACCGTCAGCTTGCGATCGGAGCGTCGCTGACCGAGCGGCTTGGGGTTGGTCCAGACGGTCACGCCCCACGGCCACTTCCCGCCGGCGGAGCCGTCGGCCTCGTCGTGCCAGAAGGGTTCCGCGCCCCACTTATGGTAAGGATGGAGGCACCACCACCTCCGGCCATCGTCGGCGTAGCCGATGATCAGGCCGTCCTCCTCGCTGCCGTACCGCACGGGGACGCCGCGGTCGATGCTGGACCTGACGGCTGCACGGACCTCGGCCTCGAAGGCGGCGCGGTCGGCCTTGGGCTCGCCGTTCGGGAACGACTTCGAGTCCCACGGCATGGCCTCGGCGGACCCATCGACGCACGCGTACCCGCACCATGGGTGCCCTCCGCTGGGGCACATCTGCTCGTGGACGTTCACCCGGAACGCGAAACCGCCGTAACAGATCAAGTCCTCGTAGTCCAGCGCCTCGCCCAGAGACTGCAGGATGCGGGCCATGCACCCGTGCGGGCTGCTGGCGTACTCGCCTGGACTGAACCCTTTGACGCCGTCAATCCACACCCGGCGGTCCGAACGCTTGACTTCCATCGTGCTCCTCTTCTCTAAGGCTTCGGGAGCGCTACGGCAGCCCGCCAGACAACCCGCCAGAACGATCCATGCCGCGTGTTTCATTGAAGTCGGGATTTCCCAGATGAGCTTGCCCGGCTACGCGGCCGGGCGACTTGACATGGATTATGCTGTCCGGCCCGCTTGCGCCAAGCGCTTTCTTGGTTGCTATCGCGCTCCGCCGCCCGCCGCGGGGAGCCCGACCTGACGACGGTTCGGCACGGCTCGGGAACGATCTGAGTCCCCTCGGGGGAGCGCGCGATCACCCTCAGCACAGAGCCGTTCCGGGAACGTGAAATACGGGGAATCAGCAGGGCAGGCGACGAGGGTAAAGACGGCGCCGGCGCTCGCGCGCCGCAAGGCCGCCAACCGATCCGTTTACAGCGTGATCCGGACAACCGTTACGAGCCGAACGCGATCATCCGACTGTAATGTTATCGCCGGCTCCGATCTGCAAAGAAGCGACGCTTCTTTCCCCGCTTCGGCGGCATGTACTTGGGCATCAAACGCCGGATGCCCTTTTCTCCTTGCTGTTGACCTCCAGGACCTTCCCGAACTGCTGCTTGAACAGCTCGGCATACAGACCACATCGCGTCAGGAGTTCCATGTGGCTGCCGCTCTCCACCACCCGGCCTGAGTCCATCACAACGATCCTATCAGAACTCAAGATGGTGGAGAGGCGGTGCGCGATGATGAGCGACGTGCGACCCCGAAGCAGCTTCTCAAGCGCCGATTGGATCAGGTACTCGGATGTCGCGTCCAGGTTGCTCGTCGCCTCGTCGAGGATGAGGATTGGAGGGTCCTTGAGGACGGCGCGGGCGATGGCGAGGCGCTGGCGCTGGCCGCCGGAGAGCTTCTGGCCGCGCTCGCCGACGATGGTGTCGTAGCCCTCGGGCAGCGACGCGATGAAGTCATGGATGTTGGCTGCCCTGCAGGCGGCGACAATCTGATGCACTGATGCCTCCGGTTTAGCGTACACCAGGTTCTCACGGATGCTGGCGTGGAAGAGAAATGTCTCCTGCGTCACCATGGCGATCTGTCGCCTCAGCGCCTCCTGAGCCAGGTCGCGCAGATCGTGCCCGTCGAGGGTGATTCGCCCTTCGTCCGGATCATAGAAGCGAGGTAGCAGGTACGTGATCGTGGTCTTACCTGCACCGCTCGGGCCAACTAGCGCGACTTGCTCACCGGGCGCGATCTCGAAGTCCACGCCCTTTAGGGCGAAAGGCTCGGCCTCATCCGCATCGGGCGCGTGATCAACCTCTGCCGCGAACACTCCCGCAGGCCGTGGGTAGGAGAAGCCGACATCCTCGAAAACGATGTGGCCGCGGGTGCGAGCGGGCGTGGTCGGCTGCGGCTTGTCCCGCACATCGGGGGCTAGGTCCAGGTACTCGAAGATCCGCTCGAAGACGGCGAAGGAGGCCTGGATGTCCACGTAAACCGAGGCGAGTTGGACAAGCGGGCGATACAGCAAAGTCAGCAACGCCGCGAAGGCCACCAGCAGCCCCAGCGTCAGCTCCTCCCGGATCACTTGATAGCCACCGCACAGGTAGATTAGGGCCGGGCCCATAGCGCTGAACACGCTCAGTATCATGCGCAGCCAACGGCCGACGACGGCTTGCTTGGTATTCAGGTCTCGCACGCGGGCGCTCCTCTCACAGAAGCCCCGAGCGTCTGCCTCCCTTTGCCCAAAGACGTTCGTCAAGATGGCGCCCCCGACATGCAGCCGCTCGCTCAGGAATGCGAGAAGCGACGCTTGGCTTTCCTGGGTCTGGGCGGCCAGGCGCTGCCTTATCCTGCCGACGATCTTCGAGGGCAGGTAGAAGGCGGGGACGACCAGCACGGCCACCACGGCGAGCTTCCAGTTCAGGGAGAAGACCGCGACGGACGTGGCGACGAGGGTGGCGAAGTTGCCCGCAATCGCCATGAGCGTGTTGGTCGCCACGCCCTGAACCGCGTTAACGTCGTTGTTGATCCGCGAGACGATCTCGCCGGAGCGTGTGGAAGTATAGAAGTGCAAGGACATCTGTTGCAGGTGCCGGAAGAGCTCGTTTCTCAGGTCGAACATGATGCTCTGACCGGCCTTGGCCGCCAGCGACTGCTCGAGAACGCCGATCAGGCCCGCCGCGACGGCCAGCCCCACCATGGCGCCCGTCAACAGGCACAGCAGACTCATGTCGGCCTGCGGAATAGCCAGGTCCAGAATCCACCTGACGCAGAAAGGGGGCAAGACGTTCAGGCTGGCCGTTGCGCCGATGCACGCGAGGACCACGACCCACTGCACCCAGTACGGCCTGAAGTAGCGGCTGATGCGCCTCAGCCCGGCACGGGTGATTTCCGGCGGACGCCCGTCCAGCTCCGGCTTGGTGAAGTGGCTTTGCAGGCCGTAGGTGCGGGTCAGGCCGCCGACTGTCCCCATCGGGCCGCGCCATCCACCGCGCATCACGCGTCCTCCTTGCGTTGACGCCGGAGCCCGCGACGCAGCTTCGTCAGCGTCCGGATCAGGGCTCGCTTCTCCCTGTCGGTCAGGCAGCCAGTCAGCTCTGTCAGCAGCTCGGCATGCCGAGGCAGCGTCCGTGCGAGAAGCTTCGCGCCGACATCCGTCAACCGTACCGGTTTGGCACGACGATCGCGGTGCTCGCACCGGGCTACGAACCCCTGCCGTTCCAGGCGGTCGATGAGGCCGGTCACGTTCGACTTCGTAACCACCAGCCGCTTGCCAATCTCGCCCATCATCAGACCTTCATCGCCGGCTGCTTGCAGGACCAGCATGGCATTGAGCTGTGCGGCCGTCAGGTTGCGCTGCCGCAGGCCGGCATCAATGAACGGACACAGGTAGCTGTGGGTCCGCAGTAGATTGTGAACGACAACGACGTCCAGGTCCGAGGTGACGCCGCCGTCGGTGTATGGGAGGCGTTGGCCGGCGTCTGTACTCATGACGGCACCTGCAGATAGTACAGATATGAACTGTCGATACCTGCATTATAGCAAGTATGGATCGGCCCGCCAGGTGCCAGCAAGACGCTCGCTGCGAGGTGCCAGCCGACGATCTGACTGCCAGGGACGGTGCGAGAGTCGCTGGGAACGAGACATGTCTATCGGGCGGCGGGCCGACGGCGCCCGGATGCCCGCTGAGATCACGAGCATCTCGGGACTGCGACCACACACCTGCCAGCTATGGCTGTGAGGTCGGGGTCAGGCCAACGGATTGGCGAATCGCCTCGCGAAACTGTCTGGCCTTGACGGCGCTTTCCCAGTCCGCGTCGGGGCCGACGTGCTCTTCCAGCCAGTCGGCGTACTGGCTGACACCGGCCAGCGCCTGCTCGAGCTCTTGGCGGTTGTGGTTGGTCTTGTTTTGCTCGTACATCCTGCCGCGGAAGAACACTGCCGTCAGGCGTTTCCATAACAAAGCGCATCGCAGCTCCTTCTCGAACCATTCCTTGAGCGTCTGGTAGTCCTCAGGGGGCAGTTGGTCCTCGACGCTCTCGACATCCTGCACCGACGCCTCCGCCAGCTCGATCGCGTACTGCTTCTCCTCCATGATCTCGTTGTAGAACGCCTCGGTCGGCCGCAGCAGCAGTTGCTCGGTCCGCTTCAGCGTCGGGTCCCAGCGGACGGGGCTGTGCGAAACGATGTGTCCGGTCGCGTAGCCCAGTTCTGGAACGCGGCTGTGCCGGTTGAGGAAATAGAAGCGCTTCGCGAGGTAGAACGCAGGAATGACCTTGGCCGTTCGGCGAAACGCTTCGATCAGGGCCTCGGACGCGCCGGGGCCGTACTTGTCCGAGAAGTAGCCGCGCTCGATCTCGGCTGCGCCGCGGGTCGGTTCGGCCAGCAGCCGGCTGAACGCATAAAGGTTAAGCTCGTTGCCGCTGCCGAAGGCGCGGCTGGTCAACCGGTCGATTCGGGCAACCGCGCCGTCTGCGCCGTGTCTCAACGCGTCGTTCAGGTGCTCTTTGATCTCACCCACGAAGCAGAAGGGGATCTTCCCCTGCCCGTAGTATTCGGCGGCTGGGTCGAGCTCGACGACCTGGATGCGATCGCCAAACACCCCGATCGCCGGATTCTTCAGGCCGAACTGATGCCAGTCACGAGGCACGACCTTCGTCATGACGCGGACCTCCGGATGGGCGGAGCTGATACCCTCGATCAACCACGCGAGTTCGTCCGGTCGGCGCACGAACGTCCGCGCGTAGATCGTCTTGCCGAGCGGAGCGAGTGCCGCGTGGATCGTGCCGAGCAGCTTCGTGACCCTCGCGGGCACGGACAGCGAGCTGATCACGCGGCTGTCTGCGTAAACAGGCGTTTCGGTTTCATGGAACGTGAGGATGATTCCGTCCACTTCGGGGATCAGGCCGAAGAGCCTTTCGTACTTGGCTCGCAGCCATTGCCACAGGGCCTCATCGTCAAGGTTCACCCGCCTGTTGCTGCGATACCGTTTCGGAACCCTTTGAAGCTCGTGCGTCCAGACGTGAACCCTGATGCCATGTCTGTGCGCCAGCCGAGCCAGCTTGCGGAAGTCCTCTTGGCGCTGCACGTCATTCAGCACGTGCTCAGCGTGGTGGCAAATGGTGTGAGACAGTTGCAAGTGGTTGATGCCGTAGGCCGGCGCTCGATCGATGATCGATTCGAGGTATTCCATGTCGTAGTCGTGAGCTTGCCAGCCGCGGATAACGAAGGGGGACTTTGCGGACCCTTCAGGCATGACGGTCACCGGTCTCGTTGAAGGACTAGGCCCGGCGCAGCCTCCCGCGCCGCAGGAGACCAAGATCACCGGGGCCAGGAATCGGTTCGGCGGCATGGATCTACTCCCTCGGGTGCATTAACGTCTCATGGCGGCCAACACGGGCCTGCGCTTGTCAATTACCGGCCGACTAGTGACGCCCTCTGCGGTCGGCACGTTCGTAATGAGCGCGAGCGATTTGCCTGCCTGCGGCCTCTGCGGATGGTACACGCAGATGACCCGCGCCGGGGTATCGAACAGCATTCGTAGGCCCCAAAAGTCCTCAGCCTTCATCACCAGGTAGATCGGCTCGGGCTGACGCACCCGGTCGTCCACGTCATCGCCAATTCTCAGCAGAATGTCGTCGAGCTCGAGGTCCTGCTGCTGGATCTCGTGCATCAGCGTGACCGCGTCTTTGAATCGCGGGATCTTCAGATTCCCGTAGAACATGACCGCGCCCTGCTGCTTGCCGACCCATCGCAGATCTGCGTCGGGCGGCACGTTGGCCTTGATGACGCCCGCAAAGGCGACGGCGTCGGGTTTGGTGTCCAGATAGGGTCCGATCGCCGGTCGCGAGCAGCCGAAGGTCGCTGCCGCGGTCACGTTGATCAGTGCAAAGCTCAGGCCGCGCCTTCCTGTTGCGAAACTCAGGCCTGCCAGCACAGAGCCGACACCAGCCAGCGCTGCCGCAATCGCATAGGACCCGACGAATCCGGACCATTCCGGGTGATGTGCGAGCCAGAACCCCCCGCCCACGAGTGCGATCGCCAACGCGAGAATGATGCAAGCGGTCGTCGTCGCCACAAACCGGCGACCGGCGTTGAGTTGCCCAAAGAACAATCGCTCCAGGACGACACCGAGCAGCAGGAACATCGCTGGCATCGCAGGGAGGATGTAGTGCGGGCGTTTGAACCCGGCCACCGTGAAGAAGGCCAAGTTCACGATCAGCCAAAGCCAGACGTAGAGCAGCTCTCGACGCTTAGCGGCGAAGCGGCCCAGAAAAACGCTCGCCAGGGCCTCTGGAACGGACAGAATCCACGGCACCGAGAACAGGAAGATGTAGGGAAGGTAATAGTACACGCGCTCGGGCTCGGCGTGATCCAACTCGCCGGCGAATCGATCGAGGAAGTGAGCCTTCCAGACGGAGACTACGTTGGGCACCTTGACGGCCACCCAGATGATCCAGGGGCATACGATCAGCAGCACGACGATGGCCCCACCGACGAGGTGCATTTGCCTGAGCTGCCCCCATTGGCGCGTCACGATCAGATAAGCAAAGAGCGGCAGCGCGACGGCCGGCGCCGGCATCGGTCCCTTGGCGAGCATCCCCAGCCCAAACGCGACATAGAAACCGTAGAAGTATACCCGCCGCTGCTGCTTGCCTTCGGCGTTGATCCCCTTCCAGAACAGCGCGTAGCACAGCGCGCAGTAGAAGGTTAGCTGCATATCGACGGCGGCGTCGTGTGAGAAGACCATGGTGGCGATGCTCGATGCTGCGACGAATCCGACGACCAGGCCGGCGCGCGCTCCGAACATGTCGCGTCCGAGCCACCACAGGCAGAGCACGAGCCCGACCGATGCCAGCGCCGAGGGGAGCCGCGCGATCCATTCGTCGATGTCCCGCCCGGTGATTAGCGAGAGGCCGGCGACCACCCAGTACGGGAGCGGCGTCTTTCGCAGCCGAACACGTGTTCCATAATGAGGCACGCCCCAGTCGCCAGTCTCGCGCATCTCGCGCGCAGTCTGAGCGACCAGACACTCATGCTCGTCGAAGCCGATGTCGTTGCCGAGGCGGTAGAAGGACACCACGGCTGCAAAGCCGGTCAGCACGACCAGCCACCACCACGAAACACGTTGCCTGTTGGATGCCTGGGCCGTTTCAACCATGCCGGTGCGCCATGCCTGTGCGTCGCCGCGGCCGATCCATCTGCCACGCGCCGCGGCAAGACCGGCCTGACAGGACTCGACTTTCTACCACGACCGGCCGGTTTCGTCACGTGCCGATCTGGACGGGAGGATGACCCAGCTGGGAGGTCCCCCAACGGCCCGGAACGTTCGCATCAATGAGCGCTACATCGTTGCCGCGATGCCAGAACCCGCCACACTGATGCTGCTTGGCGTCGTGGGCGCCCTGCTGTCCATCGGCCGTTGGCTCGTACGCCGCCGGTTTGTCAGCCCCTACCCCAAGCAGCCTATTCACGAATCGAATTGCTTGCCGGGGGTACTGGAGACCGACCTGCGCAATACTCTGGCCTGCTGGGGCTTCGCGCGCGACCAACCGAGTGATCTCAGGCACGACCGGACAGAAAAGTCCTTGCAGATTCGTCAAAAGCGCCGGGATAATGCGCGCGGCGCGCCCCGTCGGGTCGCTCGGGCCGACGTTTTCTGATAACAGCCAAGTCGATCATGCGACATTGAGGAATTATTTTCGTGGCAAGGCCACCTGAAACGACTTCATCACGCCGGAATGTCATGGCCACGCTCTTGATGATCGGCGGGGTCGCGGCCGGGTACGCCACCGGACTGTGGCATTTCCTGCAGTACCTGGTCCCGCTGGGCAGCGACGTGCGCTACCGCGAAATGTTTATCGGCTTTGTGGACGAGCTCAAAGTCGGACAAAGCCAGCTGGTCAAAGTGCCGCGGCGGGGCGAATTCCTGATGGCCCGCCTGCCCGACGGATTCCGCGTACTCTCGAAGACGTGTCCGCATCTCGGCTGCAAAGTCCACTGGGACGGTGAGACAAGGAAGTTCATCTGTCCCTGCCACGACGGCATCTTCGACGAGAACGGGGTAGCAATCAGCGGCCCGCCTGCCGAGGCGAAGCAAAGGCTAGCGGCCCTCCGGTCCGTTGTGCGCGGGCAAAGCGTCTTCG
>CAYGAN010000191.1:0-8731 GCA_964347585.1 uncultured Planctomycetales bacterium | reverse complement strand
CCCCCTGGCCAACCGTCTGCGCGGGTCCACGACTCGCTCGGGGAGCGGGAGCTCCGACCGGAAATGATCTGGGCCTATGCAGGCGGACCGGATGATGTGCTCTGGACGGCGGAGGTTCGCTGCGGGTGGGGTGAGCTCGGTTTTGGGGCGCCATCGGCCGGCGAAAACTGGGCGCTGAACGTGTACCGGGACATTCGCTTCTTCAGCAACTGGGCCTTCATTGCCTGGATGCGACGGTGGGACAAGGCCGAGTACTCCAAGTATGACCCTGTTGACCGCTTCGGCCGACTAATCTTCGTGGATAGGCCGGAGCTAAAGCGCGTCGAGCAGATCGCCAAGGGGGTCGCCACCCGACGCGGCCCCGTCCGAGTGTTCACGCCGGACGCATATCTACTCATCGATAGCGAGGGCCGTGTGCTTCAGCGCTCCTATGCCGAGCGACTCAGGGTCGTCCGGGCCTACGCCAACGAGCTCCTCCGCGACCTTCGCAGGATCCGCAATGATCTGCCTTACTACCCCTTCTTTTCCCAGAAGGAGCCGGGCGAACATCTCAAGGTGGCATCACGTAAGATCGGGCGGCTACGGACGGCCCTTGATGATCCGCCCGCCTGGGACGATCCGGCGAGTAGTGTGGCGCGCATCCGGCATGCGCTGCCGCAAGCGGAGGAGGGGCTCTACACCTACAAGAAGGAACGTCTCTACCGTGGTCTTCCGGAATAGACTCGTCCCGGCGCTGGGCGCTGCCGTCGCCATGCTCATGGGCAGTGGCTCCGTTGCCGGCGGTCCGCGGCAGTACGGCTGGCGGCTGGATGGCAGTGCCTACCTAGGCTATGGCCACGGGTTGGAGACGGCTCACACGCAATGGTGTAAGCCGTCAGCCTTGGGGCCTGTAAAGGGACTCTTCCTGGTCAACAAGGCCGCCGCGTACGACGTGCCGGAACTCGGCCGGCGCGTCGATCTGAAGATCCACGGTATGCCAGCCGCCACGTGGCTACGCCTCGGTGAGAACTACTGGCTGAGCCTCTGGCTGAAATCGTCGAGCAGCTCCGAGCGCGCCGGGCGCTTCGAGGCCATGCTCGACGACAAGTACGATGTGATTGTACTCGGCAATTACCGTTTTCTGTCTCTGTATGAGGCCATCCAATACAAGATACTCGAAAAAGTTGCCAACGGGTGCGGCCTCCTGATGTTCTACGCACACGACGTGGACGCCCGTCTGTTGCGGCGGCCGTTGCCGGAGGCGTCCGAGCGGCTGTCGATCGGCACCCCGTTCGCGGGGCTCGATTATTACAAGAACCTGTTCATGTCGCGCAGGGGTTTGCTGAGGTCCAACGAGATCGGACCCCATCTGTTTCGCGCCTATCAATTCGGCCGCGGTCGGGTTCTGGAGGTCGATTACGCTACACAGTCGAGCGTTTTCGACGCCGTGCCGGGCAGCGTCACCCCGTTCATGAAATATACCTACACGGCGCCCGTCCAGTACGACTACCATCAGTCCATGGCCGTCCGATGCCTGTTGTGGGCCGCCGGCAAACAGCCAAGGCTTGTCTGGACCCGGCCGCTGCCGGACGGCATGGAAGTCGCAGCGCTGAGTGGGCCGCAGTCAGTGAAGATCGAAGCAGCCTGGTCGGGGTCTGAGCGGGCAGAGCTCGTCCTTTGGAAGCGCGTGCGGGATCGTTGGGGCCATGTGGCGCACGAGGGGCAAGCGGGCTCTGAGTTCGAGCCCGGGCCCATTCGCCTGGACGTTGTCCTGCCGCCTTTGCCCGGGGGGGTTCACTTCGTCGATCTCATCGTCTCCAGCGACGACGGTGTCGAAAACTGGGGCTCATTTGCTGTCAACGTATGCTCTTCGTTGCGGATCGACGCAATCGAACCATCCGACACGTTCTATGAGCGCGACCAGGATGTCACCGGCCGCGTCGTGCTCTCTCGTCGTGTGACGGACGGCGAGGACGCAGCCCTTTCGCTGACGCTCGAAGACGGATACGAGCGGGTGTTCTCCGCGGCCACCATACCGGTCGAACTCGGCGCGGATCGGATTGCCTTTCGCATCCCGCAAGGCAACGTGGTCAGCTGGGGCGCTCGACTCCGCGCCAAGGTGCTGCTCGACAAGCAGCCCACGGATCGGGACGAGGTCGAGCTGCGGTTCCGTCGCCCCAGCCGAGGCGAGTACCCCATTGCCATGTGGGGCGCCGTCGCAGGATACGGCAACCACATCGGCAATCTGCAGATGCGTAAGCTTGGGTTCACCACAGTCTTGGCAGACTCGCCCTTGTCTCAAGCCCGTGATGATCTCGGCTGGATGACGTTCGGCTCCGGGCGCGGCGCGCAAATCCATTCGCTGGGCGACGAGATCCCCATTCCGACGCCCAAGAAGGGAAAGGTCTTCGGCGAGTTCCTCCGGAAACGATACACGTCGCTGGATGAGCTGAACGCAGCCTGGGGTACCTCATACGCAGCGTGGGAGGATGCTGAACCGTCGTGCCGAGCGACAGATAGCTCGGCCCCTAGCTTCGTGCGGCTGCACGACACGCTTTCGTGTGGCGAGGTTCTATTCGCCCAGATGTGTCGCAGGCGCCGGGAGAAGATCATCAAGGCTAACCCCACCGGGGTCGTCGGCCCCGAGGGCTCGCCCGTCGGAGACCCCGAACTGACGCTGCCCGAGGTGACATTCTGGGGACCGTACCTGACCATCCGAGACAACCTACTGGTGAATGCGGTTGCCAAGCCGGGCCTTCTGCGTGGTAACTGGTTCGGGGGATACGTGGAAGACCGCCGGGTCTTCACGCGGCTCCGTCACGTGCTTTGGCTTTCGATCCTCGGCGGGAACAACATGATTGAGTACTTCACGATTCAGGGGGGCCTCCTGGCGCCGGACTTGACGCAGCTACCATTCACGGACGAGTTCATGAAATCGTGGAATCAGCTCCGCCGCGGGCTCGGTCCGCAGCTCGCCGGATGCCGGCCGGCCGGCAACCCGGTGGCCATTCTGCACTCGCAGGCTTCACAGCACATCGGCCGGGCCGGAGGGAACTGGACCAGTACAATCAAGGCCCACGAGTTCATGCTCGGCCTGCTGGGTGATGCCGGTTACTCCCCACAGTACGTCACCTCCGGTCAGGTCCAGACCGGCCGGCTCCGCAAAGGCGACGTCGAGGTCCTTTTCCTGCTCCATGCTTTCGCCCTCTCTGACGACGAGATCGCAGAGATCGAATCTTTCGCCGCGAGAGGCGGGACAGTCATCGCTGACATCCCCCCAGCTTGGTTCGACGAGCGGTGCCGCTTGCGCGCGGCCCGGGCGATGGATGCGTTCTTTGGTTTGGAGCGCGCGGCGCCGAAGGCCTCGCTAAGACGTCGGCTCTCGCTCATGCAGCAGTCAACCCGCGTGCCGTGGGCCGGCGGTACCATGCTCCTGCGGGGCCGCGATCCTGCTCTGGTCACTGCCGGATCGGACAGCCTGCCCGTCGTGGTGGTGAAGGAGCACAGCCGGGGCCATTCGATCCTCCTGAACGGTGTGATCTGGAAGGAAGCTCGAGAAGACGCGCAGACAGTTGGCGCTTGGAGGAACGTCCTGGAGGTCTCCGCCCAGACGCCGCCGACGTTTCAGGTCCGATTTCGCCACGCGCTCGGTAAGCTTGGAACGGGGGTGTATTCTTATCAAAGAGAAGACATTTGGATCGACGCCGTCTTGCCGCCGGAGGCCACGACCCCCGGCGTTGCCGTCGTTCCTGTCCTATCATGGCCGCAGACCAAACATACCTACGATCTGCGGAAGGAGGCCTACCTCGGCCACCTGGACCACTTGGAGCAGCCGGTCGATCGCAGTTCCGCGAGGCCTTCGTGCAGGGCCGGACGGTCCAGACGACCGCAGTCGGCGGCGTCGCCGCTTTGACTTGCACAGTGCTTGACGTAGCCGACAAACCGCGGGCTGGCCACGTCATCCGTGTCCAAGTGTACGGCCCCGATGGTATGGAGCGGCCATACTACGGCGCGATCCTGGACGGCTCCGGCGCCGGACAGTCGTGGCGAATCCCTTTCGCGCTCAACGACTCCGCCGGGGAGTGGCAGATCAGCGCGACAGACGTCATCAGTGGTCGCAGAGCCAAGGCCTCGATCCGTCTGACCAAGCGACCGGGCAAACACGCTCGTTAGGATCCCCCGGCCTTTCCATGCGCTGCCAGACATGATTGGGGGCCTACCTGTAGCGCACGGCGGCGCGTGGAGGAGTCACGGGGCAACGCGAACGGTGGGAACCGTCGTAGCGACGATCATGCGGACGGCGGAACGGTGAGGAGGGGGCCCAGACTCTATGGATGCCGCTCCGAGCCCTTGTGGGTCACCAGCCAGCAGGTTGTGATTGGGCGTCCTTACGCCGCGACGCTCGCGAGCACCAATCTGGACGAACGGATCTTCGCCGTGGATCCTTTCAAATAGGTCCTTCCTCAGAGACAAGCCAGGATGACCTCCTGTCCAGAAAGGTACCTAGCTGAAATGCTAGTCAGATTACTTCGCCTGGGACAAGAGAGCAGCGCTTGAGATGAAAGGCAGCAAGCATACAGCTCAGGGGATCATAGTGAGAAGCTGCGTGACGCCGGCGTGCCCGTGCGCAAGCGGGCCCATTTTTTGCGCGGGAGGGCCCGCTGGCTTCGCTGATGACCGCCGTCAGACACCCTGAGCAGAAGGCGCGGGATGAATCCGCGCCGAAGGGGGAATGAGGCTCAGGTTGCCATGGGCCTCTTCGTTTGTCGGGTTTCCGGTCTCGGGTTCATTGCCGTTTGGACTGAAAGCAGTCGCGGCAATAGACAGGGCGGCCCTCTTTCGGTTTGAACGGGACAGTGGTACTAGCCCCGCATTCCGCGCAGACTGCATCGTACGATTCGCGCTGCGAACGACCGCCTCCAGGCCTGCCTGAATCCCGAGTGCTGCCTCGCTGCGCCTTACGTTTCGTACGACACTCTCGGCAGCGCTTTGGTTCATTCGCAAAGCCGCGCTCAGCATAACGAGCCTGGTCTTCCGCCGAATGCACGAACTCTTGCCCGCAGTCGGCGCACACGAGCGTCTTGTCCTCGAATGGCATGGGTCAGCTCCTCCGATCAATACATAAGCCTAGCCGCAAGACCCTGGATACGTCAAGTCTGACGATCAGGTGGGGCGTGTCAAGTTCTGTGTGTAATTGACTGGGCAGAGAAGGACCATATCGCACCGGCCCTTACGTGACGTGTTTGGCTGTCCGGGACTTTTTGGACACCACCGTGACCCGCCTGCGCCTGTCGTAGGCAGACAAGTCCTAAAGCAGCCGCCCAAGGCCCAGATACTTGACGAAGACCCCGATACTCCGCGTGCGTTGGCCAACCCCTGCGGAAACACTACCGCCAGGCCATTGGTCCTCCGCACCATACGCCGACGCACCGCGGGCACAGCGTAGAACGCCGCCAAAGAGACTCCAAGTGGGCCTACACGTTCACGACAAGCTTGCGACGGACCGGCCCCCAGTCCCCGGCCGACCGCCGAAACGCACCCCAACCTCCTCGGGGATAGCGGGCCTGATACGTCGCCCAAACGCGCCACAGGCCCCTATTCGCGTCACTAACTTGCCGGCGCCTCTTGTCAATCAGGCGGCATTTGCGCTTGTCCGGCCGCGTGCGATGCGGGTCACCAGGCGGTGTGCAGGTCCGGCGCTCCCTGTGCTAGCCCGTGCAAGGCAAGTATGCACGAAGCCGGCAGCCGATCATGGCACTGGAGCGAACTTCTGGATGCGGCGGCTGCCTGCGTCTGCAACATAGACCCTGTCTTGCGAATCAATGGCGAGGCCGATCGGCTCCTTGAACTCGCCATCGCCGTCGCCGAAGCTACACCACTTGGTGACAAAACCGTACTTCGTGGCAACGTTCACGCTGAAGAGGTCCGAGGCCGCCTTGCTGTCGGTCATGCCGCTCGTGAACGCCCGCGCTTTCAGCGTCGTCGTGATCGTCAGGCGGATCGGGCCTGCGTACTTAGGGCTCGACCCGGTCGGATCGGAGTGGTTCTTGGCATAGCGAATCGTTGCGCCTATGGTGGGATGGGAGATCGCCACGTGCACTGAGTCGACGAACTCCCCGCCGTAAGGGCTGAACGTCGGTGTGGCCACCTGCCGCGGCGGGAGCTGGCACCCGAATGCGTACAAGAACGCGCTCAGGGCGAACAGGAAGCTCCCGACTACCGCCAGAGCATCTTCTCGAAGCGAATACGCCGCTTTATCTCTCTGGGGATCTTGGGCTGGCACGATACCCCTCGGTCTCTTCGCGATTGGTAATGGTCTGTCACCGCGGGCCTGGCAGGGCCTGAGGTCTTGAAAACGACCACAAGAAACGCCAGCCGAGCCACAGACAGGCGCCGTTGACCGCTGCTATTGGACACCATAATACCGTGTCGCCCGCCAGATGCGACGAACGACATCACAGCGAACCGGAACGCCGAACACGCCAATCCTGGCAGAGACAAGTGGGATGACATGCCTTCATCGGGCGGTCTGCGAAGACGCGAGTCTTGCGAGCAACACGGCTGCAGGCCGGTATTCGCGCCGGTCCCCCGCCATCAGCCACCGTCACATCGGACCTTTATGCGCCGCTTCCGCCATCGCCCGGATGTCCGTCTTGACCATATCCGGCAGCGTCAGCCAACCGTCGATGAAGGTACCCGAATGCGCGCCTTGGTTGCAGCGTTCTCGGGTCCCGGCGCGCCGTAAACGAAGCCTTTCTCACAAGTCTCGTGTTTGCGGGAGTTGAGAAACTGGGGAACTAGGATTCGAGCCCGCAGGTATGATCACGTAAACAAGGTTAATAAAACAGGTTACGACGACTAGAAAAGGCGATTGGCGTCCTGGTGCGAGCGGCAACGCCACAGAGGCGGGTGAGTGACGCGAACGCCGGTCGCTCGTGCGTCCGCGGGCGAGGGACCCGGGGGCGCAATCCCGCACTCGGAAGCCGGCCCAAATGGGGAGTATTGCCCGCGCGCGCCGCCTGGATTGGCTCTGTCGTGTCCGAAACCAGCTATTGCGTGTGGCATCCCGCTTGCCCCCTCTATTAGTCAAGCGAGTACGCAGGAGCACATGTCGATCCCGGAACCACGGAAAAGCGGAGGTGTGCCATGATGGCTCAAATGGTGGCTCAGCGATGTCAGAAGCTGTGTGAAGACGCCCGGAATGGTCAGTTCGTGCGGAAGACGCCTGAGGATGAGGAGATCGATCTCGGGATCCTGGTGCTGCGAATCGGCGAGGAAGCCGTCTTTCGTTTCGCCGATCCCGAGGCGATCCTGTTGGAAGTGCCGGCCGAGCTTGAGCGCGATCTGATCGAGATCGCCGAACTGCGCGCGCCGGAGCTGACCGGAAAGCGATTGGTCATGGACTTGGGCGACGTGCGAAGCATCAGCTCGCGGCACCTCGGTATCATCTTGACCGTGCAAAAGGCACTTGCGCGCTTCGGCGCACTCCATCTAGCCCGCGTCAGCAAGAGGGTGCAAGGGGTGTTGCGACTAATCGAGATGGACCGGCTGTTTGAACTGTCCGAGTGATGCGTTTGGCGGCTGTACAACAAGCAGCGCGCCTATCGCCGTCTTGCTCCGGAGTGGGCCCCGACGCGAGAGCCGCTGCACTGAGTTCAGGACGCTCGTGCATGCTGAACGTAGATCTGGTCTGTGCAGCGTCCGCCCAGTGGCTTCGCGCGGCGGCGCCGACGTTGGCCGGGTTGCCTATGCGACGCTTCCGCAGCGCGGTGCTAGCTCGGGTCCACCTCTGGAATCGCTACTCCTGATTGGGTCGTTTGTTTCCCAGCTCCGATTGGCTCGGGATCGGGCCGAACGGCGCCGTCCAACCCAGAGGGCCTGGCCTCGTCCGAAAGCAGCGCCGATGCAACACGGAGGATCGCACGGATTCGATCACCCCTTCGCAAGAAGGGAACCTCCCTTGTCTGGGACTTCTGGTGGAGCATACATTCCGTTAGAGGGGCTAGAACAGCCGGCTTTCAGCTTTTCAGTGGGACGGGCGTTCTCACCAACGAAGCGCGACATGGTGCGGCACAGAAGCTGCGGAGGCGAGTAGGCGTGGAACGACAGTGCTCAACGGCAAAGATAGCCGCGTTCATACTTGTGGCTGGCACAACAGTAGGCATGGTCGGCTCTGATGGCTTTGGCCAAGCGATCAACATCGGCATAGCTATGGTGGGCGGGTCGATCCCGGACGGCGGGGACGACGTCGGGCCCGCCAACGAAGTCCAAGACATGATCGAGGGCGACCACCCGGGTGTTACCGTACGCGGCATGCCGACGACGAGCTGGGCTGAGGCCCAGCCCGAGGATCCAGGTCAAGGACCAAACGTGTACGACTGGAGCTCGCTGGACGCCGCGCTGCAGAATGTAATTTCGGGCAAGGCACTCATCGGCTACTACCAAATGTGGGGCACGAGCCCGGCCTGGGCGGACTGGGAGAGCGCCCCGGGCCGCTTTTGGCAGAAGTTCCAGGAGTTCATCGAAGCGATGACGATCCACATCATCGAAAAGTGCGGGGTCGTTTACTACGTATTCGAGAACGAGCCGAACATCTCCCGCGCGCCGGACGGGTGGACTTGGTACGACTGGTACATGGAATGTGTCTACTATTTCTACCCGGCGGTTCACGCGGCCAACGCGGTGACGGGCATGGACAACAAGGTCATTGCCGGCAACCTGTGCGGGCACTCGGCAGGGGGCTTCAACGACC
>CAYGAN010000190.1:3752-8760 GCA_964347585.1 uncultured Planctomycetales bacterium | reverse complement strand
TCTTCTGCAGCCAACGCCCGGTATCACGGGCGGCCATGAATCGCAGCGGCGTGACCGTCCGTGTGCATGCCATTGCTAAGGCCTCTCACACCCAGAACTGATACGCCCCAGGACCAATTGAGCCAGGCAACTTCCGGATGGACGATCCGGTGCGATAGTCAAGACACTGCTCAAGAGCAGTGGCACACTCCAAGACTCTCTGAGCCGTCAGCAGTGCCGCCCTGCCGCATATTGGCTTGACGTTCGTCCGTCTCAATCGACCTCCCCTGCAGCCGAAGGCTCATAATCAGGTTTGCCCTCCGATGAACTGGCGACCGCCTCGCGCATACTGCGGCCTCATTCGCGACATGTCAACAAGCCGCGATGCGAGGTGAAGCTGCGCATGGCGGAGCCCGCACTCCCCCCGGTGCTTAAGACTTGCGTGTCACAGCGATCAGATGCGTACCCATGTCCAGATGGGTTAGCCTCGCCTGAAAAAGCAGAGTCAGCCCTCAGGCCGCTCGGCCGGACCTCGTCGCGCGCCACGGCCCTTGGCTGCGGGCCGGCAAATGGTTATCCTGGGTATGCAGCGCGCGTGTCTTATGACGAACACATGCCGCAACCACTCGGCAAGACCAAGGCGGCTGGGAAGCGAGGATCGACGAGTGACGCTGCTCAAGAGCTGACCCAATGGACGGCCGGAACAAAATGCCGTCTAGCCGCGCCCATAAGTCAGGCGCAACGGCCGAGCTGATCAAGGCTGCCGTGGACATTCTGTCGGACGACGTCGCGCAAGCCCTGATCCTCGCCGACCGGCGCAACACAGTACGTCACATCAACGACCGAGCATGTCACCTTCTGAGAGTGACCAAGCGACAAGCCATCGGCCGTGGTCTAAGCAAGCTGTGTCCAAAGCACGTCGAGCCGATTGTCCGTCGTCTGATAGAAGACCTCCGGCGCGATGCCGGCAAGAGGACAGTCAGCGCGGAAGTGACAATCGCCCGGCAGCCGTTGGTCCTGCATCTCCGTGCGATTCGTGATCCTGACGGCAGTTACCGGGGCGTGCTGGCCTCGGACACGCAGCCAACCAAGTTGGTCCAACCCGCCGCCGACACGCCTGACGGCACCAAACGCCAGGTGGAAAACAAGAAGGCCAAGGCACAGCAGACGGAGGCCCATCTGCGACTCCTTTTGCCAGCCATAGAGCAGAGCACCGAGGGCATAGCCGTCGGGGACCTGCAAGGGAATCTTCTGTTCACCAACGAGGCCTTTGCAGGCATGCACGGTTACACGTCACGGGAGCTCGTCGGTAGGCATTTCTCGATCCTTCACACACCGGACCAGATGCCGTCCGTCGAGGCGGCCAACAGAGAGATTCTACAAACGGGTGAGTTCTGTGGGGAGATCTGGCATGTTCGGCGCAACGGGACGGTTTTTCCCAGCACGATGCACAACTCGCTCGTCCGTGATGAGGCGGGTCATCCACTCGGCATAGTCGGCACGATGCGCGACATCACCGAGCCGAAACGGGCGGACAATCTAATGCGCGCGCAACGGGACCTGAGTCTGGCACTCAGTGCGGCACCCACACTTGACGAAGCGCTACGTCTGTGCGTCGACGCGGCGTTGGAGGTCTCGGGCATGGACTGCGCAGGCGTATATCTCATTGACGATAGGTCCGACGCTCTGGACCTCGCATTCCATAAAGGACTGCCGCCTGGTTTTGTGAGCGGCGCGTCACACTATGACGCAGAGTCGCGCAACGCGCGCATAGTCAGAGCGGGCAAGCCAATCTATACCCACTATCAAGGATCAGGGCTGGACCGAAGTGAGGCTGAACGACTTGAGGGCCTGCGCGCAATCGCCGTCGTCCCGGTGCACCACCAGGGCAAAGTGATCGGATGTCTGAACATCGCCTCGCACGGCCTTGAACACGTGCCCGTCTTCGCCCGCGACGCGCTCGAAACAATCGCGGCTCAGATTGGCAGTCTGATCGCTCACTCCAAAGCCCAGGAGGCGCTGCAGGACAGCGAACAAACAGCCAGAGCCCTTCTGAACGCCCCGACTGACACTGTGACCCTCTTAGATACCAATGGGACGGTCCTCGATACTAACGAGGCAATGGCTCGGAGACTCGGCAAGCAGCGAGCCGAACTCATCGGCTCATGCGTTTGGGATCTGTTTCCGGCGCAGGTTGCGGAACGCAGAAGAGCATTTGTTGACAAAGTGATCCGGTCGGGCAGACCCGTGCGTTTCGAAGACGAGCGCCAAGGCACGTGGAACGACAGCGTTGTCTATCCGCTGCTCGATGACCAAGGTAACGTAACACGGATCGCTGTCGTCGCCCGAGACATCACCGAGCGCAAGCAGGCGGAAGAGAGGCTCCGGGAGAGCCAAAGGGCCCTTTCGACCCTGATGAGCAACATGCCTGGGATGGCCTACCGCTGCCGCAACGACAGGGACTGGACAATGGAGTTCGTCAGTGAGGGCTGCTTCGAGCTGACCGGCTACCAGGCGGACGATGTGATCCACAACAGGAAAGTCAGCTACGCGCACCTGATTCACCCGGAGGATCGGGACGCGGTGTGGAACGACGTGCAAGCGGCCTTGCAGGCGAACAGGCCGTTCCGGCTGGTGTACCGAATCACGACCGCAACAGGACAAGAGAAATGGGTCTGGGAGCAGGGGTGTGGCGTTTTCTCTCCCAACGGGGCTCTGATCGCGCTGGAAGGCTTCATCACCGACGTCACCGAGCGCAGGAGAGCGGAGGAGGCTATTCGTAGGTCCGAGGAGATGCTGCGGTTGGTCGTTGAGGGCACGCCGCAGCACTTCTTCTACGTCCAACAACGCGATGGCACGTTCCAGTACATCTCACCGTCGATCGAGCAAGTCACAGGCCGCTCCCCGGAGGAGTGGCAACGCGATTTCCCTGCCTGCCTGACGGAGCATCCGATGAACGAACAATTCCATAAAGGTAGGCGCAAAGTGCTTCGCGGTCAGACGGATTCTGCTGGCTGCACGGTCGAAATCCGCCACCAAACCGGCCGGCACATGTGGCTGCAAGTCCACGAGCGGGCACTCACGGAGAACGGCAAGATCGTGGGCATACAGGGAGTCGCCAGCGACATTACCGAACGCAAGATAATGCAGGACCACCTCTTCGCAGCCCAGAAGATGGAGAGCGTCGGGCGACTGGCCGGGGGCGTCGCGCACGACCTGAACAACATGATGGTGGCAGTATTGGGGCTCACCTCCCTCATGAAATCGCGCCGCACACCGGACGACGAGGAATACGAATACCTCGAATATGTGAGCCGCTCTGCCGAAAGCGCCAGCGACCTGGCAAAACAACTACTCGCATTCGCGCACGGGGGCAAACACCAGTTGCGGCGGGTCCGTCTTAACGAGGTCATCGGACACTCGCTGAGAATCGTTAGGCGGGCGGCTCCGAGCTTACGCATCGTTGAGAGAATGACGCCGGCCTTGTGGGATATCGACGCGGATCCAACCCAAATGCAGCAAGTGATCATTAATCTCTGCGAGAACGCTGCCGAGGCCATGCCCGGCGGAGGGCGCCTGACCATCACGACGCGGAATCTCCGCGTTTCCAAGGTCGGAGACCGACCCCACCACGCCTTGCCGCCAGGCAGGTACGTCCACCTCTGCGTGGAAGATGAAGGCTGCGGGATGGACGAGGCGACGGTGCGCAGACTATTCGAGCCGTTCTTCACTACCAAGGCGGACGGGCGCGGGATGGGGCTGGCCGCTGTTTACGGCATCATCAAGAACCACGGCGGTCACGTCTTCGTCGAAACCGAGCCGGGCGCCGGAACGACATTCAGAGTGTACTTCCCCGCCGCTGCGACCACCGACACATAGCGGGCGCCACAACGACCTTAGCCGGCGCGAACGGAGCCGCTGTGCCCGGCTAACGATCAACGGGCGACGATTAACACGGCTTGTAACCGCCCAGGCTGCGCCAAGCAAGACCCGCCGGGCGGGAGCGAACCAATCTGCCGCGCACCGCCAGCTTCTCCAGGTATCAGTTTTGAGTATTCGCGGCCAAAAGGCCGACACGTTCTTGAAGAGAGTCATGCCCACGTTGGCATTAGAAACTGCCTCGACAATCACTCGTTACCAGCACTCACACTCGCTGGCAGTCGCCCAAACACTACGCTATGATGACACAGCATTGTACGTCGTGCCCGCAGCTCACGGAGGAAGGTAATGCAGGCTGCAGCCATTGCGGCAATCAGCTTCGTCGGTTTCGTCATCGCCTATCATACTTATGGCCGGTGGCTCGCGAGGCGCATCTTCCGCCTCGATCCGAAAACCCAGGTCCCCTCGTACGCGCTGCGGGACGAGAAGGACTTCGTGCCTACACGCAAGGAGATCCTCTTTGGGCACCACTTCACCAGCATCGCCGGAACCGGTCCCATCGTGGGCCCAGCCATCGCCGTGTTTTGGGGGTGGCTCCCGGCACTGTTGTGGGTCCTTATCGGCAGCGTCTTGATGGGAGCGGTTCACGACTTCGGCGCGCTAGTTGTCAGTATGCGGCACCGCGGCCAGACCGTCGGCGAGGTCATAGGCCGGTTGGTCCACCCACGCGCGAGGCTGCTGTTCCTCGCGGCGATGTGCCTGCTGCTGATGATCGTTATCGCGATCTTCGGTTTGGTCATCGCCATCATCTTCGCGATGTACCCAGGCTCGGTCTTTGCAATCTGGGTCCAGATCCCCCTGGCGATCGGAATCGGCCTGCTGGTGTACCGCAAAGGATGGCGGCTTCTGCCGCTGTCGCTGCTCGTCCTGGTGATCATGTACACATCTATTTGGATCGGCCAGTACTACGTTCCGCTCGACCTCGGCTCGTTTCTGCAGGACCACTTTCCCGAACTCACCGGATTCTTCGGAGAATCGGCCCTTGCCTGCACCGTTGTGACCTGGACAGCCGTCCTGCTAATCTATTGTTTCGTAGCGTCGATCCTGCCGGTCTGGACGCTGCTTCAGCCGCGCGACTTTATCAACAGCA
>CAYGAN010000190.1:0-3742 GCA_964347585.1 uncultured Planctomycetales bacterium | reverse complement strand
GGGATTATTGCTGATCGGCGTGTTCGTGGCCGCCCCGGCTATGGTAGCCCCATCCATCAATGACCATCCCCCGGCCGACGCACCGCCCATCATTCCGTTCCTGTTCATCACCGTTGCGTGCGGCGCAATCAGCGGCTTCCACTGCCTCGTCTCAAGCGGCACCAGCGCAAAACAAATCCGTTGCGAAACGGACGCTCAAATGGTCGGGTACGGCTCGATGCTAGCGGAGGCTGCGTTGGCCGTGCTGGTCATTCTCGCCTGTTGTGCCGGGCTCGGCATGGGCATCGAAGCGGAAGACGGGAGCATCTTGTCCGGCGAGGCCGCGTGGGCCAGCCGCTACGCCGGCGAGTGGACCAAGATGACGCTTGGCCAGAAGCTGGGCGCTTTCGTGGACGGCGGGGCGAACATGGTCGCGGCCACCGGCGTGCCGCTGATGTTCGCTGCCGGCATCATGGCCGTCGTCGTCGCTTGCTTTGCAATGACCACGCTCGATACGGCCACTCGCCTCCAACGGTACGTCATCACCGAGCTGTTCACTGCACTCAATCTCCGACGGGTGGCGAACAAGTATCTCGCAACCGCACTTGCCGTCATAACCGCCGGTGCCGTCGCGATGACTCCCGGCCCCCTTGGGCCCGGCTCGGGAGGGATGATCCTCTGGCCCTTGTTCGGTGCGGGCAATCAGTTGCTTGCAGGGCTCGCACTAATTGTGATCACCTTCTATCTGGCACGACGAGGACGGACCCTCTGGATGGTGCTCATTCCAACCCTGATCATGTTGCTGATTCCCGGCTGGGCGATGTGGCACCAGGTCATCGCCGACTGGATACCGAACGGAAAGCATGCGCTTACGCTCTTCGGCATCGCCGTCGGGGTATTGCAGATCTGGATCGTCGCCGAGGGCCTGCTCGCCTGGGGCCGCATGAAGCGCACCGGTACTCCCACAGACACCCTGGCCGAACCCGCATCGGCTGGGCCAGCCAGGTCCTCCTGACCCCAACGACACCGTGCTCGCCCCGCAGGCCCGATCATGCTGCTTCTGGGCCCGGTTGCACAGATGCCGAGGTCCCCGAAGGGGCTCACGGCTGACGCGCTGTGCCTTGCAGGGCCATGATGGTTCCACTAGAGTGCAAGGTATGCGGGCTACAGAGCCCGCCCGCCGTAACAGACAAGCTGGTTCCTTAGAAGGGAGGTTTAGTGTCGTGCCACGCAGTTCTTTGACCCGACGCGGATTCCTGGCCAAGTCCGCAGCCGCTGCAGGAACAACGGCCCTGGGCAGTACTTTGGGCGCAGCAAAGGTCCTCGGTGCAAACGAGCGTCTATCCTTGGGGATTGTCGGCCCGGGGTCCCGCGGTAGAGGTCTGATGGGCTGGGCTCAAAAGCTCGCCAAAACGCACAACCTCGAATTCACCGCCGTCTGCGACATCTGGAACCAGCGGCGCGAAGCTGCCGCGGCAAAGGTTCAAGGTTGGACCGGCAGGCAGCCTCACAAGTGCCGCACCCTCGCAGAGATCTGCGACCTGAAGGACGTCGATGCTCTGCTCATCGCAACGGCGGACTTCCAACACGCGCCCCACCTCGCCTACGCGGTACGTGCCGGCAAGGACGTGTACGTAGAAAAGCCTCTCGGCTGCGACTTCGACCAGATCAAGAACGCATGGAACGCGGTGAAGAAAACCGGCCGGGTCGTGCAGATGGGTACCCAGCGCCGCGGGGACGGCAAGTACTATGGCGCTCGCGACTTCATCAAATCAGGCACACTCGGGAAGGTCACATACGCGGAGATCTACGAGCCCCGGATCCAACAGCGCTGGCGCATCTCCGGCGCCGAGAATAGCCTCACCGATAAGACCACGAATTGGAAGGAGTTCCTCAGTTATTGTCCGTACGAGCCGTTCAATCCCCGGCACTATCGCGAGTTCCGCCTGTTCTGGCCCTACTCGAGTGGGTGCTTCTGTCAATGGATGAGCCACAAGATCGACCTCGTGAATCTAGCCTTGGACGAGCTGCCGAAGTCCGCCGTCGCTCACGGCGGGGTGTACTTGTGGAAAGACGGACGCACCAACCCGGACACGATCCAATGCCTGCTCGAGTACCCCAGCGGATGTCTCGTGACGTATCACATGCGATTGGGCAACAGCCAGAATGGGCGCGGTACTACCATCTACGGCACAAAAGGCACGATGGCCTTGGAGCAGGGAATCGCCTACGGCGACGGTGGCGGCGGCGCCGTCATCTGCAAGGATCCGGACGCTGCCAATCCAAGTTTCCATGTTGAGCGATCGGCCCGGCTGAAGTCTCACAAAGAAGGCGGCGTCAGGTGGGAATCGCCTCCGAGGATTGATAACATGACGGACTTCGTCGAGGCCGTTCGCACCAGGCGACGCACCCGCGCCGACATCGACGCGGGCTTCGGCCACGCGCTGGCAACGACAATGGCCAATCTGTCTTATCGGTCCGGGTGTCGCATCGAGTACGACGCCGAAAAGATGGCGCTGAAGAAGTCCACGGGCTGAAGGCTGCGCTGGCCGGTCTCGAGGCCAGGCGCGGGGCCCTTATCGGACTGGAGACGCATTTGCTCGCGCAGCGCGCACGAGCGGCGCTTCGCAACAGAACCGCTCGGCGGGAGCGCGTCGAGAATAGTCCTGGCGAAAGCAACCGCTTCTGCGAAAAATGGTTGACATTGGCAGCCGTCCGGCCTTATAGTGAGCAGATGAGGCGAACGTGGGTAGTGGCCGCGTCTCCCCCTCCGGCTCCTACCCGGTGATGTTTCCGTTCAGCAACTCGCAGAGTTCGACCTTACGCGGGGACCGCCAGCAATAGACGTGCGGCCGAACGGCCTATTGTGTAAGGAACGGTTGAATGTTTGTAGATGCCTGCGCCGCGGTGTCGAGCAGGCGGACGGGCTTGGGAGGAGTAACATGATCAGGAAACTGGAGCTGCTTGCTGCAGTAGTTGCCCCATTGGTGTGCACGGGCATTGTATGTTGCCCGTTGCCAGATGTGTGTTTCGACCTGTGTAGGAACCCTACGGTCTCGCCCGAGGTCGCCACGGAATGTCCGGAAGTATCGACAGAATGTCCCGTCCAGGAGACGGCGTGCCCGGAGGAGCTTACGGTCTGTCCGGCCGATGTTGAGGCGTGCAGGCGGATACCAACGGTCACGCCGGAGGTTCCCACCGAATGTCCGCTGATATCAACAGCGTGCCCACGCGAGGAGACGAGGTGTCCGGAGATCGAGACGCAGTGTCCGGCAGTGGATACCGCGTGTCCGGCCCAGCCGAGCGCGACGGTATGCCCCATTGACGTGACGACCTGCCCGGAACTGGAAACCTGCTGCCCCCTGGAGCCGACTCAGTGCCAGCCGGTCGAGACCGTTTGTCCGCTGGAGCCGGAGGCGACCTACTGTCCCGAGGAACCGACGAACTGTCCGTACGCCTGGACGACTTGTCCGCCGGAGGTGACCTACTGCCCCGAGGACCCGACGTATTGCCCCGAGGACCCGACGTATTGCCCCGAGAGCATGACGTACTGTCCCGAGGACCCGACGTACTGCCCCGAGGACCCGACATACTGTCCGGCAGACCCAACATACTGCCCGGCAGACCCGACGTACTGCCCCGAGGACCCGACATACTGTCCGGCAGACCCGACGTACTGTCCGGCAGACCCGACGTACTGCCCCGAGGACCCGACATACTGTCCGGCAGACCCAACATACTGCCCGGCAGACCCGACGTACTG
>CAYGAN010000189.1:6031-8899 GCA_964347585.1 uncultured Planctomycetales bacterium | reverse complement strand
GGCGCCGACATCGAGGCCACCACGTGGATTTACACCAAACAGAGCGGCGGCGCGAACTGGGACGTCAATTGCCGGATCGGGATTGATCCGACCGGTGGGACGAACCCGGATTCCGGCAACATCGTCTGGACGGATTGGCACAACTCGGCCAATCAGTGGTCGCAGATCGGGCTGACGGGCGCCAGCAGCGTCACTGCCCAGGGCGATACCGTCACGGTGTTCATCGAGCACTGGCACAAGTGGGCGCTGACGCTCAACTTCACGATGTTTGACGACGTGGAGTTCACGGCCACTGGTGGTACCGGCGGCTCGCCGACGATCGAACTGGTCCCCACGTCTCTGACGCCGGAAACGGACGAGGGCAGCAGTCCACCGGCGGACACCTTTACCGTCAAGAACGTGGGCGCCGGCACGCTGAACTACTCGATCAGCGATGACGTGAGCTGGCTGAGCGTGGTGCCCGACAGCGGCACCAGCACCGGCGAGGCGGACACCATCACGGTGAACTACTCGACAACATCGCTCGATCCGGGCAACTACAACGCGACGATCACCGTCTCCGACCCGAATGCGACGAACAATCCGCAGACCGTCAGTGTCAGTCTGACGGTGAACGAGGTCGGCGGATGCGAGAACGACGATCTCGTCAACGGCGGATTCGAGAGCGGCCTGTCGCCGTGGGTGACTTTCGGCACGACCGACGGTGTCGTCAATAGCGGCGTGTACGGCGTGAGCGCTCACAGCGGCAGCAAGATGTTCGGCGCCGCCTGCCAATGGTCCACGAAGAACGGCGGAGCGTACCAGCAGATCAGCGTCTGCGACGGCGCCGACATGGAGGTCACCACCTGGATCTACACCAAGCAGAGCGGCGGCGCGAACTGGGACGTCAACTGCCGGATTGGGATCGATCCGACCGGCGGGACGAATCCCGACTCTGGCAACATCGTTTGGACGGATTGGCATAACTCGGCCAACCAGTGGTCGCAGATCGGGCTGACGGGCGCCAGCAGCGTCACCGCCCAGGGCGATACCGTGACGGTGTTCATCGAGCACTGGCACAAGTGGAACCTGACCTTGAACTTCACGATGTTCGACGACGTGGAGTTCACGGCCACGGGAGGTAGTTAAGGCGGATAGGCAACCACGGGACGTTGTTAGGGTGGCTGTCTGCGCGAGCTGCCGGAAGATGGCAGCGACGATGCGCGGACGCAGTACTCGAACAGCTTCAGAAACGGCAGCAACGCCCGGATCAGGGTGGGCTGCTAGCGCGGCTCGTCCGGTGGGGGCGGGCCAACGGTGAGGTGGGATACGCTGCAGATCGAGTAGCGCCCCGGCGAACCGGAATCCAGGCAAGGCGCCGGCGGGTCTGGTGTGGTCAGACTCCTGCGCGCGGCGGCGAGGACCCAAGTCCGGCGTATGCTCAGTCGGACATTTCAAGGAACATTCATTTCCCCCTGCGCTCGGGAGCGGCAACAGAGCACTAAGAGAACGTAAGCGGCGTGGCCCGAATTGGGTGGGGCTGTGCCACGGGGACTGGTGTGCACCAGGTCCTCGGGAGTAAACGGCACGCGGGTTCGAGGCGCGATCTGACCGTATCGGGTCGGTGAGCGGTCTGCCCGCGCGGAGGTCTGGCAATGTTGAGAGAACAGAGGAGTACAAAGGGAGCCTACTTGGCGGCCGCCGCGCTCGCCGTGGCGATTCTCGCGTCGACGGTCTGGGCCAATGGCACTGTGACCGGTGACGCACGGATGGAGGTCATCAAGGGGCAGCCCCAGATGGGCTACAAGTGGATGTTTGAGTGGAACCTGTTTCTCTCGCCGGGTAGTTCGTCGCCGCTAGGCCCGCACCGCCGCGTCGGCGGGGACACGGGCGAGGGCGACTACACCGTCGAAGACATGCCGGCGGGGACTTATTCCATCATCGTGAGCCAGCCGCTGTGGTTCCTGCGGCCCAAAGTCGTGCCCAACGTGACGATCCAAGACGGGCAGACCACCACGCTCAACATCGACATGCCCATCGACTTCTCGACCTACCATGAGTACGACTGGACCGAGCCAGCCAACAAGTGGTTCCAGACCTATACCGCCACCGGGAGCTCCGTCAGCGCGGTCGGCTTCCTCTTGGCCGGGTCCGGCGCGGATGAGATCGAGGTAACGATTCTCGAGGACAACGGCCAACAGGACGTTCGCGATTGGACCGTCCTGGGATCGCGAACTCGCCACATCACCACCGGCGATCAGTGGGTCCGCTGGCGGTCGGGAGAGATCCTGACCACCCCCGGCAAGCAGTACGGAGTACGGCTCAAGAGCACGGACGCCTCGAATTTCCAGGTGTACCGGCGCAACAAGGATTCCAATAGCTACGTGGGGGGACAGGCTCACAACAGCAACGGCACAGCCCAGAACTTCGATCTGAACGTGACCGTCAGCGCCGACAACGACGGCACCATCATCACCATGAACAAGCGAACACCTGGCCTGGGCAGCCTGCAGAGCGCGAATTATGGCCAACGGTGGGCCCAGACCTTCACCGCCAAAGGCAAGGCCCTGGCCGGGGTGGACCTCTGGGCTGCCGGTGCCAACAACTACTGGGACCTCGACTTCGAGTGGAAAGTCCACCAGGGCGGGCCAGGCGGTACGCAGATCGGCCCCACCAAGATCACTAAGGCCGGTTACCAGTCGAGCGGGATCGGTCTGCACGCGGTTAGCTACAATCTCAGCGAGGTCCCGCTCACGGCCGAGCAAACCTACTGCATCGAGGTCACGATCTACGATCCCCCGCCAGAGTCCAACGGCTACAACCCGTTCGTCATGGTGGCGGCCGACGAGGACGACGACACCTACACCGGCGGCATCGCCTACAAGTACG
>CAYGAN010000189.1:355-6021 GCA_964347585.1 uncultured Planctomycetales bacterium | reverse complement strand
GAGGGCACGACGTGGTTCGAGCGGAGCGACGTGGATCTCAGCATGACCGTCGTGGAGTACGCCGAGAGGCCCGAGATCGAGCTGTCCACCTCGAGCCTGACGCCCAGCACGGACAAGGGCAGCAGCCCCGCGCAGCAGACCTTCACGGTGCGTAACAGCGGCGAGGCTACGCTCAACTACACCATCAGCCACAACGCCACGTGGCTGAGCGTTGACCCCTCGACCGGGTCAAGCACCGGTGAGGCCGACACCATCACCGTTAGCTACGCCACGGCCAATCTTCCCGCCGGCGTCTTCAGCGCCACGATCACGGTCTCGGATGCGACGGCCACCAACAACCCCCAGACGATCAGCGTTACCCTCACGGTGAGCGGGGAGCCCGGATGCGTTGACCTCGGCCTGGAGAACGGTGACTTCGAGGATGGCAGTGCCAGCTGGTCCGGCGACTGTACGGACAGCTCGACCATCTGGAACCCCGGCGGGGCAAAGCAGGGCTCCAAGTGGGGCTCGGTGCAGGAAGGCGGCGCCCGTGATCCCAAGTTCGCCTGGCAGACAGTGGCGGCTGACAGCATCCCCACTCAGCTGACCGGCTACATGGCCGACGGAACCCACGCTTACCACGATCACGTGGTCCAGCTCATCGACGGCGACGAGAACGGCGTCGTGCTCGCGGAGTTCCGGCAGACCAACGGTCCCGGCGAAAGCCATTCGTGGAGGAGTATCGGCACGCTCACGGGCACGCCCACCAGCGGCTACGTCACCGTGAAGTTCGGGTGGATCAACAACAGTGGAAGCTGGAGCGACGGGACGGCCACCCACGTGGACGACCTCCAACTGGTCCAGTGCAGCCCCGCGCTGCCCGTCATCACCTTGTCCACTTCGGTGCTGAACCCTGTGACCGAGCAGTACAGCAGTCCGCCGGCTGATACCTTCACCGTGGAGAACAGCGGCGAGGGCACGTTGAACTACTCAATCAGCGACGACGTTGGTTGGCTCAGTGTGAGCCCCACGAGCGGGACCAGCACCGGCGAGCAAGACACCATCACGGTGAACTACTCGACGGCAAGCCTGTCCCAAGGAACCCACACTGCCAACATCACCGTCTCGGATCCGAATGCGGGCAACAACCCGCAGAAGATTCTCGTGACGTTGACCGTGACCGAGGTGGCGCCCTGCCAGAACGAGGACCTGGTCAACGGCGGGTTCGAGGACGGCGGAACGTCCTGGACAACCTACGGCACGACCGACGGTGTCCAGGACAGCCCGTTCCACGACGTCTCCGCCCACAGCGGAAGCAAGCTCTTCGGGGCTGCTGCGAGCTGGTCCACGAAGAACGGCGGAGCCTATCAGCAGGTCAGCGTCTGCGATGGTGCCGAGGTCGAGGTCTCGGCGTGGATCTATACCAAACAAATCGGTGCCAACTACTGGGACGTCTGCTGCCGAATCGGCATCGACCCGAAGGGCGGGACGAATCCGGCCTCCCAGGACATCGTCTGGACGGACTGGGACAGCACCGCCCAGCAGTGGGACGAGATCGGGCTCACTGGCGAGAACAGCGTTACTGCAGATGGGGACACCGTGACGGTGTTCCTCGAGCACTGGCAGAAATGGTCGATCCAGTTCAACTTGACCCTGTTCGACAGCATCGAGTTCACCGCCAGCGGGGGCGGCCCCGCCCCGGCGATCAGCCTATCGCCCACCGCGCTGAGCCAGGAGATCGATGAGGGTCAGAACCCCGAGGCGGACACGTTCACCGTGGCCAACGTCGGCGGCGGCACCCTCAACTACTCGATCACGGACAACGTCAACTGGCTCAGCGTGTCTCCAAGCAGCGGCAGCACCACGGGCGAGCAGGACACTATCACGGTCAACTACGCGACCGACAGCCTCGAGCCGGGCCTCTACACCGGTACGATCACCGTCTCCGACGCGAACGCGAGCAATAGTCCGCAGACCGTCGAGGTGACCGTCGAGGTGATCGAGTTGCCCGAGATCGCCCTGTCCACCTCGACGTTGAGTCCGCAGGTCGAGGAGGGCAACGACGCTCAGGTGGATTCCTTCACCGTCCAGAACACCGGCGGAGGCACGCTTAACTACTCCGTTGCCGACAACGTGGACTGGCTGAGCGTCGATCCTGACAGCGGCACCAGCGCCGGCGAGGAGAACACCATCATGGTGAGCTACTCCACGGCGGAACTGGAGGCCGACACGTACTACGCGACAATCACCGTCTCCGACCCCGACGCAAGCAACGACCCGCAGACCATCGCCGTGACACTCACGGTGACCGACAGCAGCTCGTGCACCAATCACGACATCGTCAACGGCGGGTTCGAGAGCAGCCTATCCACGGGCTGGAGCACGTTCGGCTCGACCGACGGCCGCATCGAGAGCGGGACCCACGGCGTGACCGCCCACGGCGGGAGCTGGATGTTCGGGGCGGACGCCAACGGCGCGACCCTCAACGGGGGCGTCTATCAGCAGATCGAGGTGTGCAACGGCGCCACCTGCGAGGTGTCCACCTGGATCTACACCAAGCAGGTCGGGGGCAACTACTGGGACGTCTGCTGCCGGGTCGGGATCGATCCCAAGGGCGGGACGGATTCCGGCTCCAACGACATCGTCTGGACGGACTGGGACAGTACCGCCCAGCAGTGGTCCCAGATCGGCCTGACCGGCGCCAGCAGCGTTACTGCCGAGAGCGATACGGTGACCGTCTTCCTCGAACACTGGCAGAAGTGGCCGTTGAGCTTCAATCTTACGTTGTTCGACGACGTGGAGTTCGCTGCCACCGGGGGTTCCGGCTCGCCGCCCGAGATCACACTGGATACCAGTTCGTTGTCTCCGACGGTGACCGAGGGCAACGATGCCGAGCCCGACGTCTTCACCGTGCAGAACACCGGCGGCGGCACGTTGAACTACGACATCAGCGAGAACGCGAGCTGGATCGCCGTGGATCCAACCAGCGGGCAGAGCACCGGTGAGGAGGATGCCGTTACGGTGAACTACGCCACCGCGGTTCTGGATCCGGGCACATACAACGCAACAATCACCGTGTCCGATCCCGATGCCAGCAACACGCCACAGACCGTCGATGTCAGCTTGACGGTCAACGAAAGCGGTGCGTGCACCAACGGCGAGATCGCCAACGGAAGCTTCGAGGACGGCCTGACGTCCTGGACGACCTACGGCAACACGGACGGGATCATGGAAAACGGACAAGACAGCGTGAACGCTCACACCGGGACTAAGATGTTCGGCGCGTCGTCCAACTGGGCCACGCAGACCGGCGGAGCGTACCAGCAGGTCAGCGTCTGCGACGGAGCCGACGTGGAAGCCACGGTCTGGATCTACACCAGACAGATCGGGGCCGAGAACTACGACGTCGATTGCCGCATCGGCATCGATCCCAATGGCGGGACCGATCCGGAGTCCCAGAACATCGTCTGGTCGGATTGGTACTACTCGGCTGACCAATGGTCCCAGATCGGCCTGACCGGCGAGAGCAGCGTCACTGCTGACGGCGATACGGTGACCGTGTTCATCGAACACTGGCACAGGTGGGCGCTGCAGTTCAACTTCACGGCGATGGACGACGTGGTCGTGACGGCAACCGGCGGCTCCGGCGGGTGATGGTAGTGAAGATCGCGATGGAAGAAATGTGGCGCGCCGGTGGGCTCAATGTGGTCAAACCTGCCGGCCCGCACCGAGGGCAGGAAGAGAGGTTGACTTGGATCCCCTGACTCCAGGGGAAGTGTCCGCGTTCTCTTTTGTTGGAGGAATGCAAATGTACAAGCATCGGAGAAACTGGTTGAAAGGGCAGAGCCCTGGGCTTTGCCTGGTCGTCGCCGCGATCGTCTTCGCGACGCAGGCGGCGGCCGTCTGGGCCGACGGGACCCTTTCCGGAAACTGCTGGATCGAAAAGGTCAAAGGCCGGCCCGGAAACTATCTGGCTCTTTACGAGTGGAACATCTTTGCCGTGATCGACGGCGGGACCGGTCCCGGCAAGAGCTACCGGGTCGGACTGCCTCCTAATCCGCAGTCCTATTACGAGTTCACCATGCCGGGTGGGAACTACTCGCTCTACCTCGATCAGCCGCTGTTCTGGGGACGCCCCAAGGTTGCCACCAACGTCGTCATTCCGGACACCGGCTCGACCACGCTCGACGTGCAACTGCCGACGGATTACAGCTGTGCGTTCGGGGGCAACTACGGCGAATGGGGGAGTGATCCTTGGACGCTGTGGAAACCGGTCTGGTATCAGACATTCCTCGCCACCGGTGATGGCGTCACCGGAGTCAACTTCAAGCTGGCCGGTACCAATGCGCAGAGTATGCTGATTTCGATCCACGCCGACAACGGTGGGAACATCACGACGTGGCCCCAGGTCGGCGTGTCCCGGGTGAAGCCGAACCTCGGTCCGTTGGGAGACCAGTGGGTCCGCTTTCGCTCCGGCATGATCCCCACCACGTCGGGCCTGACCTACGCCCTTAAGTTGACCGGTCAGAACGGCAGCCCGAACAACGACTACGCGATCTTTCGTCGCAACGAAGACGGCCAAGGGTACGCCAACGGGCAGGCGTACGACGTGAACGGCAACCCGCAGAACTTCGATATCTACGCGATGATCTTCAGCGATAACGACGACACGCTCGTGTCCTACTGCGTCCAGGAATATGAGGTGGGCAATCTTGCCGGCTGGGCCAACGTTTGGACCCAGCAGGTCAAGGCCATGGGCGAGAGTCTGGCCGGTGCCACGCTGTTCTACGCCGGCGGCGATACGTGGAACAAGGAGTTCACTTTCAAGGTCCGCTCGGGCTCGGTCAGCGGTCCACAGGTCGGGCCGGCCAAGACCGGGCGAGGGGCCTACCAGGCCGGCACCAACGGGCACGTCGCGGCAAGCTGGAACCCCGACGAGGTTCCCCTGACAGCGGGGGTCGTCTATTACATCGAGGTCAGCCAGTCCTACGGCTTCAATCCCTATAAGTTCACGAAGCCGGTCAACGCCTACCCGGACGGGCATGCGTTCAAGTCCGGCAGTCCGCAAACCGGCACGGATCTCCACATGCAGGTGGTCGAACACGCTGAGGTGGAGGCTCCACCGGCTCAGCCGGTCGCCGAGGACTTCGAGACCATGCCCGAATGGTCGTCAAGCTACGACGCCGGCTGGGGAAGCGCCGCGACCTGGTCGATCGTCAGCGGGGGACAGTCCGGCAACGCGCTGCAGGCGTCTCGCAGCTCGCAGGGCTCGTCGGCCAAGGTCAAGGTCTATGACATCAGCCAGAACACCAATTACACGCTCACAATCTACATGCGATGTCCGAGCTTCGGGGGGACCTACTGGGCGGAGTGCGCTTACAGGCTCGGGTCTTACTCAGCCCAGGACTTCGACGAGAACTCGAGCGCCTGGACGCTCATTCAGAAGTTCTCGGACGGCGGAACGAATGGCAACGGTAACCAGTGGGTGCAATACTCGAAGCAGTTCAACAGCAGCAGCAACACGCAGATCAGCATGGGTTACAAGCTCGGGTCGTGGGGCGGCGGGGGCCCGACCGTCGGGTGGGACACGCTCCGCATCACGCCTCCGGGTGTGCCTGAGATCACGCTGTCGCCGACCAGCTTGACTCCGGAGACGCAAGAGGGCAGCAGCCCCGCTTCGGACAGTT
>CAYGAN010000189.1:0-204 GCA_964347585.1 uncultured Planctomycetales bacterium | reverse complement strand
CTACTACGCCACGATCACGGTCTCCGATCCGAACGCCAGCAACAGTCCGCAGACCGTCGATGTGACGCTGACGGTGATCCAACGGCCGGAGATCACCCTGTCGCCGACGAGCTTGACTCCGGAGACGCAAGAGGGCAGCAGCCCCGCTTCGGACAGTTTCACCGTCCAGAACACCGGCGGCGGAACGCTGAACTACACGATCAC
>CAYGAN010000188.1:8519-8906 GCA_964347585.1 uncultured Planctomycetales bacterium | reverse complement strand
TCAGCGCTCGGTCGCCTTTCGTGCGCAACTGGTAAGCCGCCGAGGCAACGTCCACTGCGGTAGTTCGCGCAGAGCTTGTGAGCCAGTGGGCGCGCCCGTCGGATGGCTGAGGCTGCCTTCTGATCCAGCGGCGCCGATTGCTCTGGCGCCGCGCCCCCGCGGAGCTGTTTCCCTGTCGTTTCCCCCGTCGTTCGTTACTCCCCCTGATTCGTTGCCGCTCGCACCATCGCCAGGATGCCCGCTTTGATAGGTTCGGGCAGGCTCGGCCAAGCCGTCACCACCCGCCCAAGGTCGGGGTGTTTCTGGGTCAGAAGCGCCGACTCTGCATCCTTGATCGCAGAGATATCGCGGGAGACGCCAACAATGGCGATCTCCGCCCCGCGGTCC
>CAYGAN010000188.1:8022-8509 GCA_964347585.1 uncultured Planctomycetales bacterium | reverse complement strand
GTTTCTGGGTCAGAAGCGCCAAGCAGGACGCCAAGTCACTTTCGTTGTTCGGGCAAGTCGCGTGCGAGTCGTCAGTTACGGCATGAGAGCAACGGATGAAAATCCGTGTGTCGGCGGTTCAATTCCGCCCCTGCCCAGTTGCCTCTTCTCTACGTGGGGACGCTTGTTCCAGGATGTTTCGCGCCAAGTCTGCGGGATCACCACCCACAGGTTCGGCCGGTGCGTCAAAGGCTCCGGTTGCGCGCCTGCTATCGAGCGTTGCCACGGGTACTTCTTACGCATGCCCTCTGATATGGCCTGCACGTCCTAGCGCTGCGCAGTGGTGACAAGCGATTTAGAGACGATATGCCTCTTATTGGCTCGGCCCAATTACATAGACTGCTGGGCATTCTGTGACGTCTCGGCGTCGGTGGTTTCTTCCATCGTACGCTGCAGCTCTTGGGCGCGCAGGAGCGCGTGCCCGACCCACCAAAACAGAGCTGTCGAA
>CAYGAN010000188.1:0-7892 GCA_964347585.1 uncultured Planctomycetales bacterium | reverse complement strand
CTGTTGCTGCGACCTGACCCAGCAGCACCTTCACAGGGCGATGGAAAAGCAGCAAAACACACACCAGGCCGCCGATCCCCGTGCAGACCGCGATTTGACTGAAGAAATTGTGCGTCGTGATGACAAGGTTCCTTTGGTATTCTTTATTGTCCGTTTCAGCGGCCAGGTCCCGCAGCGCCAAGCCGAAAGACTCATACCCTACGCCGAGCCATGAACTGCCCTTGATGAGTTCCCACGCGCCCCGCCAGGCTATGTCCCGCGAATGCGCAACAGTCAGCCAAGACTGGCCACTGTGCGTCCATAGCAGTTGCGGCAGAGGGATTAGGCAGATCAACAGAGCCAGGGCGATGCAGGATGCCGACTTGGCACCGAGGTATCCACGAAGCCGTGTCCGAGCCGCTATCTGCATCAGCCCCCAGACCAGAACGCCTGTCGCCGCTGAGAAGAGTGCCGTTCTCGAACCGCACAGTATCAGCGCGCCGACCAGCGCTACGGTCAGCGCCGCGGCACCGACCTTGCCCGAGGTGTCTCTTCGGGAGGCGATCCAGGCCAGCGCCACGGGGCCGGCGATGATAAGGTACTGCCCGAACCACCCGCGATTGCCGAACAGCGACTTCATGGCTACGTGCCGCCCCGCCGGTGAGCTGAGCCACTCCGGCAACGGGATTGCTTGGGGCGGCTTGTCGTCCGAGAAATCGTACAACCGCAGTTGATACCTCGTGAGCAGCTGATGTCCGTTCGGCCAGAAGTACTCCGCGTAACCGATCGCCAGCGCGACGAGCAATCCCAGAGTGATGGCTGCGCTCGCACCGCGTAGCGACAACCGGCCGTTCCCGATCAGCCGAGCGACCAATCTGGCTATGATGAGCAGGTTCAACAGGACGAACCATTCCGAGATCCCGATGTGCCAGTCCCAGGATCCCGCGAACATGAAGAACACGTTCTTCGTAAGATGATCCACGTGGAACGGCCATATGGAGTAGAAGCATCGTTCGTGGTTCGCGAAGAGCGATAGCAGCGCGAAGAGGGCGAACAGCCACCCGAGCGCCAGGGCCGGCCTGCGGCCCATTCGGACGGGGTAGCGCCAAAGTGAGACCGCCGCCAGGACCGCGATGGCCGTGTCCTGCCCGTTGGTGACCAAGTCACCGGGACGCGCGCCAAACGCCGGCAAGGTCGCCAACAGGACCAGCAGCCCTGCTCTGACCGAGAAGAGGCAAAGGCCGAGCCACACGAACGAGCCGCCCAACCAGAGCGTAGTCAGCCATTCCGGCTTGCCCGCCCGTTGACACGCCAGAACGATGTTGAAGAGCAGGAACAACAGCAGAGCGCCCCCGAGCCAGCGCTGCTGGAGAACCTCACGGAACCGCGCGCTCTGCGCGTTCGCAGGAACGTTCTGTTCGGTGTGCATTTCGTGTCCTCTTGAGGTCCGGGTAAAGAGCCGAACCGGATGCTTTGCCCGATGTTGAAGCGGCCTCGCGGTTGCGGATTGTTCCACGCGGAACACAATCGCTGGCGCTGCGGTGGCTCGCCTGCGGCCAACAAGTAGGCCCGCTGGCTGCCGCTTTCGCGTCAGGCCGGCCGGCGCCGGCGTGAAGCCTACACGAGATCGTCCCACGATAGTAGCGTGTCGGCTTCGATGTTACGGGCTGCTCGCCGGCCGATCAGCTCGGACATGCGCGGTGCGGGGATGCCAGAGCCCGGCCGCTTGGTCCAGACGCAGTCGCGGGTGATGGTCTGGCCCTTGGAGAGCGGCCGAACCGTCACCACGCTCTCGCGGAAGAGCGGGCGAACGTGCTGCTCGGCCTCGACGGGGGCTTTCTCGTCGCCTGAGGCCAGCTCGACCGCGCGGACCCCGCGGACCAAGTCGGCCAGCTCGTCCGGTTCGATCGACGAGGCCTGATCCGGACCGGGCCACTGACGACTGACGGTAAAGTGCTTTTCGATCAGGCAAGCGCCGAGTGCGACCGCCGCGAAGGCGACGTAGTTGCCCTGGCTATGATCGGAGAGCCCCACCGGCACGTCGAAAAGGTCGACATACCGCCGAATCACACCCAGCCGGACGTTCTCATACGCCGTCGGGTACTGCGACGTACACTGCATGAGCGCGAACGGCACGCCCTTGCTGCGCACCAGCTCCACCGAAGTCTGCACCTCCGCCAAATCACCCATCCCCGTGGAGACGATCATCGGCTTGCCCTTCTCGGCCACGTACTCCAGGAACGCCAAACTGGTAAGCTGGCCCGAGCCGATCTTGTACGCGCCGACGCCGACTTGCTCGAGCAGATCGGCGGCCTCGCGGCAGAACGGCGTGCTCAGGAAGATCAGACCACGCTGACGTGCGTGGTCGATCAGCTCGGCGTGCTGCGCCGCCGTCATTTCCATGCGCTTTACGAGCTGGAAAAGGGACTCCTTAACGTGTGCGCCTTCGGCCGGCACGTCCAACATCTCGCAAGCGGCAAAGTGGGTTTGAAACTTGATGCAGTCGGCACCGGCCTCAGCGGCTGCGTCGATCAGCTTGTGGGCGAGTTCCGGCTTGCCATCGTGGTTGATGCCGGCCTCAGCGACGATCAGTACGGGCCTGCCCGGCCCGATCGTGCGACCGTCGATCTGGATAGGCTCCATGGCTTCCCTGCCAAGACCGAGCGTTATTTGATATGCGCTCGCCGTGGGGCTCTGCGCCTACTAGCTTGAGATTGTCCACGGCGACCTTGGGCTGGTCAAGCGCTCGCTGCTTAAGGCTCGTCGCTGCGCCCGCGGACTGAGCCGCACCTCACGCCCCGAACTTGCCCAGGCGTAGGGCATGGGCGAGCAGCAGGGTCATCAGCTCTTTGGCCGGGATCGTGCCCAGGCCGCCAGCGGTCAGCGCCTTCTCGTTGAAGGCTTGCACCGGATCGACGCGGGCATTCTTGCTCCAGATCAGCAGGGGCACGGGGTGGAATGAGTGCGACCGTAGCGCCACGGGGGTGGAGTGATCTCCCGTGACGGCCAGCACGTCCGGGCTTAAGGCCAACAGCCGGGGGATCAGCCCATCAACCTTTTCGATCAGCGCGCGCTTGCCGTCGAAGTTGCCGTCCTCGCCGTAGCTGTCGGTCTTCTTGATGTGCACGAAGAAGAAGTCGTACTCAGCCCAGTGCTCTTCGAGCACATCGAATTGCTGCTCTTCGGTCTCCTGGCCCTGCTCGATGACTTCCATGCCGACGAGTCGCGAGACGCCCTTGTACATGGGGTAGGTCGCGATGGCGGCGGCGCGCAGGCCGTACCGATCCTTGAAGGGCGGGAGCGGCTCGTAGAGGTCGAAGCCGCGCAGCATGAGCATGTTCGCCTTGGGCTCCTCGGCCAGGCGCCTGCGGGCCTGGTCGATAAAGTCGGCAGCGATCTGGACGGTCCGCCGCGAGCCCTCGTCTTCAAAACCCTCGGTGAGTGCAGGCGGCAGGGGAGGCACGCCGGTCTTTTGCGGGTCGGTGTCTTGGACGTGGCCGCCCAATCCCGGGGCGCGGAACACCACGGCGGCCCGGTACTCCTTGACGTGGCGAAGGTGGATCGCCACGCGCGGGATGGCAATGTCACGAAGCTTATCACAAACGCGCTGGCCCTCCTCGGAAGGAATGCGGCCGGCGCGGCGGTCCACGATCTTGCCCTGGGCATCGACGGTGCAGAAGTTGATGCGTGCGGGCACGTCGCCGGTGCGAAGTTCGAAATCGACGCCGAGCGCTTCGAGCACGCCTCGACCGATCTCGTAGCTCATCGGATCGTATCCGAACAGCCCGAGGTGTGCCGGCCCGCTGCCTGGGGTGATGCCCGGACCCACTGGGTCGTGAAAGCCCGTGATGCCCTCGCGGGCGAGCTGATCGAGGTGCGGTGTGCGGGCGACCTCCAGGGGGGTCCCTCGGCCGGTGTCGATGTCGCCTAGGCCGTCGAATACCAACAGAACGATCTTGGTCTCGTTCGGCTCGATGAGTTGCTCGATTATGTCCATCTCTACGCTCCAGTAACCAGAGCAACCGGCTGCTGAGGGCCGCCCCTTGGGCGAGTCTATGCGCTTTCTCGTCACCGCAGTCGATCGCGGGCTCGCCACCCGCCCCGAGCGTGAATACCGCAAGGCTGTCCGGCCGTCAACCAGCGGGTCCGCCGGCTCGCCAGTTGCCGGCGCACTTACGGGCGGTTAACCTGCTTTGCGCTGATCGATCGGGCGAGCCTCAGCCGGTCGCAGGGAGGCGCTGGTGGTGCCGATCACCGACAGCTTCGGGCAAGCCGCGCCGAGCCGATCCGTGTGGGTGGCTCTCGTCCTGGTGATCGCTCTCGTCGCCGGTACGGCCCTGCGGATCGCAGGAGCCGCCTCGAAACGTACGTTCTTCCACGACGAAGCGATCGCGTACCTTGCCGCAACAGGTCATCAGGCTGAGTATTCTCGTGTCACCGAGGGGGCCTATCCCTACGGAACGTGGGTTGAGGCCTCGGAATGGAAGCGACTCCTGCGCGTTGAGAAGCCGCTCTGCTTCAGGCAGATAGGCTCAAACCTGGCCCATTTCGACATCCATCCGCCGTTGTATTTCTGGCTCCTGCACTTTTGGGCGCTAGCGTTCGGGGTAAGCCCTTGGGCAAGCTCCTCGCTGAACGTTCTGATCGCCTTGGTTGCAATGCTAGCCCTGTTTGGGCTGGCCCGCTTGAGCCTGCGCAATTCTACGGAGGCGGCCTTCGTCGTTTTCATCTGGGCGCTCAGTCCAGCCGTTGTCCCGATTTGCTTTGGGGAAAGACACTATGAGCTTCTCGGGCTTTGGGCGATCCTCTTCGTTTGGCAGGTCGTCAAGCATGCGGATCCGGCGAGAAGGCTCAAGTTGCGAGATCACGTCCTGCTGGTCGTAGGGGCCGCTGGGGGTGCATTGACGCATTATCACTTCGCCCTCGTTGTCGCAGGGTCCGTGCTCTTTCTGTTGGCGGTGCTGCTGGGAGCGGAGAGGAAGCGGCTCATGAGCGGGTTGGTCGCCATCGGCCTGGGTTGCTCAGTGCTGTTCATTCTCCACCCTCGTTTTTATCTGTCCTTTATCGCCCAACAGGCACAGGCGCAGCCCTTTCGGCCCGAAGAGCTGGTCCACAGAGCGGTCGTCGCGGTCTCGTCTTTTGCGAATTTCTTTATAGACGCCGAACCATTCTTCGCTCGGCTACGTTATTCTCGCTACGCGGCGGCCGTGGAGGTTTTGAGGTACGTGCACGCTGCACTGGCAATAGGGCTCGCCATCTCGGTTGTCGGCTTCGTCAGGCGTCGGATGAAGCGCGGCGACTCCGGCAGAATGGCCGGCCGAAGCGGCTTCTACATGCTGTACTTCTTCGTGTGGACGGCCACGGCGACCTGCCTGCTCTATATTGCGTTCCTGAGTCCGGCGCACGCGATGGGCGGGCCGTATCTGGCTGCGGTTTGGCCGTTCTATGCATTCATTCCGGTTCTTATTGCCCGGTTTGTAGGAAGATCGAGATCGCTTCTGGCGGGCGCGTTCTGCTGCGCACTGGCGATCTCGGCGGGCATGCGCGTGCAGCATGCAAGATGGGCAAACAGCTTCAGGCCTGATCCGTCAGCCTTGTTGGAGGACGCCGGTAGCGTAGTTGTTGACAATGTGGCGAGGGGCATTTTCCCGCGCATCTTCTGGCATCTGCCGGAGAACAAGCCGGTCTTTGCTGCGGACCAGGCGTACTTGCTTGAGCACCGGGACGCGTGGCTGGCTCGTGCCGGCGACGGGGGTCTTTTCATCAGCGAGCTGTCTTACGGGAACACGCCTGAGCGGCAGCAGGCGATCATCGAGTTGATCCGGGAAAGCTATGGGCAGGTCGCAGCAGCGGAAGGTGGAATCCTGGGGGTTGGGGATGCATTCAAAATCGGGGGGCAGCGCTAGAGGGTACGTGGCTAGACGGGGACGGAGGCGGCGGGATGTGGCTGGGTATCGGACGGCCAGGCTCATGTCCAGCGCGCTGGGTCGGTGGGCACACTGGCACCCGGAGGATCGAGCTGCGCGCAGCCTCGGGACGCCGCCGGTGGTCGGGTCGTGGGGATTCGGGATTGCTTGTGGGGTGGTTGCGGGCGTGGGCCGGGGCGGGTATGTTGCCCCGGCTCGTGCGGGGGGTGGGGCAAAGAGGCGGTCAAGGATGCTGAGATTGTTGAGCGAATGGAGCGTTGAACGATGAGCGATGTTTCTCGAGTCAGTCGACGAAAGTTTCTAGGTCAGACGGCGGCTGGCGTCGGGGCCGGCCTGGCGTTTCCGTACGTGCTTACAGGCACGGCGTTGGGTGGGCCGACCAAGGCCTCGGCCAGCCAGAGGATTGCGCTTGGTTTCATCGGGACGGGAGGAATGGGCAACAGCCATCTTGACCGCTTCTTACACAACCGGCGCGTCGAGGTGCTGGCGGTCTGTGACGTGGATCGGGGTCGGCGGACCGAAGCGGCCAAGAAAGTCGGGCCGGGCTGTGGTGCATACAACGATTACCGGGATCTGTTGGATCGCAAGGACATCGACGCGGTCGTGATCGCTACGCCGGATCATTGGCATGCGCTGACGGTGATCGACGCCTGCAAAGCCGGCAAGGACGTTCTCTGTGAAAAGCCGTTGTCGCTGACCATCGAAGAGGGTCGTGCGATGGTCAATGCGGTCCGGCGTTATGACCGCGTGTTCCAGACAGGCAGCCAGCAGCGCTCGGAGGGCAACTTCCGCTTCGCGTGCGAGTTGGTGCGCAGTGGTCGTATCGGCAGGCTCAAGACGATCCGCACGGGCATCGGGGGGGCGCCGACGTGCGGGTGGGAGCCGGATACCGATCCTCCCCCGGGGTTGGACTGGAACATGTGGCTCGGTCCGGCGCCTTGGGCGCCTTACACACCGAGAAGGTGCTTTTACGAGTTCCGTTGGTTCTACGCCTACTCGGGCGGGAAGATGACCGACTGGGGCGCTCATCACAACGACATCGCTCAGTGGGGCAACGGCACCGACGAGAGCGGGCCGATCGAAATCGAGGGTACAGCCACGTTCCCGTCGGACGGCTTGTATGACACCGCCATCAGCTTCGAGATCACCTATAAGTACGCGAATGGCGTGACGCTGATCTGCTCAAACAACGGCCGCGGGGCGAAGTTCGAAGGCCCGGATGGCTGGGTGCACGTTGATCGAGGCTTTCTGGAGACTCATCCGAAGGAGTTGAAGCAGGAAAAGCTCGGGCCGGGCGACGTGGAGCTGTACCGCAGCCCGGGCCACCACGATGACTGGCTGAATTGCATCGAAACCCGGAAACGCCCGATCTGCGACGTGGAGATCGGGCACCGCTCGGTAACCGTCTGCCACTTGGGCAACATCGCGATCCGCCTGGGCAGGAAGATATGCTGGGATCCGCAGGCCGAGCGGATCGTCGCAGATGAGGTCGCACAGCGGTGGACGACCAGGCCGATGCGGGCGCCGTGGCATCTCTGATGCGGCTGGCAGCCTGGCGGGTTGCACGTCAGCGTTTACGGCGTGGTTCTTCCGTGCTGGACTCAGAAGACGCGAGGACTTTGGGATGGCGATTGATTCACCGTTTTGGTTTCGCGGAGCATTGGTTGGCGGGTTCCTGATGGCAGTGGCTTGGCCGTCGGGATGTGCGACGGCTCGATCAAAAGAAGTCAAGGCCCTCATTGTGGAGATTCGCTCCGCCGACGTGAAGGTGCGGGAGGCTGCGTTCAAACGAGCGTCCGAGGTCGGTCCAATGGCGATCCAGGCACTTGCGCAAGCGATGTGCAGCGAGGATCGCGGCGTCGCCAAGTCGGCGACGATGGCCTTGGAGCGGATCGTCTATCACTGTTCGCGGCCCAAGGCAGGACGGGATCGAGCGGTCGCCAGGGCGGAGCTTATCAGGTTGACCGCGGCAAGCTGGCCTCCGGT
>CAYGAN010000187.1:3325-8974 GCA_964347585.1 uncultured Planctomycetales bacterium | reverse complement strand
GGATCACAATTACACGTTCTTCATGAACGGTACTTCCTCCGCCTGCCCGATCGCTGCCGGCGTGGCCGTGCTCGCCCTCGGCGTCGATCCCGATCTGACCCGCAAGCAGGTGACAGACCTACTCGAGCATACCGCCGATCAGCAGACTGTCTCGGACGCGTTCTTCGATCCGGTCACCGGTCATAGCATTCTCTACGGCCACGGTCGGGTCAACGCCCGCGCGGCTGTGGAAGCGGCCCTGGCCGATCGGTTTGAGGAGCCTGGGGACAAGGCTTGGCCGTGCCCGGCCTGGAACATCAAGTCCGTTGTGCTCGGCGGGACCGTCACGCTGGATTGGCGCAATTCGGAGATCGACGGCAACGGGGTCGATGACGACGGCGATGGCCGGGCGGATTCAGCCGACACCGATTGCGCGATCGGCGACACGGCTGGCGAGGTCCTGGTCGTGCGCAGCAGTCGCCCGATCCGATGGGCACCCAACGGCATGCGGTGGGCGGACTGGCAAAGCGGGCCGGACGACCCCGACATCGGCGATGAAGTCGCTCCCGGCGTGGTCGTCGTGGCCAAGGCAACACGCCCGCGATTCCAGGAGGCGCTCCTGGCCGGCCAGTCGCATTACTATGCCTTCTTCGTACGGAACAGCCAGCTCCGATACTCGTGGGGGCGGGCGCATACAGCCGTAACCGTGGACCTCGATCCGACCAACGCGCCGAGGGCGACGCTGACGGCTCGACCGAGCGCGGGTACCGCCCCGCTTCGGGTGCTGTTTAGCGGCGGGGGCAGCGACGACGGCGCGATCGTCGATTTCGCGTGGGACTTCGGTGATGGTGACACCGCCGCCGGACCGACGGTCGTGCACACGTATCAGCGGGCGGGCACGTACGTTGCTCGCCTGACAGTTACGGACGATTCGGGCCTAACGGGCACGGCGACCGCGACGATCGTGGTCGAGGAGATCCCGAACCAGTCGCCGATCGCGAGCATTACGGCCGCGCCTCTGTCTGGCCCGGCACCCCTAGTCGTTCAGTTCAGCGGGGCAGGCAGCAGTGACCCCGACGGCGATCCTTTGACCTATAGCTGGAACTTCGGCGACGGCGCAACGGCTCCCGGCGTGACGGTCCAGCATACTTACGTGAACCCGGGGACGTACGTTGTCGCGTTGACAGTGACGGATGGTCGGGGCGGAGTCGGGATCGCTCAGACCCAGATCGTCGTCGCAGAGGGATCTGCGGTCGGCGGCCAAACTGTCGCAGCAAGGCCGACAGGATGCGGCCCCCTGCCGCTCGCCGCGATGTTGGCGATGGCCGGCGGGCTCATCGGGTTGCGTCTGACCCGTCGGCGGCTCGGCGGGCACGACCCGGTGTGAACGGGTCGGCGTGCAGCGGCTGGCGAATACCGAGGGGGGGCACCTCTTCAGTTCTTACCCGTTCGATTACGCTCGGCGTGTGCGCGAATGGCATCCACCAGGGCGGGGATGGTGTGCGGCTGAGCTTCTACCGTAGGCTCAAACCCTCGCTGGCGAATGGCCCTCGACGTTACCGGGCCGATGCTGGCCAGTTTGACCTCTGCCAGCAGGTCCAGCCGATCTTCGCCCAGCAGGGCGACGAAGTTCAGGAAGGTGGACGAACTGGCGAATGTGATCCAGTCGATCTCACCGCGGCCGAGCCGCTCGAGCACCGGCTCCGGTAGCGCCGCTGCCCGGGCCGTCCGATAGATCGCCAAGTCGTCGCAAATTGCCCCGCTGCGTATCAGGGCCGCCGGCAAGTCGGCCCCGGCCACGTCCGCCCGTAGCAGCAGACACCGCTGGCCGGTAAGATCGAAGCCGCTCAACGCCTCGGCCAGTGACTCGCTCGTAAATGTCTCGGCCACCAAGTCGGGTTTGAGCAGGTGGTCTCTGAGTCTCTCGGCAGTCGCCGGGCCGATGGCGGCGATTCGTACCCCGAACAGTAAGCGCGCATCCATGTCCAATCTGCGCATGCGCTCGAGGGCGGCATCGACGCCGTTGACACTGGTCAGGACCAGCCAGTTGTAGTCCGACAGCCGGCGCAAGGCCTGGTCAATGCGGGCGTAGTCGTCAAGCGGCTCGATGGTGATCGTCGGTGCTTCGATCGCCTCGGCCCCGAGCTGCATCAAGCGGCCGGCCAACTCGCTTGCCTGATGCCGAGAGCGCGTCACGATGATGCGATGTCCGAAGAGCGGCCGTGCTTCGAACCATGCGAGCTTGTCGCGCAGCCCAACCGCGCGACCGATAAGGGTCATAGCCGGTGCCGCAATCCCGGCGGCGACAGCGCGGTCGGCGATGTCAGCGATGGTTCCGGTCACGGTACGCTGCGCCGGCAGCGTGCCGCGATGGATGACCGCTGCGGGCGTGTGCGGATCGAGACCGGCACCGATCAGCTGGCGGCAGTTGGCAGCCAGGTTCTTGACGGACATGTACAGAGCGATCGTGCCGATCCGCGCCAGGGCGCCGAAATCGACGCCCGAGGTCGGCTTGGTGGGGTCCTCGTGACCCGTGACCAGCGCGAACGTGCTCGTCATGTCGCGATGGGTAACGGGGATGCCGGCGTAGGCCGGGGCCGCAATCGCAGCGGTGATCCCCGGGATCACTTCGAACCGGATCTTATGGGCGGCCAGCGCCTCGCATTCCTCGCCGCCACGCCCGAAAACAAAAGGATCGCCACCCTTGAGCCGTGCCACCCTGGCGTTCCTCCCGGCATGTTCGACCAGCAGTCGGTTGATCTGCGTCTGCGGCAGACTGTGCCGGCCGGCCTGCTTGCCCACGAAGACCAGTTCGGCGGCAGGATCGGCCAGGGCGAGCAGCCAACGCTCAACCAGAGTGTCGTAGAGAATCACGTCGGCCTGGGCGATGCGGACCGCGCCGCGGACGGAGATAAGCGTAGGATCGCCGGGGCCCGCTCCTATCAGGCAGACGGTGCCCGGCTCAAAGGGACCTGCCAGATGTCCGAGCCAGCCCAGAACACCCTGATTTGGCATTTTGGTCACTTTCGCAACAAGTTGGTCAAGATGATGGCCGCGTTCGGACGATACAGCAATTGATTTTGCCACAGCATGCTCGGATTGAACAGGGTCATCCCCACATGATACGCGACATACCCCGCCCAAACACGTATAGGCAGCGTCGGCTGACCCCGATCGCCATCCGTACACACGTTCAGGGCCTGCGTTTGAAACGGGCCAACGGTTGTCCGACAGAATCGCTATGCCATATCCGAATCGATGAGTTCACGGACGGAGTCATCCGCGGGTTCAGCTCGAGGCCCCTCGAGCTGGCCGAGCCGGTCATGCTCTTCTTCCCCCCGCGAGGCACGGAGCCTGGCTCTGACCGTCGTGTTCACGTTCTGAACTGTCAACCGACGCCGTGCGGCTTCGAAGTGGCGCTGCACGTGCCGGCTCCCTAATCGCAGCGTCCTCAGCACCGCTGCCCGGGCCGTTCCACGTTGACCCCCGCGCAGGCGCTTCCTAGAATCACGCTTGACTTGTCGCCGTGGTAGGACCTAGCCAGTCTGCCTGCGCTGCTGTACTCGTGCCGAGCGCCCGCGTTGAGGCCGGCGCCACCGCGCGTACCCGACTGTCCTTGTAGCCATCCTATTGTCGTGCATCCAATGGCCCGGATGAAGCGCGTCAGAAAGAACACCCATCCCAACGAGGTGCGGATGACCTTCGGGGAGCACCTCGAGGAGCTTCGCTCGCGTCTGATTCGCGCGCTGCTCGGCGTGCTGGCGGGCACAGCCATCTGCTTGTGTTTTTCCAAGCATATCCTGGCGTTTGTGTGCGCGCCCGTGATGGTGATCTTCAAAAGGCACGGGCTTCCGACGAACGTCCTGGCGCTCAGTCCGCAGGAACCTTTCTTTGTGTGGATGAAGCTCGGGCTGCTCTGTGGGCTCGTGCTGGCTGGACCGTACGCCCTATGGCAGCTCTGGCAGTTCGTCAGCGCCGGGTTGTATCAGCACGAGCGCCGCTTTGTGCGCCTGTTCGCTCCGGTATCGCTGCTGCTGTTTGCACTCGGCGTGGGGTTCATGTACTACATCGTTTACCCGGTGGTCCTGAACTTCTTCGTGACGTTCGCGGGTAGGTTCGAGCTGGGCCCGATCGCCCCGACCTGGTTCCAACGGGTCCTGTTCAGGGACTCGCAAGCTGGATTCACGCCGACAACGCAGCCGTTGCCGGAGAAGATTCCGCTTCGCTCCGAGGATCCGGCCTCACCAGCGCCCGGTGAAATGTGGTTTAACACCCCGACCGGCGAGCTGCGCGTCGCGATCCCTGTCGGCGAAGGGAAGGTGCAGGTGGTTGGCATTTCTTCCCGGCGCGTGGGGCGGCATAGCTTCGTGCAGAGCCAGTTTCGGCTTAACGAGCTGATCAGCTTCGTGATCATGTTGGCGCTCGCGTTCGGGATCGCGTTTCAGGTGCCCATCGTGGTCGTGTTCCTCTCGCTGACGCGCATTGCCTCGGCGAGGACCATGGGTTCGGCTCGGCGGTACGTGCTGTTCATGATCGTGGTTGCAGCAGCGCTTCTGACCCCGCCCGACGTGATCAGCCAGGTCCTGCTGGCCGTGCCGATGTACGCGCTCTTTGAAGGAGGCCTGCTGGCTGCGCGGCTGGTAGAGCGCCGCCGTGGCGAGGCGATTGAATAAGATGGCGCGGCCTGGGCGAGGTCGAGCTGCCCCGCGGCGCATTCGGGCGATCGTGGCCCGGCTGACGGAAGCCTACGGTCCGCGGCCGTGGCGGCGACATGGCAACGCGCTCGACGGATTGATCCGCACGATCCTTTCCCAGAACACCACCGACGTGAACTCACGCGCCGCTTTCGCATCGCTCAAGAGGCAGTTCAGCTCATGGCACGAATGCCTGGACGCGCCGGTTGCGCGGATCGAGTTCGCCATTCGCCGTGGCGGCCTGGCCAAACAGAAAGCCGGTCGCATCAAGAACATTCTTGGCGAGTTGAAGCGCCAGCGTGGTCGGCTGAGCCTGCAGTTCCTTGCCCGGCTGCCCGTCGAAGAAGCCATGACGTGGCTTTGCGGGCTGGTCGGCGTCGGGCCGAAAACGGCCGCCTGCGTGCTCATGTTTAACTTCAACAAGCCCGTACTGCCGGTGGATACGCACGTGCATCGCGTCAGCGGGCGCCTCGGGCTCATCGAGCCCAAGGCCACAGCCGAACACGCGCACCAATCCCTGCAGGGGGTGTGCCCGCCCGAGCTGATCTACCCGTTTCATGTTCTCATGATTGCGCACGGGCGCCGCACGTGCCAGGCTCGTCGGCCTGCATGCCCGCGATGTCCGCTTCGCAGTCTATGCGATTGGCCGCGCGCCCGGACGCACAGGCGATGACACGGCCCCAGCCGGCGGTTAAGTGTTAACTCCGGACCGAGAATCAATTCTGGGTCCCGAGCAGGCGACCGGCAGCGGCTGACAGCGCGGGCAAGCCGTTCGCGCCGCGCAGGTGAAGCCGGACCCGCCGACGCGAAACGTCATCAGTGACCCATCGCGTATGTCAGGGCGTCCTGGACGTTCTTTTCCGGGTTCTGGATCTTGAGGCGGGCTTTGAGGATTCCGCTCTTGTCGATCACGAAGGTTTGCCGATCGGCCTGCACAATCTTTTCGTCACCGGTTTTCTTCGACTTGAGCGGGACG
>CAYGAN010000187.1:0-3315 GCA_964347585.1 uncultured Planctomycetales bacterium | reverse complement strand
CCGCGATCTGGTAACGTTGGCCTCGGGTGAGCTGCGAATAGCCTTTCATCGTGCTTCTCCTGCTTGGCGGTTGGAGGAAGCTCGATGCTATCGCAGCTCACCCCGACGATCTTGTACCCCTGCTTCTCGAACTCGGGCATCCTGTCACGGAATGCGCACGTTTGGGCTGCAGCCTCGGGCGCGTCGTTCTTGCCGTAGAAGTACAACACCACACCGTGGCGGCTCTCTAACTGACTCAACTGAAACCGTGCGCCCTCGTCGGTCTGGGCGACAAAGTCCGGGGCCGCGTCACCCACCCTCGGTCCCGCCGCGCATCCCGTCGCGACAAACAACAGAACGGATGAAACCATGTGCGGTGCGACCTTCTTGATCATCCACGCGCTCCTTAAGCATCCAAAACGGCGCTTCAGAGATCCCGCCCACGCGAGTCCCGCCTCACGTGGTCTGCCGGCTTGCGCCCCGAAGCCGGGACGTGGCAGGCTAGGCAGCACTGCTGGCTCCGTCAAGTGGCCTGGCGTAAGGTTGAGGGGTCGCTTCGCCCAAATCCCTGCGTCGAGGGCGGGTGTATTCCCGGGTGCCCTCTGCTGCGATCAGGATAGCCAGCCCGCCTCGGCAAGGGGTCGGGAACACGTCAAGTGCTTCTACACGTTCGCGTAGCGGACGACGCGCAGGGCTGTGCAAACGCGCAGCCACCAGAACACCAGCGCGACCATCGCCAGCAGCAACATCAGCAGGACCACCAGCTCCACTCCGTCCAGACTCAAGCCAACGATGGGCACACGGAATGAGAAAGCCAGCGACGACTTGGTCGGTTCCATCAGCAGCAGCGTGCCTAGCAACAGGACAAGAATGACCGGCCACATCAGCGGGGCCGCGTAATAACACACGATGGCCGAGATGCGGTAGTCGCGGATCCCGTAGTACAGCTGCGCCCAGTGGGCGGCGGCGAACGTCATTGCGGCCTGCAAGGCGAATGGGATGACGGCGGCGGCGAGCGCGGCCATCCCCATCACGGGCACGTCCCAGTCGGTTATACCGATGACCTCCCTGAGCTTGAGCAGCCCGAGAACCATCAGCTCTACCAATAAGAACGTCGCCCACCAGAAGTGCCTCGCTGCGGCGAGCCCTTCGTGGACCGGCAACTGTCGGAAAAAGTCGGTCCCGCGAAGCACGAGCCACTGCGTTCGCAGCAGCTCAAGCACTGCTCGCGCCCGACGCTCGTTCCGCTGCCATCCGGTCGGCTGGCGTCGCCCGCCGGGCAAAGAGTCGCGCACCGGCAGGCCGCACTCCGGGCAGCTCGTCTCGATGGGCAGATGAACGATGAGATACCCGCAGTCGTCGCACCGGGGCTCGCGCGGCCCGAACGCCGGACCAGCCGGCTCGCCCACGTACCGTCCGGCGCCAACAATCAGCATCCGGACGAACAAAACGATCGGAACGATCACAGCGGCAAGAATCAGCGCAAGAAGCGTCGTTTCGCCGAGATCGCTCTCTTCGTCCCACCAGCCGGCTTGCCACGCGATCCGCACGGCAGCGATCACGACCGCGATCGGGATCACGATCGTCGTTGACCAGTAAGCGTTCTTGACGCTGCGTCTCCAGACAGAACCCGCGCTATCCCCACCGCCGCACCAGGGCATCGCCACTGTAGCTAGAATCAGCACGACAACCTGCGAGATCGGTATCACGCTCGCGACCGCAATGGCCCGCGGCCAGCTTGCCACGGTGGATCGATGGGCAAGCTCCATGGCATATTGGGCCACAACTACTCGCATGGCATAGAGCCCAGCCTGGCCCTCGCTCCTTTCGATTAACACCGGAACCACAGCGGCGGCGCATGCAGAGAGAATGGCGATGCCGTGGGCAGCCAGCCCCCGCCAGATCGACGCAACGGCCAGGTGCGGCCCGTACCGACCCGGCAAGAGCCAATAAAGCACCAAAGCCTTAAAGAAGTTGACCCGACGGGCCGGCTCGGGCGCAACGGCTGTTGTAGGCAGCAACGGAGCGACGTACTTGCTCGACGTTGGCTCGTTAGCCCCGGCCACCTTGGCTTTCCACGTCATTGCTGGAGTTCCCTCCGCCGAACGGCGGTGAACACCGCATCTGGATTCTCGTCTTCGAAATTCGTCGGGAAGTCATGGCGGCTCTTGCCGCCGTCGTCCTTGCCGTTCAAGCCGATGCTGTAGAGGACGTAACTGTCGTCGGTACGCCGGTAGCGGAGGGGCTTGCGGTCGGCGTAGTCGATCGGCAAGCGCGGCAGGAAGACGGGCATCAGCTCGTCGAGCGTCTCGGGGTATTGATGATGCCGACGCTGATATTCGTGCAACGCCAACATCGTCAGGGCCGCATCCAGCGAACAGCGCATCACATAGTAGCCAATTGGTACCCAGGTGTAGGCGTCGAGAAGCCCAGGGCTTGGGTGGTACCAAAAACCCGCGAGCGCGTTCACCCGGGGCTCTCTGTGGCTGGACTTAATCTCTTCTCTGGCTCGACGGCAGGAGACGATGTCTGTACAACCTTCAAATGGCGCGAACCACATATCCACGGCAGCTCGGGCTGTAGCCAGGTCGTAGAACAAGAAAGACGCGAGATTCCATAGACGCGAAGGTGCTTTGGCCGGTCGTGCTCCCAGCGGAGAGCCGGAGCACTTCACGGCCTCGCTCAGGTCGATCCAATCGCCGCCCTCGCGAACGTAGAAACACTCCAGAAGGTGCCGATGAACGAATCGCTCTCCTTCCAGCATGTCGCGCGCGCCAAGCATCGGACCAAGGAATTGATCAATCTCAAGGCAGAGCGCACGCGTATCGATGGGCGGAGGCGACTCTCTCGCGGCGAGGATCATCTCCACCGTCAGCCAGTAGTTGTGGATACGCTCCCATGAACACGCATAAGCCGTTTGGCCCCGCCGGAGCTGGCGGGTCATTCGAAGCACCGTGAGCCAGTCGTCAGCCGCGGTGTCCATGTCGCCGCCCGATTCGCGAGCCCAGCGAGAATGGGCTAGTAGGATCCACCGCCACGAGTTGTAGTGGCCGTATACCCGCTCGTCAGGCCCGTAGCTGACGCTTATGGGATTGTGCCATCCGGCTTCGGCCGCTCGACGGAGTTCAGCATGCGCTTTCCCGAATGCCCCTGACGTGAACGCCGCAGTCGCTGCGGCGATGTCCGGTCGCGATTGATCCCACGGCCCCCGCAAGAGCCGCGACGCAGTGAACGCCGGGCGCGTCCCAACCGGACGAGTGCTTCTCCATGGTTGATTCGTCAGAACCTGGAGGGCTTGCTTCCACGGGATCGCGCCTGCCGGAGCCGGATCGAGTT
>CAYGAN010000186.1:454-9148 GCA_964347585.1 uncultured Planctomycetales bacterium | reverse complement strand
ACCACAGCACGCCTAGCACCGCCGGGCCATGGGACGATACCTGTGGCCCGCTTTGCTGTCTGACCGCCGACGACGAACGCGGGTGGGGAAGGGGCTATCGGCGAGGGGCATAAGGTGCGCGCGGCGGCCGGTTGGGAGCATGTAGCGGCGTCCGAATTGAGGCGGATTTGAGCTTGCTGGAGCTGCGAGCTGCGCTCGTGGCACGGTAGTAAGCGCCACGCTAGACCCTGGTAGGTGCACGATTCAATCCGGCCCGCCGGGGTCCGGTTCCGTGGCGAATCGCTCCGCTAATGCGAATCATTCCTAAGAGCCGACGCCGGCTGACGCTACAATCGGGAGGAAAACGCGCTCTTTCGGGTTGCCGCCCTCCTTGAAACGGTGGTCTTCCAAGATGGCCGAACTGCCAGTTCCGCCAAAGCTGTTCGCTGCCATCCTGGAGCGTATCCAGCGACTGCGTGCCGTGGATAGCCTGGCGCCTTCATGATGGCCCGGCAAGACGTTCAATCTCGCCCCTGCTGAGATGATCCAAGGGGATGTTCGCACCCTGCAAGCGAAACGGGTCGTTCCCTGGCCCGTCGCAGGCCAGTGATCCCCGCAAGAAGGCCCTGGAGGCCCCCGGCGCGCGGAAAAAGCCCGATAAATGGTAGGCAAGAAAGGGGGGCGCTGTACAAGTGGGGGACACGTCCCAGCCGCGTGGTGGGGCAAGGCAATATGGGTAATCTCGGACAAATATTGCTCGTAATTGTCTATTCGTGTCGCGCCGCAACGCATCACAGGATTTCATTCAGTTCCCCCGGTATTGCTCTTGACCGAGCGGGCGCCGATGTGGTATCCTCAGGTCTGATAGGCAGGTGGAAAGGGGCCCTCGCCGCAGGAACCCTTTCATCGTACCCGTTGTTTGCTGAGTTTCTTGAGAAGGAGGAGGTGGGAACATGCGTAAAATGGGAATCGTAGCGCTGGCCATTGTGGTCAGCGCGTGCATGGCCAGTGAGGCTTTGGCCCTCGAGTTGTACAGTGCCGAGGACTATCAGTACGCGGGCACCGGGGCCGTCGGCAGCGAGCGCTCGCAGCGTTTCAGCCCGTCGGAAAGCACACCTAACAGTGTGAACCCCCTGGACCCGACCGAGGCGTTTTTCGACGCAGCGGCCATGAAGTTCAAGATGGGTGCTGCAGGAGAAAGCGCTCAGATCGACCTGACTCTGTATCCATGGGTGACCGACTACAACACGAGCCTCGCCCAGACGCCGATTGCTCAGATAACCGACCTCGTTCTGCCGTCCGGCTTCGAGGACTGGGTCGAGTTGTCCTTGACCACCCCGCAGAGCTCTTCGGGGCAGTATCTGATCTCGGCACACATCGACTCGATGGTCTATGTCTCAGCCGGCTTCGGGGTGTATCGGTCCAATTCAGGCGACGGTGGGCCGAACAACGACGCGTACAACGGCAGCAGCGTCAAGACGGATCGCGAGTACCAGGTCCGCATTAACCCGATGCCCGAGCCGGCGACGCTTTCACTGCTGGCCCTTGGCGGGCTGGCGCTGAGGCGGCGGAAAGCATGACGACGTAGAAGACAAACGAGCATTCGCATCGGCGGGCCACAGGACGATTCCTGTGGCCCGCTTTGCTATCTGGAGCCGGTTCAGCTTGGCAGGCTTGCTTCCGAGTTGCGTGTGATATACTGGTGATGAGGCCGTGACGCAGCGGCCGCGGGGAACACGGCTCTCGGTCATGTCTTAGGAACCGGAGGACGCGAGGCTGCTCAGGCACGGCTGCGACGTTCACGCTGGGTATATAGGGGCTTGGCGCAGTGGGGCTAACACGTCGCCGGCGGTAGGGCGCCAGCCGCAGCGTCGCACGCGAGTAGCACCGTCCCTAATGTGCGCGCTGCACCCCGGTCTGTGTCATCCGACCCCATCCACATCGGCGCCGATTCCGGTTCACTGTTCAGGCGGCAACGGCCCACTACGCTTGGCTTAGTCGCCAGGGCGGGCGCACCAAACAAACCCCGCCAACCCGACTGGCGGGGCACACTCGGAACCCACGCCACGGCCAGGGGGCAAAACAAACCGTCGCGGGATACACCCCGAGTGCTGTAGCAGCGACCCCTCCGTCATATACGCGTCCTTGAAGAAGAAACCCCGCAACGAACTTTCGCGCCTGGTGCGGTTCTGCTCGGGAGGAAGCCACGATGAGAAGGACACTAGGTCTCGTTGGGCTGTTCCTGGTCCTGCCAGCGATCGTGAGGAGTGTGGGTTGCTGGCTCCTGGCTCGGAACCGGCCCCCTGTAGTACACAGCATCACGGCGGATCCAGAATTCGTCGTCTGCGGTCGAGCGAGTACGCTCGCCGCGGAAGCAAGCGACCCCGACGGAGACGCGCTGAGCTACACTTGGAGCGCGACGGGTGGTACGTTTCCGGAAGGGCCAACGGGCTTTTCCGTGACTTGGACCGCTCCCGACGAGCCGGGAGAAGTAACGGCGAATGTTACGGTCAGCGACGGTCAGGCGACCGCCGCAGGAAGCACGGCAATCATCGTCACCGTCATGGAGAGCCTCATCATGCCCTCGAGGGGCGCGGGCTGTCGGTGAGTAGCGGGTCCGGTTCGAGGTAAGCGAAGTGAGACAGCTTGTCGAAGTTGGACTGCGCGAGGGGGGAGTCGAACCCCCATGGGTTGCCCCACAGGATCCTAAGTCCTGCGCGTCTGCCAATTCCGCCACTCGCGCCTGCCGCCATCATAACGACTTACACTTTGCCATGCTGCGCTAAAGCAGGTGGCTGACGCGGAGGCGCGGGCTGTTCGAGGCCTTATTGCCAGCCTTTCGCCGGCGGCACTGCAAGTCCTGACGGAGTACGACTGCCCGGCCAACGCGTGATAGCTGCAGAACATCCTCGAACATGCCTTCGTGCTCTGTCGGCAAGGGTTGATCGATGCACAACACCTCCCTCGGCAGGTGACCGGTCGGCAGCCGACGAGCTCACAGCAAGCCACCTCGAGGCGCGGTCCGCTGGACGAGGCTGAGGCACACGAGATCCGCGCCGCCTTGGAGCGCAACGACGGCCACCGCGCGAAGACGGCCAGAGAGCTCGGCATCAATCCGAGCACGCTCTGGCGGAAGATGAAACGCTTGGGCATCGAGGGCTAGGCCGCACGCTCCTGGGTCTCGGCTGGCTGAGGTTGCTGCACCGAACCGTCCGCCCCGCCGCCAAGAGCAGAGGCTACTCGTGCCCCGCGACGCCTCAAGCCGACGACGGCGCTGCGACGGCTGGCTGCCCGCCCCAGCGGCGCTGGATCGCCCGCCACTGCACCGCCTGGAACACGCCGGCCACGCCGACCACCACGTAGATGATTCGGCTCAGCACGGCACCGTCGCCGAATATCTTGGCCACCAGATCCACGTCAAACAGGCCCACGAGGCCCCAGTTCAACGCGCCGATGACCACCAGCACAGCCGCGATCACGTCCACAATCTTCATCTGCATCTCCCTTCATTCCGCGGACTACGAAAGTACACCCGGTCCGCGCTGCTTCGACGAGCTATGGACCGTCCAATCAGACTCGCTTGAGCAAGAGCCGGCGCCTACGAGAGCCGCACCCCGAGCCGACTGCTTTGCGGCTCTCGGCCGTCGGGGGGCTGTCGAGCGTCGTCAACACGCCCAGCAACCGGCCGCGAGCCACGCCCGCTGCGGCGCACACTATGCGTCCTGTCCTCGGTGAACGCGTCTCGGTCTGGCCCACGTGTCTTGCCCACTGGTTCTGGCACCGAGCGCAACCGCACCCATGCGCTCAACGCTTGGCACCTCTGCTGGCACAGAGGCGGGCGCCCACTTCGGCGTCAACTGGCTTTGAAACTCGTGCCACTTGACAGCCCGGCAGTCAGACTTCACTGCCCGAGCCGCTTGCTCCCAATCTGACAAGCCCATTCCCGTCCGGAAATGCTGCAATAATGCTACGGCTCGCCCCCGCCGCCCGCCAGGAAAAACTGCTGTTTTTCCACGCGTTTAGCGCAGCAACCATCCGGAGAGAAAGCCCGACCCTACACAGCCAGGCAATGGCCGGCACAGACTGCGCAGCAGAAAGCTTGTTGCGCTCACCTGCCGTCCCCGATGCCCCGAGCTATCGCGCTGGGCTCGCACCTGGCGCCGGTTCAGGCTGAGTCGGCATTGCCTGGCTCGCCTTCGACAGACGTTACGGAGACGAATTCAACTGGATCGGCCAGAATACGTATTCGCCTGGCGCCCCAGCCTCGCCCGAAGACCACGAGTTGTCATGCTGGCCCCCATCGTCGAGACCATTGACCGATACGCTGTACAGCAACGGCTTGCCCTGAACGAGCCTGTAGATGAACAGCTTGCCGCTGAACGGATCCGTGCGGAAGCGCGAGCTCACGTCCTTCGGCAGTTCGTCCAGCTTCTTTGGCCATCTGGCATATCTGTCGCGGTAGATGTGCAGTTCATACACCAACCGGGTCGCTCGGCGCTGGGCCTGCGCGCCGGTGTGTAAGACGTAAACCCTGGTGTAGGAGGCAAGGAATCTGCCGGTGAACCCGTTCACGCGAGCGTATTCCGCGCTACGTCTTTCTATGTCCCCGCCGGTGACCTTCGGGTAGCCTTTGTGCATCATCATTGCCAGCTCGCCGAAGAAGCGCCGGAGCACCTGCGCCGTCTCGACTGGATCAATAGCTTTGATTTCCGCGCGACTGACCTGCCTCGCTCCCGCGGGCCAATCGTCGATAGAGACGATCAACCTCGCCATCCGCTCGTACCGAGCCCGAGCGATCGATGGCCCGCGCCATGCGGACGGTGCCCGTGTAACGTACTGCAACAGATCGAAGCTGCCGGCGGAATCGGCGCGCATCGCCCGTTCCAGCGGCTCGATGCCGGTGTCAGCCCGATCGAGCATCTCCGTCGCTCTCATTCGGTCGTTCGAAGAGAACACCTCGCAGCAAAGCGCGCACAGCAGATCCTCATAGACGGTGCCGCGTATCTTCAGCGACACCAGATGTGAGATTAACAGCCGTTCCCGTTCCAGTTGCTTGCAGGCTTGCAGCCGCGCGCGGCAGGAGTCCAAGAACGGGCCCGGATCAATCTTGCCGTTCTCCGCGCGCCACGCCGCTTCCGATAGGCCCTTGGCGCAGGCGCGAAAGTGACTCAGGTGCGGCAGCAGCAGCAACGGCAGCAGCCGAGGCTCGTCGTCGCCGACGCCTTGGCTGAACTGAGGCGGGAACAGACAGTACGGCCGGGCGGCTGCGTGTTTGAACATCTTAAGCGTCGCCTTTGTGCGTTGGTAAGATGCCTCCCACTCGGGATGCTCGCGCGGGTCCCACGGGCCGATCAGGCTTCGCCAGTCCTCGCCGTGCCGAAAACCAGAAAACTGCAGGCCGGCTGGCTTGCTCGTCGCCCCATCCTGGAACTCAGGAAAGATGCGGGCGTACAACGGGTAGGCGTTGTCCGCCGGATCGAAGTCTCCTCGAACCTGGTCTTCGTACCACTTGACGTAGTCGATCTTGGTTCTGAAGTCCGGCATCGGCAGCCAGTCGGGCCTCGTCGTAGCCTGCCCGGCGGCCAGCACGGCAACCAAACTCGCAATGGCGACCATGATTCTCCCCTTGCCCACCCGGAGCCCCGGTATCGCACGCTGCGAGACAGCCCCCGCACGCACCAGTATCGACCGCTCTGACGCGCGGTTCAACGGCGTTTCATCCGACGCCACCCGCGTGAGACTCTCGGACACCGCGCGGAAAGAGACCCCGCCGCCTTCCGACGACGGGGCCGGGCATACCGACACTCACGTGCTGCTTGGACGCGCTTCACCACGCCCACTCGTCGCCTTCGCCCAGTAGCTCGCGCATACGGCGCTCCACAATCCTCTCCTTGGCTGCCATGCGCTCGTCCAGCATCCGTTCGAGGCGTGCGAGTTTGCGCCGGATCTCTTCCGCCTCCAGTCGCCTCATCTCCATCCGCGCGTCGAAGGCCTCGACCAGCACGTCGCGCAGGCGCTCGCGCAGCTCATCCGCCCGCTCCGGGTCATGTGTGTCGCGAATGTTCGCGGCCAATTCGCGGCTCTCTCGCTCGAGTTGGCGGTCTTGCCTGGTCAATTCAAACCGCCGCGGGTCCCGCTCCCGCAGCTCTTCCAGGTCCCGCATCTCCGCAGCCATTTCGTCGATCAGCCGCTCGAACTCCCACGGCCGGTCCTCGCGCATCGCCGCAGCCCGTGGAAGCAACCCGGGGTGGAACTCCCGCAGGAAGTCCATCACGCGCTCGACGCGCTCGGCAGCCTCTCCGGGTGGGCCTGGCGGTCTCTGCAACCAACTCGCTTGCTCCCGGAAGGCCCGGTCACGTTCGCGCTGCTCGGCTCTGAGCTCCGCCAACGTCTTCTCAAGCAGCGCGCGGAATTTGTCCAGGTCCTCTTCTCGCAGCCGGATTAGTTTCTCATAAACCTCCGACCGAGCACGTTTGATCCGTTCCAGGGCCTCATGCACCTCCGACTCCGCGCGTCTGATCCGTTCCAGGGCTTCGCCCTGCCAGGCGTCCTCGGCCGGCGCGCCCCGACGCCGGATTTCCTCGCCGCTCGGGCGGGTGCAACTCGCCGCTTCAAGCCGCGCACTCTGCGCCTCCGGCGGCGCGGGTTCCAGCGCTGGCCCCTGTTCCCGTGCCTCAGATGATCGCCCAGCCAGAAACGCCCAAGCCAGCGTCAGCGATAACAGCACTCTCGCTCGATCCATCGCTTGTCTCCCTTCTGTAGCTTTGCGGCCGGGATGTTGGCGATGCCTCCAGCCCGTCGCTCCATTCCGACTCGGCCGTCAGCCGATCGAGTCGATCGGACAGCCCACGCAGTTCCCACCTGACAATGCCCTCGCCTTGCGCGTATCTGCTGGTCCGGCGCAGCTCGTACTTAAGGCTGCTCAGCTCGCCTTCAAGCACGTCAAACCACGCAACTTGCTCGCGCGCCTGGCGCAGCGCTTCTTTCAACACCTCCCGGTCACTCTCGGTGATGACGATAGTCGGCCGCGAAGGCCCGGGTGCGGGCCGCCCGTAGTGATACCAGCCGAGTCCTACGGCCGCGATCGCCACGCCGGCCGCCGTCGCCAGCGCCGCCACCCGGCGCCGCCGCCGTCGCATCCGCGCGTGCCTGCTCATGCGCCACAAAGCCGCCTGGCGAATCTCCATCGGCAGAACGTCCCCGTCCGCTTCTGCCTGCGACCTGACCCAACCAGCCGTCGCCAGAATCGCCCTGCATTCCGCGCACGAGCGCACGTGCTGCTCGACTAACGCACGCAGTTCATCCCCCAACTCACCGAACGCGAGCAGCAGCACCTCGTCTTGGATATCGTCGCAGCTCGTCACCTCAACATCTCCCGCAGTTCCCTGATCGCCCGGCGCATCCGCGTCAGCACCGTTCCCAGCGGCAGACCGAGCGCGTCGGCGATCTCGCGGAACTTCATCTGCCCGTACGTCCGCAGCACAACGACTTCGCGGAGCGCCGGGGCCAACCGCGCGATCGCGTCTCGCAACGAATTACACCGCTCCTCACAATCGGCCTCGCTCGTCGCGGCGGCCCTGACCCGAACAAGCCGGCAGTCGTTCAGGACCTCACTCGAGGCCAGCGGATCGCGCCGCCGCGCAGCCAACTCGTTCCGCACCAGGTTCGACGCGATCCGCAGCAGATAGCTTCGAATCGCCTCGGCCCGGCGGACCCGCCGCACCCCCCGAGCAAACCGCAGCCAAGTCTCGTTGAACAGCTCCTCGGCCTCGTGCTCGTCGCCGACCATCCGGCGAAGGTAGCTCAGCAGCGCCGGTCCGAGCCGGTCCACAACGATTCCGAACGCAGCCTCATCCCCGCGCTTCAACCGCTTCAGGATCTGCGGCCACGGGCACATCACGTCCGCCATCCTAGAAAGACACCGGATCGCCCGCGATTATTGTCGCCCGCGTGTGTTTTGCCACTCGGGCCCTCTGCCGCTGTCGATTTGGGATTGCCCGCCCCCCTGTGGCCGACATGCCTGTGATGGAGCCGCACGCTCACCGTTGGTGAAACAGCCGCATTCCCGCCGCCCCGACGTCCAGTCGATAGACGGCGTTCGTCTCCGTCTCCGTCACAAACAGGGATCGCTCCAGATCGCTGCTCGGCGGGCCGAAGCAGCAGTTCGTCGGATTCTTCCCGCCCGCGTCGAGATGGCCGATCACCTTGCCGCCCGCATCGATCACGTCCACACGCCCCGTCCCGTAGTGCGCCACGTACAGGTTGCCCGCCGCGTCCAGGCACATCCCGTCCGGCCCCCCCCGCCCGCTCAGCTCGCAGAACAACTCCCTCTCGTCCAACGTCCCGTCCGCGCACCGTCGGCAGCGGTGAAGCTGATTCGTCAACGTCTCCGCGACGATCAGCCCCGAGCGATCGTCCAGCAGCGCCAGACCGTTCGGGTACGCCAACCCCTCCGCCACGCGCTGCACCACACGATCGGCCGAGACGTAATAAACGCACCCGATCCGGTTCTCCAGCGAGCTGCCGTCCGGATCGGTAAAGTAGAATCCCCCGTCCGCGTCGAGCACGAGATCGTTCGGCCCGCGGAAGGGCCGGCCCTCGCACGAATCCACCACCGTGCTGATCGCGCCCTGCGGATCGATCGCCACGATCGCCTTCAGCCCGCATTCGGCCACCAGCAGGTTGCCCTGTGCGTCGAACTTGGCTCCGTTCGGC
>CAYGAN010000186.1:0-444 GCA_964347585.1 uncultured Planctomycetales bacterium | reverse complement strand
TAAATCTATTCTTCGTCGGCCTCTCCACCTGCGTGCTGTCGTTCTCGGAATCTTATTCACAGTCGCCCTTGCCTTCCTCTTCGCCTTGGGCCCGTTCGGCTTGCCGCCCGTCCGGCAGAACACCTCAGCCCGACCGTCCATCGTCACCTTCGATACGAATCCGCCGCCAACATTCACCAGATACAGCTCGCCGCGTGCATCGAACGCCGGCCCCTCCGGGAACTCAAAACCGCCGGCCACCTTCCGAGGCTCAGCAGACAGATTCATAGCCACCTCCTGACTGTGCGTCGTCCAGCGACATGATACGGCATCGTGTTTTGGTTCACTACCTGCCGGCGCCCGCCGGCGGGGCGCGTGCCGGCGCCCGGCTTACCTGAGAACAGTTCCTATTCTCATCTGACTGAATCTCTCGTCCGCCGGGAGCAGGTCTTCGCCTGCGCCCGC
>CAYGAN010000185.1:9026-9269 GCA_964347585.1 uncultured Planctomycetales bacterium | reverse complement strand
ATGGTCGTCGTCTTGCCCGCGCCGTTCGGGCCGATGTAGCCGAAGCACTCGCCCTCTTCGATACTCAGATGAAGATTGTTCAAGGCCACGAGCTTGCCGTATCGCTTGGTCAGATTGATTGTCTGAACGATGGGCATTTCGTGCTCCCCGCGTCCGGGACCTCAGCGGGGCCTCGCCTCCCTGGCTCTACCGGTGTCCTGTACCGGTTCGTTCGTTCGTTCTCTCTGACCGCAACGCGTCCGC
>CAYGAN010000185.1:0-9016 GCA_964347585.1 uncultured Planctomycetales bacterium | reverse complement strand
ATTGCGTGCTCCCCGCGTCCGGGACGTCAACAGGGCCTCGGCTCCCTGGCTCTGCCGGTCGTGTACCGGTTCGTTCGTTCTCGCTGACCGCAACGCGTCCGACTCATTGCTCCGCCGGAATGATGAGCCTGTACATAGCGGTCGCCCGCGACGGGTGCACGGGCTTGAAAGCGGCCCTCTCCTTGCCGCCCGGGCGCACGCACAGACGAATCGGTCCGGGATCGTCCGCGAAGCCCACCAACAGAGCGGTGTTTCGGGTGATGGCGTCGGTGCGGTCCAAGTGCGTAACGTTGTCCGCGTAAAGCGTCACCCCGCCAATGCCCGCCCGGCCCTGCCACTGAGCGGAGTATTCCTTCAGTGTGGTTAACAGCATGAGAACCTTGCGGTAGTCTTCTGGCTCAAAGGCCGGTCTCTCCCGGCTGCCCCAGCCCGAATAGGCGGCGAATTTCTGGGCCCAGCTTCGTTGCATCTTTGCCAAGCTCTGCGGGAGGCGCCTCTGCGGCGAGCCCGGACCGTAGAACAGATCGCGCATCGTCTGGTCCTGGTCCGTAGCGACGATTCGCTCGATCTCATAGACGTCCATTACATCATCCCGACTGACGTCCACGTCGGGATTAACCCGGCTACAGATCAGATAACAGTCGGACAACGGCACGGGCAACCCGTTGCGTATGTAGCTATCCTCTGTCACGAGCCACTTGATTCCAAGCTTTTCGCCCATGTGCCGAGGTTCGATCCGAATCCTGGCCTCCAATTGGCCTGCCAGCTCGCCGGTCCAGCGGCCTTCTAGTTGTTTGAGCGTCGCGCGGATGGGCACACTCTCCATCATGGCCGCAGCCGGTCGAAGCCGATACCGTCTCGGCGCCACGAATGCCGCCTGCGCACTCATTTCGTCAGGAGACAGCGGCCTGAGAAAGCAATCCGTCGGCATCTCGGGCTCGTCGATCGTGTGTTTCGAGGGCAGCCACAGGTCCAGTGACGTATGGGCAGCGGTCTTCAAACCGAAATAGCAGGAGGCCTGGGCCGCGTAGCTGCCCGGGTGCGCGTCGATGATGCTCAACTGACGCACGCTCTGCCCCACGCCGTGGATCGTCCTAACCGCACCGAGGCTAAGCGCGCTTGCGCAGGCGACCACCGCTGCAAACACCGTCCAACTGTGATGAAGCCAGTCCCGCGTCTTGAGCCACTGCCAACTCGCGAAGGTGGCCAGGATGATGTAGCCGATCACAAAGAGTATCGCCAACAACTGATACGCCTTGGTTGTCTCCTGGAAGTCGATGGGCTGGTGCATCGGGCCGAACAAGCTCGCATGGGCTATAAAGCCCACACTTTCCTCGTCGGGCCCGGACTTGCGGAGCTCAAGGAGCTTGCCGAAGAACCTGGGCGCGTTCCCGCGGTTTCTGAATATCTCGCGAACCTCGGCGCCGACGAACGTGACATGGCCGTGGCCGAACCGGCCTCTGACGGCCAGCGCGGTTTCGAGCGAGTCCTCCTCGAAAACGATGCGTGCCCCGGGACGGGGCTTCATCTTGCAGTACGTCAGCGCTGACAGGTAGTAGCCCGGCCTGCCACGAGTGGGGCTACCTGGGCCTGCACCGCCCTTAAGAACCGTCCGGGCCAGCTCGGGAAGCTCATACGTAGCGTCGGTGCCCAGGACTTCGACGGGCAGAAGTTGTCCCAGCTTGGACTTGGCCAGCGTCCCAGCCGTCGTGCCGGCTGCTAGGACGAGCGTGCCGCCACGTCGCACCCAGGTCACGAGCGCCGAAACCTGCCCCGGATTCAGATTCGTCGGATCGGCCCCGTCCCAGAAGAGGCAGTCTGCCATTTCCAGTCCGTACCACTGATCCGGCACTTGATCCAATCCCACCCGGGCGATCTCTATGGGCCGCTTCAGCCGTAGCGATTCCGCGCCGCTGAGATCCCCCAAGTGGTGCGTGGGGCGCGCGGAGAGCTCCAAGACCAACATGTGTTCCGCAGAAAGCGGCCTGACTTGGCGGGGGGGTATCATGCGCTTCGATTCCCCCCCGCGCGCGTCCGCCACGGCGACTGCCGCCCCGTCATCGTCCAAGAGCTGGACAGCAAAGGGATGCGTCACATCGCGCGGGTTCGCAACAGTGTAGAGCCAGAATCGGCGCGCCTGACCGCCCGCGGTTAAGGTGACCCGGCGCTCGCTGCAGGTCAGATCGTTGTCCCGGTCGGATTGCTCGATTTGAAGGACCCCAGTGAAGTGCGATGCGGGCTCCTCCAGTCGCAGTTCGACGATCACCGGTAGCCAAGCGCCTACGCGATAGAGGCTTTCGCCGCTACCGAAACCGGCACTGACGACTCGGCCGACGATCGCGGCGGGGCACACGCCGGGGCTGAGCCAAGGCATAGCCGGCGATAACAGAAGCAACACTCGCGGAATCAGCTTCCCAAGCACGTCAGCATTCCCTCGGGCCCGCTCATCTGCCGAGGGTCCTCTTGGCAGCCACGAAAGGCGATACGCTCGCGCGCGACAGTGTTTCGCCCATTCAAGACCCTGTTTGACTTACGACAAATGATAAGGAACTGTTCGCGAGGGCCTCTCAAGGCCCTTCAGTGGGCTGCTGCCGGCACCGTGCTGCGCGGTGCTCCCGCATCTTCAGGCCTCATTCCGTTGGTTGTATTGTAGCCAGACGTGCAGAGGCGCACAACCGCGCGCGACGTCTGTTCCTTCAGTTGGCGGACAGCCGAGCCGGTGCAGCCGCCTTTGGTTGACACGTTCCGGACGGCTCAATAGAGTAGGCGATGGCTTGTCGGGGTCCACCGCCGGAGGCTTTGCTCTTCGCGGGGTAGGCGAGCCCGGCAAGCGCATCGCGTCGCAAGACTCGCAGTTGTCACGACGGATCGTTAGACGCCGAAGTGGCTCGTCATGCCTGATAAGGGATCGGCGTGTGTCGAGCAGAACCAGTCTGCGGCCAATCCAAACGACGCGTCGCTGACATCCGATTCACAACGAGGACGCTGGCCGGATGACGGACTTCGACGGTCAAGTGGCAATCGTAACCGGGGCGGGGCGGGGGATGGGACGAGAGTTCGCGCTTTCGCTGGCCCGACGAGGCGCGAGCATAACCCTGGCCGACATCGACGAGGAGGCGGCACGAGCCGTCGCGGCTCAGATCGCCGACGCAGGCGGCACGGCGATCGCGGTCCGCACCGACGTGGCTTGTGCCGACCACGTACGCCACATGGTCGCGCAAACCGTCAGCCGCTTCGGCCGGATCGACGTGCTCATCAGCAACGCGGGCATCTGTCAGAAGTGTCCTATCGTCGATCTGAGCGAGCAGGACTGGGACCGAATGATGGCGGTCAATCTCAAAGGCGCGTTTCTCTGCATCCGCGAGGTGCTACCTCAAATGATCGCCCGCAAATACGGCCGAATCGTCGTGATTTCATCCCAGGGTGGAAGAACCGGGGGTATCCTGGTGGCGGCCAACTACTGCGCGTCGAAGGCCGGCTTGCTGGGACTGGTCCGAGCGGTCGCCCGAGAGGTCGCCGATCAGGGCATCACCATCAACGCCGTTGCGCCAGGTGCCACGGACACCGAACTGATGGGTGACTGGCCTGAGCAGCAGAAGCGGGCACTCGCCGCGAGCGTCCCGGTCGGACGGCTCGCCTCACCGCAGGAGATCGCCGCCCCCGTGCTCATGTTGGCGGGTCGAGAGGCCGGGTACATCACCGGTGCCACGCTCGACGTGAACGGCGGATTGTTCATCGGGTAGTTCACAATGAGCGATCCAGAGCTGTGCCGCAAGCTTCGAGCCCGTGCCCGCGACCTGCGACGCGAGATCGTCACGATGATCCACCACGCCGGGTCGGGGCACCCCGCTGGCGCGCTCTCGGCTGCGGACATCGTCGCGGCGCTCTATTGGCATTTCATGAGGATCAGACCTGAACAGCCGGACTGGCCCGATCGCGACCGCTTCGTGCTGTCCAAAGGGCACGCCTGCCCCGTGCACTACGCAGCACTAGCCCTACGCGGCTTCTTCGCGGTTGAGCAGCTTGGTACCCTCCGGCAGATTGACAGCATTCTGCAAGGCCACCCGGACATGAGGAAAACGCCCGGGCTGGACATGACCACCGGCTCGCTCGGCCACGGGCTCTCGGCGGCTGCGGGTATGGCGCTCGGTGGCAGGATTCAGAACAGGCCGTTCCGCGTCTTCGCGATGATCGGATGCGGGGAGATCCAGGAAGGCCAAATCTGGGAAGCGGCAATGGCCGCCGCCCATTACCGACTCGACAACCTGGTGGCCATTCTCGATTACAATCGGCTGCAGCTGGACGGATGGAATGACGAAGTGATGCGCACCGAGCCGGTCGCGGCAAAATGGCGGGCATTTGGCTGGGAAGTCTTTGAAATCGACGGGCACGACATGCAGCAGATCATTGACGGCCTGCAGGCCGCCATTGCCGTCAAGGCCGGCCCGGCTCTCGTGTTGGCTCACACCGTCAAGGGCAAGGGCGTCTCGTACATGGAAAACCAAGTCGATTGGCACGGAAAGGCACCGAACGATGAAGAACTTGCTCAGGCCCTCGCGGAGATAGAGGCAGTCTCATGAAGCCGGGCGGTCCTTCTGCGCTCCACTCGAAACAACGCCAGCAAGGCCCCTTGCCGACGAAGGAGCCGAAGCTGGCCTCAACGCGCAGAGCCTACGGCGAGACGCTGGTTCAGCTCGGCCACGAGCGCAACGACTTCGTTGTCTTCGACGCGGACATCGCCAAGAGCACCCACACGTACATGTTCGCCCAGGCGTTTCCCGATCGCTTTTTCAACATGGGTGTGGCCGAACAGAACGCCGCCGGGTTCGCCGCGGGGCTCTCGACGACCGGACTCATTGCCGTGGTCAGCAGTTACGCGGTGTTCGTGAGCATGCGGATGTGCGAGCAGATTCGCACCTCGATCTGCTATCCGAACCTGAACGTGAAGTTCGTAGCCAGCCACGGCGGCCTGGCCACTGCCATCGACGGCGTCTCACACCAGGGGACGGAAGATCTGGCGATCCTGCGGTCACTGCCGAACATGACGGTGATCGCCCCGGCGGACGATCCCACCACGCGCCGCACCGTCCGGGCAATCCTGGATCATCCCGGGCCGTGCTACGTCAGACTGATACGCGATCCCGTGCCCGTCGTTTACGACCGTGGGCTGGATGATTTCCGGATCGGCAAAGGTATCGTACTGAGAGACGGACGGGACGTGACCCTCATTGCGGCGGGGATCATGGTGGCCAAAGCACTCGAGGCCGGCGAACAACTGGCGCCCAAAGGAGTCGGTGCCCGCGTGATCGACATGCACACGCTCAAGCCGATTGACAAGGACTTGATCTGCCGCTGCGCTCAAGAGACCGGAGCCCTCGTGACTTATGAGGACAATACGATCAACGGCGGTCTGGGCAGCGCGGTCGCAGAGGTCCTGGTCGAGAACGTGCCCGTGCCGATGGAGCGCATCGGCCTGCGCGATACTTTCGGCGAGTCCGGCAAGCGCGAGCTGCTTTTTGACAAATATGGTATGAACGTATCACACGTGGTAGCTGCCGCTGAACGAGTGATCGCAAGGAAGTGACCCTGCAAGGAGATGCCCATGCACGCCCGGCACGAGCGCGATGTGGAAGCCAAGAGGCTTCCCGGACGTGACCATAAGATGATCGTAGGTCCTTTTGAGGGGATGCTGCCTTGCAAGAACATGTGCTTCGGCGTGGCGGACTTCCCGCCCGAGGCGCACGCACCGGCGCACGTCCACAATGGGCAGGAAGAAATCATTTACGTGCTGAGCGGCTCCGGGGAAATCTATTTCGACGGCGTGCCGGAGAAGGTCGAGCCGGGTAGCTGCGTGTCCATCCCGCCGAACGTCGAGCACAGCATCAAGAACCAGAGCAAAGAGGTGATGAAGGTCGTGTACGTCTTCTCACCCCCGGTGGTGCAGGGCTCGTACGGTTAGGGCGACAAGCCGGAACATGACGCGTGCAATCCCATCGCGGATCATCGCACGCAAGGTAAGCAAGGTTGCCGGGGATGAAAACGTGAGCGCGTAGCCGACAGGGGCGAATCGATGCATCAAGTCGTGTTGCCACAATCGGGCACCTCCAGCGAAGAGGCCGCCATCCTCACGTGGTTCAGGCGCGAAGGCGACGCCGACGAGAAGGGCGACGCCCTGCTCGAGGGGGAGACTGAAAAAGCGGTCATGGAGGTGGAATCCCCGGCTTCGGGAGTGCTGCGCAAGATCCTCGTGCCGGAAGGCGAAACGGTCTCCGTGCTGACACCGATCGCCCTGATCGGCGAGCCGGACGAGCCGATCGATGCGACTCTGGTGGGTTCAGCCGAACAGCACCCACCGCAGCCGGCTCCGAGCGGTCAAGGACCGGTAGCCGGAGCGGCGTCTGTCTCGGAGCAGGCACCGGCGCGGGTCCCGCCGTCCGGCAGGATCATAGCCACGCCGGCCGCGCGGAAGCTCGCGGAACAGGAAGGCGTCGAGCTCGCCGGTCTGCGTGGACGGGGCCCGGGCGGGCGGATCGTGCTTCAGGACGTACGCGAGGCGGCACCGGGCGCCGCGGCGGGTGCTGGTGCGCCCGGGCCCGCGGCGGCAGAGCGTTTGCCGACAGCAGATCAAGTCACCCCCTTCTCGCCCATGCGACGGGCGATCGCCCGCAGGCTGACCGAAAGCAAGCAGGCCGCCCCTCACTTCTACGTGACGGTCGAGATCGACATGACCGACTTGCTGCGGACTCGACAAGCTGCGATTCAAAGCGCGCGCGAAAAGGTCTCCGTCAACGCCGTCATCCTCAAAGCGACCGCCCTGGCGCTGCGGGATAATCCACGTGTCAATACAACGTGTGACGGGCAGAACATCATCACACACGCAGATATCAACGTCGGCTTTGCCGTGCCGGTCGAGGACGGACTGCTGGTACCGGTCATCGCCAACTGCGACCGGCGATCGCTGGCGGAGATCTCCCAAGAAGCGAAGCGGCTGGCGGGATTGGCACAGCAAGGCAAGCTCGCCGCGACCGCCGAAGGCACGTTCACCGTCTCCAACATGGGCATGCTTGGGGTGGACAACTTCACGGCTGTCATCAATCAGCCGGAGTGCGCAATTCTGGCGGTCGGGCAAGCGGCTGACAGGCTTCTGATGACCGAAGCCGGCGTCGTCAATCGAAAGCTCATGAAGGTCACGCTCTCGTGCGACCACCGCGTGATCGACGGTCTGACGGCAGCAAAATTCCTGAACCGACTCAAGGTGATTCTCGAGGAACCCGAACAGATCTTTAGGCAAGCATGAGCAAGCGTGAATCGAGTCACCGCGATGGCAAAGCCGCGTCGCCGGCGCACACGACCCGCTCGGACGGCGCGCGCCTCCGCAGGAGGACGACGGAGTCTTCGCCACATCGCATCCTGCCCGATAAGCCCCTGGCCCTGCGAATGCTGCGCCAGCTATACCAGATCCGCCACTTTGAATCGCGGGTGGTTGAGCTCTTCGGCCAAGGGTTGATTCGCGGCTCGGTGCATGTGTACCTCGGCGAGGAGGCCATCGCCGTCGGAGTCTGTGCCCCCCTCAAGCAGACCGATTACATCACAAGCACGCACCGAGGCCACGGGCACTGCATCGCAAAAGGTGGACGACTCGACAAGATGATGGCGGAGATCTTCGGCAAGGCCACCGGCTACTGCAAAGGCAAGGGCGGCTCGATGCACATCGCCGACATTGACCTGGGCATCCTGGGCGCGAACGGCATCGTCGGGGCGGGCGTGCCGGTTGCTGTCGGATCGGCCTTGGCCGCGCACGTCAAGAAGACCGGCGCGGTGACCGTGGCCTTCTTCGGCTGCGGGGCGGCCAACCAGGGCTGCACACACGAGGCGATGAACATGGCCGCTGTCTGGAAGCTGCCGCTCGTCTTCGTCGTGGAGAACAACGGCTTTGCCGTGTCGGTGCCCTGCGAAACATCCACCTCAGTCGATCGGCTCGCCAAGCGCGCTGCCGCGTATGACATGCCCGGCTCCACGCACGACGGGAACGACGTGCTCGAGGTCTATGACGCGACGACGCGGGCCGTCGAGAGGGCCCGCCGGGGCGAGGGCCCCTCGGTGCTGGAGTTCCTCACGTACCGGTGGGGCGGGCATTACATTGGCGATCCAGAGACGACGCGCGACAAGAAGGTCTTGGCCGAGTGGAAAAAGAATGATCCCATCCCGCGGTTCAACCGCTGGTTGCTGGAACAGGGCTTCGCCGCGGAGGCGGATATCGAAGCGGCAAGCAAGCAAGCGGCCGAGCAGGTCGAGCAGGCCGTCGAGTTCGCGCATCGCAGCCCGTTCCTCGATGAATCGGCGCTCGGCGAGGACGTGTACGTCCAGCGAGGTCTGGTCTTTGGCTCACCCTGAGGCGGGCTTGCCGCGGGCGAGTCGCCGAGGACGGAGCACAACTCCGCAAAGGCGCGATCGTGAGGCAGCTTACCTACATCCAAGCCATCGCAGAGGCCATGGACCAGGAGATGGCCCGTGATGAGAGCGTGATCCTCCTCGGGGAAGACGTCGGCGTGCACGGGGGGGCGTTTCAGGCCAGCAGGGGCCTCCATCCCAAGTACGGAGCTGAGCGCGTCCGGGACACGGCCATCTCCGAAGCCGCCATCATTGGCGCCGGGGTGGGCGCAGCGATGACCGGCCTGAGACCCATCTGCGAGATCATGTACATCGACTTCATCGGCCTCGGCCTCGATCAAATCGTCAACCAGGCGGCCAAAGCACGGTACATGTTCGGCGGGAAAATCAAGGTCCCATTGACCGTGCGAACTCAGGGCGGCAGCGGCAAGGGCAACGCCGCCCAGCACTCCCAAAGTCTCGAAGCCTGGCTGACGCACATTCCCGGCCTTAAGGTCGCCGTGCCCGGCACACCGCACGACGTCAAGGGCCTGCTCAAGACAGCCGTCCGCGACGACGATCCGTGCGTCGTCGTTGAGCACAAGCTTCTCTACTTTCAGAAAGGCGACGTGCCGGAAAACGACTA
>CAYGAN010000184.1:0-9302 GCA_964347585.1 uncultured Planctomycetales bacterium | reverse complement strand
CCGGACCACTGCTCGCCGCCAGCTCAGACGGACCGTCAAGCCGTTCAGGAGGATCAACCTTCCGCCACCACATCAAGCCGCCCCGGCTAGCCCGGCGCCGGCGCACCATGTATTCGGCGGACGAGACCGGCCAGCCCAATTTCGCTCCGAACCGATGAACTAGCCGGGCGGCAATTCGCGCCGGGCTGGCCGTGGCGTAAGATGGTGACATGACCCTCCGCCGCCAGGCGACGGACGCTCTCGATCGACCCCGTGTCCTCCGGGCCACCCCAGCCAGCGGCAACACCTCACCGTGGGTGCTGGCGTCACTGTGCATCGCGCTTGCCGCCGCAGTGCTCGTCGCGCACTGGCCGGTCGTGACGGCTCGAGCGTTCTTCCTCGATGACGGCGACTACCTCCACGATAACCGACTCGTTCGGAACCCGAGTTGGCATTCCGCCAGGACGTTCCTGACCGAGGTTCTGGAGCCCTCAACCGTCCCGGGCTACTACCAGCCGGTGGCCATGATCTCGCTCATGCTGGATTACCGACTCGGCGGTCGGCCGGAAGATCCCCGGGTCTTTCGCGTTACCAGCTTGGCGCTGCACGTGCTCAATACTCTCCTGGTGCTGCTGCTGCTGCAGCGACTCTTCAGCGGCGTCTGGCCGGCGGCATTGGCAGCGAGTCTATTCGGCTTGCACCCAACAGCGGTTGAGTCGATCTCGTGGCTGGCTGAGCGAAAGACTGTTCTGGCAACGTTCTTCGGGCTGCTGAGTCTCCACGCTTACCTCGGATTTGTACGCACGCCCGGATGGCGGCGGTACGGCTTGTGCACGGTCACGCTGCTGCTCGGATTGATGTCAAAGCCGACGGTCATTCCGCTGCCGGCTCTGATGCTTCTTCTAGACTACTGGCCGCTCAGGCGGCTGACCTGGGGCGCCGTTCGCGAGAAGCTGCCATTGTTCGCCCTTGCGGCCGCCTTCGCCGTCGTAACCGTCGTTTCCCAGGCCCGCTCCGGAGCGCGCCTCGAGCTGCCCATCGAGCGCACGCCGTGGACAGTCCTGCTAACCGTCTGTCATAACGTGGTGTTCTACCCCCTCAAGCTCGTCTGGCCGGTGCAGCTTTGCCCGTATTACGACTTTCCCCATCCGATGGACCTCTCGCAGCCGATGCTGCGCGTGGGGCTGATCGGTACGGCCATCCTCGTGGGGCTGGTGCTGGTCTCCTGGCGGTGGACGCGAGCGGCGATCACCGGGTGGCTGTTCTTTCTTGTGGCCATCTTTCCGACGTTGGGTCTGGTGGGCTTCACGGTAACCATCGCCGCTGATCGATTCGTCTATCTCCCGATGGTGGGCCTCTTGCTGCCTTTGACGGCATTGCTCATCTGGATTGGGCGCTGGCCGATCAGGACTGCCGGTAGCCGGCCCCTCCGGGCGACGGTGTGTGTGTTGCTGGTAGGCATGGCCACGGGGTGCGCGTACGCCACGCGGCATCAACTCGGGTACTGGCAGGATCGCGTAGGTCTGATGCGGTACGTCGTGGCCCAGTCGCCCCGACCAGCCGCCGTCCACAATCAGCTCGCCGTTGCATTGGCCGATCAAGGCAACTTCGAAGAGGCGATCGCGCAGTTCGATGAGGCGTTGCGAATCAACCCCAGCCACGCCGATGCACACGCCAACGTCGGCGTCGTGCTCTTCAAGCTCGGGAAGGTGGACCAAGCGATTGAGCACTGGCACCGCGCGTTGCGCATCGACCCCCAGCTCGCGCAGGTCCGCTACAACCTTGGCCTGGCTCTGGTCGCCCGAAACAAACCCGATCAGGCCGCCGAGCAGTTTCGCGCAGCCCTGCAAGTCAACCGACACCACACCCAGGCTCACAACAGCTTGGGCAGGTTGCTTTTCCGGCAGGGCCGAATCGGCGAAGCCATCGATCACTATCGCCAGGCTCTCCAGGCTGAGCCGGCCTACGAATCGCCGCGGTGCAACTTGGCCGCTGCATTGGCCGAACAGGGCTACTTCGACGAAGCCGTCAAGCAGCTTCGCCAGGTTCTGCGGATCAACCCGAACAACGCCGAAGCGTACAACAACCTCGGAATCATCCGGGTCAAGCAAGGCCAGACTGCCGAGGCCATCTCGCATTACCGCCGTGCACTTCGGATCGCACCCGACTACGCGCGGGCGCACAACAACCTGGCCACTGCCCTGGCAACGCAGGGAAGCACCCACGAAGCCATCGAGCACTATCGCAAGGCGATCAGCCTCGACCCTGGCTATGTCAGCGCCCGGTACAACCTGGCCGTTCTGCTGACGGCAACGAACCAGCTAGATGAAGCTATCAGGCAGTACCGGCTCGTCGTGCAGGCTGACCCGGACCTAGCCGAGGCCCAGCACGATCTCGGCGCAGCACTGATCGCACGAGGGCGATTCGAGCAGGGCGTCGGCCACTTGCGAGAAGCCCTCAAACGCCGCCCGAACGATGCAACGATTCTTACTCGCACGGCGTGGGTGCTGGCGACCTGCCCAGATCCGAAGATACGCGACGGCGAGGACGCCGTACGCCTCGCCCGGCGGGCCTGCGAGCTAAGCCGATACGAAAGCCCGCAAGCCCTGGACTCCCTTGCCGCTGCGTATGCCGAGACCGGCCGGTTCGATGACGCGGTCCACGCCGCCCACCGCGCAGTGGAGCTGGCATCGAAGCTCCAGCAGGACGAGCTCGCAAGCCAGATCGACGCTCGCCTGAAGCTCTATCAGGCCGGGCGCGCCTACAATCAGGCGCCGTGATCGCCGGTTCGGGCCGCAGCGACCACCACGGCAACGGTCACTTGTCGGCCGCCCAAGGGGCGGTTACGTTACAGGTTGTTATTAGGCGAGACTGATTCGCCGGTTGAGGAGAACGCATGCGTCCGTTCAACGTTGGGGATCTGCAAGCTCTCTTGTCCCATCACGAGCCCCCGTGCGTGTCCGTGTATCAGCATACCCATCGCTCGCACCCCGAAATGGCGCAGGATCCCATCCGATACAGGAACCTGCTCAAGGATGTCGAGCGGATGCTCAAGCAGAAGCACGCCGGCCGCCAGGCCGACAGACTGCTGGCCCAACTCAGCTCGCTGGACTGCCGACCCTTCTGGCAGCATCAGCGCGATGGCCTGGCCGTGTTCGTCTGCCCGGACTACTTCGCTTGCCATCGCCTGTCGATGCCCATGCCGGACCTGGCCGTCGTGACGTCCGATTTCCACACCAAGCCCCTGATCAGGCTGCTTCAGTCGAGCCGGCACTACTACGTTCTGGCGCTCAGCCAAAACCGCGTGACCCTTTTCGACGCGTCGCGCGACCATTTCGACGAGGTCGATCTACGCCGCGTGCCCAAGAGTCTGCGCGAGGCCCTGGGTATCAAGGTCAGACAAGGTCAGGTGGACTTCCGCGGCTCGTTTTCGGTCGATGGCGCCGCACCGGTGTTCCACGGACACGGCCTCGAACAGAATGATCGGGCCAACGATCTGCGTCGATTCTTCCGGGCGGTCGATCGGGCGTTGTGGGATTATCTCAAGGACGGTTCGGCCCCGTTGGTGCTGGCAACACAGCCGCATTACCACGCCCTCTTCCGGGAGGTCAGCCACAATCCGAGGCTGCTCGAGAAGGGAGTCGTCTGCGACGCGGAGAACGTCTCCGCCGAGCAACTCCAAGCCAGGGCATCGCAACTGGTCGAGCCACAACTGGATGCGCAACTCGCACAGGCCGTTGAGGCGTTCCAGCTGGCACATTCACACAGGCGAGGTAGTACCGATCTGACCGAGGTGGCCCAGGCCGCTGCCCAAGGACGCATCAAGCAGTTGCTCGTGGAGGAGGGGCGCCAAGTTTGGGGCCAGCTCAATCGGGAGGACGGGACGATCACGCCGGGCGCGTCGCACAAGAACCCCGACGACGCCGACCTGCTCGACCAAATCGCCGAGTTGCTGCTCGCCAAGGGCGGCGAGGTCTTCGTCGTCTCGAGGGACAGCATGCCCGCCCCCACGGGATTGGCCGCCGTTTATCGCTACTGATCCCGCCGGGCGAGCCGCTGAGCCGCACGCCATCGATGACGTCTGCCGCCGAACCGCCCTGCCCCCCTTGTATCGTCGTCCAGGATAGGACAGTGTTCGTTCTCGTCGGCATCAAGATCCTGGAACGCACGCCTCCGAGATGAAACGCACGGCAATGGTTCTGGCATACGGCTGGAATCCGAGCGACTTCGCAATTCTCATCGAGGGAGCATTGCTCTCCAGCGTACGGTACTGCGGCACCAGCCCCTGATCCAGAATGATCTCGACGAGCCTGCTTACGGCTGTCTTTCCACACCCCCGTCCTCGGTGGCTAGGATGGGTGACTACAGAAACATGAGCGATCCTTTCACCCCACACTTCGTAGCTGGAAAGGCACGCAAGCCGGCCTTCCACGAATACGCCAACAAGCTTTGCCGTGGAGTTCCTGCAACCACCGTGCTCCCATTCCACTTCCGTAAGCGCTTCTCGCAGTTCCCGTATTGCGTTCGGGTCGTTGGGTCCAAGTGGGCGAGCCGCTAAGCGCGGTGGTAATCGACGGCAAGAAGAGTCCAAGTATCCAACAAAAGCGGGACCTACGATCTCTTCGACCTGTCCACCCAGCAGCTCTCGCAGACGACCCCTGTCCATCGCGCCCAGCCCTATCTGCTCCAATCTTGAGGCAATTGATGAATTGACAAGCTGGCGCGGCACGGACACGAGGAGGGACCGATCCCTCTGGAAGAGCATCACGCCGTGATACCCAGCAAGGCCGGCATGAGGAACGACGGCGGCTTGACCCTCTAAGAGAGTCGTCAAATCGTAACCGAAGAATGTTGACCAGTATTGATCAACAGCCTGCCTGGCAGATTCTGACAGCATGGACTATGGGCGCTACGTTCAGTTAACTGTAATTGGCCGGTAACTTACCATTCCAGCATCCGCTTAACTTGCCTGTCGAGCTCGTACCCGCATTCCGAGCAAGGGTAGGACCGTTGCGGCTGATCTGGGCGTCCAATCTTGAATCGTCACATACGACCTGGACCCGTCGGTAAGGGCAGGTCGCAAGAGCGTTTGTCGCGGCCAGACGAGGCAAGGAATCGGTACCTGGACTGGAGAGGATTCCCTCGGGCCTGTCGGGGCCGAGCGCCGGTTAAGTCGTGCGGAGCATCTCCTTCCGAAAATGGGCCCGTAGCGCCGGCAGCCACCACGGCAATGCGAACCGGATTGAAGTGCCGACTGTTGACCCTTGCCGAGCCATTCCGGGCGGACTATTGGATCCGCTGCCTTCGGAACTCGCATTGCAGCTCCTCATAGGCCTCGCCAATCGGGCCGGCGAGTCCGTCAAGCCACGCCTTCACGTCGGCGCAGTTGGCCAGTGTCGGATTCAGCCTGACCCGTTTGGCCCGAGGCAGCATCCGGCGCCAGTCGCCCTGCGCGTTTCGATAGCCCCAGTCGGCTGCTTCGCTCTTCGAGCTGAGCCTGCCTTCACGCAACCACAGCAGCGATCTGGCAATCTCCAAGAGCCAGCCCACGCAATGTAGCTCGCCAGGTTTCATGTGACGCTGTGCGTCGCGCCAGCCAGCCGCCAGCTCCTCAGCCATGACTTCCCGGCTGACCTCTGGAACCTCGCGGCGAGGATCCGCGCCCCACACGACGATCCCGCACTCTCGTATTACGTGAAGCACGAACCAACCCAGCTCGTTTCTCTGCCACTTCCGCTCGCTGCTGGTTCCCCACCAGAACGCCTGCCCGGTGACGTCGGGATTCAACATCTTTCGAGGTCGAAATGCCCCCTCAATCATTTGGCATATGGCGCCATAGTCACCGCTGCGCAACGGCCTGCGGATGTCGGCGAGCCGGACGCAGGTCTGATCGGCCAGGTCATCCTGGACAACTGCCACGAAATCCAAATCTCCGTACGCCGGCGCTAGGTCGTCGAACACGACAGATCCATACAGCACGACCGAAACCAGGCGGCTGGCCAGAAGTCCGTGGATCTCGCGAAGGAAGACTTCCAGCGCCAGATTCACCTGCGGGCAGCTGAGCTTATGTTCCAATAACATCGCGCGCTCCGCAAAAAAACAGAGCGGGTTCGGCAATCAGGCGACTGCAGGAGCGCGAGTCCCACCAACCTGGCAGCAGGCCTCGTGCAGGCTCCTCACCACCGGCCCCACTCAATCGCACTCGCTTCTCTGTTCTGCCTCGAACGACCGGACCATTTTTCGCACGCGCCACAGACAAAGCAGCACCGGCACGACGGCCATCGCTGTGAGGAGCAACACCGTCGTCATCCGGACCATCAGTCGCCGGGCCACAATTGAGTCGTACAACCTCAGCTGAACGTACCAGAGCAATACGCCGAGCAGGGCCACTGTCAGATAAACGGCAAACCTGATCTCGGCGTACACCGCCTGGCGCTGGGGCGCGGCCAGCCGGGCCACACGCTGCTTCTGCGGAAAGTTGTACAATGCTGGGTATCGCGTCAGTACCACAGTCAGCAAGACCATCGCTGCGTAAACCACGGGCATCAGCCCCACGTGCGACCAGGACTTGTCGCTCCAAGCGTCGGCCCGGCCGTGCCGGTCGAAATGCGTCGGGTACCGCTCTGGGAGCCGATCATATGCCCACGCCGCGAAGACGAACATCCCTCCCGCCAGGGCCGCCACAAGTACCAATACGATCCGCTCTCGCATGGGTCGATTTATCACCGACGGTCGGCCGCAAGCCAAGGAAAAAGCTGCAGGTGGCCGGCTTGTCGGCCGAAGGTCGTGCCCCATCGGTCCTCTGCTGGCGTTCTTCCCGCTGGAGCCACTTCTCGCGTTCGCCTTGACGACTGGGCCCGGGCGGCGTACCGTCGCGGGCCCTTGCAGTTGAGTCGCACCGTGTCGATCGGCTCGGTTGGAAGGCACAAAGGGAAATGAGGGGAGCGGCCAAGTGAAGCACAGGCTACGACTGGGGTTGATCGGCGTCGGGGGCTGGGGCAACGTCACCTGTAAGGCGGTTCGGGCTCTGAATCAGGCCGACGTGGCCGCTTGCTGCGATCCGGACCCGGAGCCGCGGGCCAAGTGGGCGGACGAGTTCAGCTGCCCCGGCTACGCAACCGCTGATGAGCTATTGGCCAGGGATGATATCGACGCCATCCTGAACGTGACGCCCAATCACGAACACGCGCCGATCACCATCGCCGCGGCCGGCAAAGGGCTCCACGTGTACGTTGTCAAGCCGATGGCCAACACCACGCAAGAGTGCACCGCCATGATCCGCGCGGCGCGGGACCACAACGTGGTGCTCTTCGTCGGCCATCAAATGCGGCGCTACCTGCGATTCCGCAAGATCAAACAAATGATCGACGAGGGCGCGATCGGTCAGCCCGTGATGGCAGAGGCGAACTTCTCACACGCCGGCGGAATGTCGCTCAGACCCGAGCGCTGGCGGGCAGACCGATCGAAATGCCCCGGCCTGCCGATGAACGTCCTCGGAGTACATGCCATGGACACCCTGCATTACCTACTCGGACCGATCATTGAAGCCTACGCTACGTTCACGCACATGGCCACTCCCGTCGAAGCCGACGACGTCACCCAAGGTCTGGTCAGATTCGAATGCGGTGCGCTGGGCTATATCGGCGCGGCCTATTCGATCCCAGGCGTTCTCTACATCAATGTGTTTGGTCCCGGAGGGAACTTGTTCACCGGCCAGGGGGAGGAAGTGATCTACCAGGCAGCTGGCGAGAAGGAGAAGAAACACATTGCGTGCGGTCAGATCGACGCAGTCCAGGCCGAGCTGGACGAGTTCTTCGCGGGCTGTCGCGGCGATCGGGAGCCGGAAACCGGCGGCCCCGAGGGGTACGCCGCCGTGGCCGTCCTCGAAGCAATGATACAGGCCGCCAAGCATCGCCGCCCGTTTGCGGTCAAGCAATACGCGGACGCCCCCAAGTGACTCATCGCTGTGCCTTGCGTGCCGGGGCCACCCCTGAACCAGCGAAGCTGGGCTGGCTTCGTGGTTTGGATAAACCCCGCAGGTGCTGCGCGGCCGGCAGACCAAGCCAAGCCGTGTCACGGACCCCGGGCAAAATGCCCTTGCAGCACGGCGCCCCTAACGCTAGCATCCACACGGTCGGTTCATATGTCTGCCCACGTTCGCGCCGACAACAGCATGGCTGACGGGCGCAGGCGCCGCGGAACCGGCAAGCCTCATCGACTGGCTCATGGAAGCATTCGATCTCCGCTACATCCTTATTTACATTTATCTTGCGGTCTTGGTGATCGTTTGCATCTACGGGCTGCATCGCTACCAACTCGTCTATCTGTATTACAAGCACCGCCGCAACACGCCGAAGATCCGCTCGAAGTTCAAGGAGTTGCCACGCGTAACCATCCAACTGCCGATGTACAACGAGCAATTCGTTGCCCGCCGGATCGTCGAGTCCACCTGCCAGATCGATTACCCCCGCGAGAAACTTCAGATTCAGGTGCTCGATGACTCGACTGATGAGACGGTCCGGATCGCCCCTAAAGCCGCTGAGCGGATGCGGGCAGCTGGGCACGACGTGGTCTATCTGCACCGCGACAACCGGGAAGGTTACAAAGCCGGGGCGCTCCAGGAGGGCATGAAGTCGGCCACCGGAGAGTTTCTGTGCATCTTCGACGCGGACTTCATCCCTCCCCGCGACATTCTGAAGAACACCATCCACCATTTCGCCGACCCCAAAGTCGGAATGGTTCAGGCTCGGTGGGACCATATCAACCGTGACCAGTCGCTGCTGACCAAGACGCAAGCCATCTTGCTGGACGGGCACTTCATGATCGAGCACGCAGCCCGCAATCGCAGCGGGCGGTTCATGAGCTTCAACGGCACGGCCGGCCTGTGGCGCCGAGCTTGCATTGAGGACGCCGGCGGGTGGGAGCACGATACCCTCACCGAGGATCTGGACCTGTCCTACCGCGCGCAGCTGAAGGGGTGGAAGTTCCTGTTCCTGCCCCATCAGATTTCGCCAGCAGAGCTGCCCCCGGAGATGAACGCCTTCAAGGCTCAACAGCACCGTTGGGCCAAAGGCGGGGCTCAAACGTGCAAGAAGCTATTGCCCAAGATCCTACGGTCCAAGCTCCCTTTGAAGATCAAGCTCGAAGCCTTCTTCCATTTGACCAGTTGCACGGTGTACTTCTATATCGTCATCCTCACGCTCCTGTTGTTCCCCGCGCTCTATCTTGCCGACCTCCAACACAAACATTGGGGGCGCTATTTGTTCGACCTGTCGGTGCTCATACTGGCCACCTGTGGCCCCAGCAGCTTTTATATGGCCAGT
>CAYGAN010000183.1:0-9405 GCA_964347585.1 uncultured Planctomycetales bacterium | reverse complement strand
ATCCGCTCTCGCTGATGCTCAAGCATGGCACATTGTCCACGGCAGTGCTGGTCTCCGAGCGGGATTTGCCCGGCGATCGGGCAGAGAAGAGCTTGCGGGATCGCTTGAGGCCGAATTGGTCCAGCCTGGTGTTGGCGGGGGCCCTGTTCGTGCTGTCCGTCGTTATTGACTCGTTCGAATCAACTCGGGGAACGCTGGGTTGGATTCTGGGTTGGCCTCGGCACGCAGCCGAAAGCGTCGCCGGCCGGGAAGGCTTCGGCCGGCAGGGAACGGGTGCGGTAGCCTTTGCCTTTTACCACATTCTGAACTTCGTGTACCTCTACGTGCTCTCAGCCATCATTCTGTGGGCTCGCGGGCGCCAGAGGCGGCTGGGCCCGCGCGGGAGCGCCGGTAGGCGTCCGCCTGCTTGACCAACTCTTGGAACAGCGCCAACGAGGCAGAGTCGGTCAGCGAGGCGATCTCCGGGTGCCATTGTACGCCGACCACGAACGCGCGACCCGCGCGCTCAATGGCCTCGACCACCCCGTCGTCGGCAGTGGCACAAACCCGCAAGTTCTCGCCAACGCGATCGACGGCTTGTCCGTGAAAGCTGTTGACCTGACGCGTCCCGCTGCCGATCACCTGTGCAAGTCGTGATCCCGCTTCGACAGCCACGTTGTGGGCGGGGAAGCTGTCCATTCCGACTCCGTGATGATCCGAGAGAGCTTCATCGTTGCCCAGGTTTCGAATGGACCCGCCGTGGGCGACGTTGAGGATCTGGATCCCCCGGCAGATCGCCAGGATGGGTAGATCCCTGTCTAGCGCGCCGCGAATGAGCCGGATTTCGAATTGGTCGCGACGATGGGCGCTTCCTGCGGCGCTGTTAGGATCGCTCTGATACAGGGCTGGGCTCACGTCGTCGCCACCGGTCAGCAGCAGTGCGCTGACATCGTCCAGCATGGCTGTTATGTGCGCGTCATCGTTGGTCGGTGTGAGCAGTACGGGCCGGCCGCCCGCTCGTGCCAGTGCCGCCTCGTACATCGGGCGCTGGACCACGAAGTGGGACGCCATCGACAGCCCGATCCGCGGTGCCCCTTCCGGCGGCCTTGGACGCCAGATCAGGTAGGCAACCGCCAAGCAGGCGGGAAGGCCTACGATGATCGCGAGCACGATCAAGGTAACCCGGCGAGTTCTCGGCATCATGCGACCCTAACGGTAAGGGCAACGATCCTGGCTCTGATCGAGAACGGATCGCCTGTGTGGTCTGACCAGACCATCCCCGCAGCACAGGAAGCGTGGCCCGATATGACGCCGCTGCCGGCCCGACCGTTCTTGGCTCGATGGTAACACATGAGTCTGGTCAGTCGCCTTACGGCACGCGCGGATCAAGCTTCTCGGGCTCGCGAAAGACCGTCCATCGGCCCGCCGCCACTCCGGCGAACGCCTGCTCAAAGCGTGGCGAAGGTGAATCTTCCCCGCGCACGTCACGAATCAGGATGCGCACCACTTGCTTGGGGTACTCTCTTGCGAGCGCCCCGTAGATCTCCGGGTCCTTTTCGCCGGAATCACCGACCAGAATGAACTTCCTGCGCGGAAAGAGGGTCAGAATCGAGGCGATGGTCTCACGTTTCATTGCCTCAGGTGACGTGAAGAGCGCAGCAACAGTCGAATCCTTCCAGCGAAAGGATCTCAGATGGAAGGTTCCCGCGGGAAAGCCTGCGGATCGGAGGAACTCAGACAGCGGCTTGTACAGTTGCCAGGGACTCCCGGAAACGTAATGAAATCGCGCGCCGGCCGCGCCCCAGCCTTGGTAGATCTTCGCCATACCTGGCACAGCTTGGAACTCGCGGAGGAACGTGTTGGCCAACAAGGCCTTGCGGTCCGCGACCTCGCTGATCTTGATCGTGTCGTCGATGTCGGAGATCACCGACAGACCCGCCTGGCCGATGAGTTGGACGGTCCCTGCAAAGGTGCGCGTATCTTTCTTGCGCGTTTGGGCCTCGAAATGCAGCCAGCTTCCCTCGGTATCGCGCGCCGCTCTCAGTGGTTCTACATCGTCGGTTGATAGACGCCCGGTGCCTTGGAAGTGCCCGTTCGGGCCCGACTCTTCAAGACTGAATCGCTTCCCGCCGAGGCAGATGGTGATCCGCTTGCCACGCTCATTGTCAACGAGGAACGCGCGAGCGCGCTCCGTGAAGATCGCGGCCTCTGCCTCGTACTCGTCGAGGCCCAGGAAACGGCGAAAGCGGTCCAGGATCATACCTCGGATCACTGAGTCGCGCTCAGGCTCATAGATCCAGCCGTGGATCAGGATCACCCAGGTCGGGCGGTCCGGCGCGAGGTATCCGAAGGAGGGAAAGAAGACGACTTCCTCGTCGGCTCGGATCTCAGCCTCGCCTGGTGGCGCGCCTCGCCCGATTGGCGCTGCGCCTTGCGGTGACCCCGGACGCCGGATTAGGCAGGCAACGACCACGAACGTCGATGCCACGACCCCGGCTGCGAGCGCACTCAACGTGACCTGGCGAGCTTTCGGCATCGTGCCGCCTCACGCACGAGCGGCATTGTACCATGCGCGAGGAGCCGTGGTTCGTCTCGCTGCCAACGCCGGCGAACGCTTGCAGTGGGGCGGCGCGTCGCCGTGCCTTTCCCTACGCGGAGTGCTCATTCGCGTCTGATGGTATCGACTATGGTAAGATCAGCGCGGCGTAGATTCTGGGCCGCCGAATCCCGGCAGGAGCAGCGCCCGGGCGCCAGCGGCCGACGGTTCAACGCGCCGTCACGGGCGATTGTCGCGATAGAATGGCAACCCATCTTGCCAGCTGCGCCCGGACGGCGCACAAGGGTTTGTCTGTGCGGTGTGTGAAGGCCGAATCGGTCGATGTGTGGCTGGGCGCGCTAATCCTGGTGCTGGTGCTTGTCGGGTGTTGTCCTGACGCGTTCTACGAGGCGACCGTCGCTGATCCGACCGTTCGGCTTCCGCTTGACGAGGCCTCGCACTGCTATGGCGCCGAGTGGTGGTATTACACCGGCCGAGTGACGACCGAAGAGGCGCACGGCTATGGAATTGAAGCGGTCATTTTCCACGTTCCTCGCTTGCCGTTTCTGGTCCTGGCGGACGGATGGGCGGCTCACTTTGCCGTGCTGAACGAGGCCAGTGGGACCTTCGTGTATGAACAGGGCAGATGGTTGGGCCCGCCGATCATCGACGGGCCGCAGGCAGACGGATTCGATCTCTGCACGCCGCTGGTGCAAATGACAGGATCGGCAGGCCAGGATCACCTGCGGGCGGCCATGCTCGACGGGCCGTATGCCGTGGATCTGATCCTCAACGACGAGCGTGGGGCGGTACGCCACGGGGTCGGCGGATACGTTCCTTACGGACCGGACGCCTCGTCGTTCTACTATTCCCGTCCCCGGATGCAGGCGGTCGGGACGCTGCAAATCGATGGGCAGCCTTTTCGCGTTAGCGGCTACCTCTGGTTCGACCGTCAGTGGGGCCGGGCGCTTGGAAGCCCATGGCTGCGTTGGGACTGGTTCAGCCTGCGGCTCGACGACGGAACCGACGTGATGCTCTTTGTCTTTCGTGACGAGGCCGCGCCCGTATCTTTCGGCACGTACATTCCCGGCGCCGGCGAGGCGGTCGGTCTCGGCGGCGACGAGTTCATCGTCGCGCCGACAGCCTGGTGGACAAGCCCGCACACGGGTATTACCTACCCGGTCGCATGGGACATCTACGTCGTTCCACAAGAGTTGGCACTGACAGTGAGAGCGGTAGTGAACGATCAGGAACTCGACGTTAGGGCCAGCACCTGGAATGTATATTGGGAAGGCCTGTGCACGGTAGCCGGTACCCACGGTGGCCTTCCCGTCGCTGGCGAGGCCTACGTCGAACTAACGAACTACCCGCGGTAGGCTGACAGTTGGACGGCTTGTACGGTATTGCTAAGGACGGGAGAAGTGGAGAGATGATGGCTTGCCGGGAAACCCGGCCTGGGAGCGGCAGGACCCTTCCTCGCAGGTCATTGGGAGCTCGAGGATGAACGAGAAGCAGTATGGAATGATGCTGTTGCTGGTCGTTGCAGCGGGATTCGTGGGCGGCGCGGTGTCGAGCCGATTGCTAACGGGTGCGCCCGCACGTGCTGAACACACGCCTGACCTGCCGAAGGTGATCACGGCAGCAGAATTCCGTGTCGTGGACAAGAAAGGCGAAATCCGAGCTACCTTAGGCGTTCATAATCACAGCGCGCTCCTGAAGCTGCGCGATCCCAAGGGTGATACCGTAGCCGTGCTGGAAGCCTCGAATCTGCGTTTCATGAGGGTTGACAGACTTCGCGCTAACCTGGGGCTGTCCGGAGAGGACTCCTCCTATCTGAGCCTCAGGGACAAGGACATGAGTTCCGCGCTGACGCTTCAGGTGCTCGCCCAGGGACAGCCGGCCTTGCGACTAACCGACAAGAACGGCGAAATACGTGCTGCCCTCGGACTGGATCGTGACGGATCGGCGGTGCTGGTCACCGCCGACAAGGATGGCCAGATCGTGTGGGCCGCACCCTAGGCGCAGTCAGGACGCTGAACACATCGCTAGGCGGTCCAGAGTAGGTACCGGCGGGGGATTTCCGACTCGTGAACGGTGCTATCGCGCACGAGGCGAAGGGCGTGGCTGTGTCACCGGCTCGGTCGGGCAATCCGGTGTGGCTCCGGGCCCCGCGTAACGGGTACCGGCTGGGCCGGGGAGCAAACATGGCTGTGGCACTGTGTGAGAGCTGCTGCCATCGCAGTTGGGCCGTTTGTGGGGGCGTTGGCGCTCCGAAAAGGTTGACAAGGCTTGCTGCTGCCGGTATTTATGGACGCTCGGTGCGGGTGTAGCTCAATGGTAGAGCAGGGGCCTTCCAAGCCTCACATGTGGGTTCGATTCCCATCGCCCGCTTTGCCGCGCGGCCCGCCGCGCAGGGATGGATGGCAGCCAAGCTGGCGAGAACGCAAAGGAAAATCGAGTTTTTGTCTTGCAAGACAGTCGGCCGGAGCTTATATTAGCATAGCTTTGGTGGAGAGAGCGAGCGGGAGAAGAGAGCAATACCCGCCGATGGGGAACCGGAACCAAGACCGGTTTTCCGGATTCCATGAACTCCTAGCTCGCTGAGAAAAACTGAAGGGTTGTGTCTTTGCTGGCCGACACTACCTCCTCCTACGTAGCAGGCGCTTAAACCGCGGCAAAAAGAAAGAGCGCTTCACGGCTGGCAAGAGCAACCGAGCCTGGGTCGGAAGGCGGCATCCTAATCTGGAGAGAGTGGATGCGGCCTTCCGGTTTTTTTCTGCGCTTCGCGCCCGCCCGCGCTGAATCAGCGGCAGCACGGGTCTAACCTGGCAGGGCGGCGATGGCGGCGAAATCCGCGCTGAGGCTTTGGTACAGTTGGCGGAACTGGCCGTAGCGCTGATCGTAAACCTTGGCCGTCTTGGGGTCCGGCTTGAGCGTGCTGGTGATTCGGATTGCGCTTGTGCACGCTTCCTGGACGGACTTGAACTCGCCGGTTGCGACGGCGGCCAGTAAGGCCACGCCGTAGGCGGCGCCCTCCTGCGTATTGATGGTGACCACTTTGGCGTGGTACATGTCGGCCTGAAGCTGCCGCCAGAATTTGCTGACCGCCCCGCCGCCGCCCGCGCGCACCTCGGTAACATTTACTCCCGCGGCGCGCATGATCTCCACCTGATCGCGCATGCCGTAGGTGATTCCCTCCAAGACGGCGCGAATCAGCGCCGCTTGGTCGTGGCGATTGGTCAGGCCCACCCAGGCGCCGCGGGCGTTGGGATCAGGGTAGGGGCATCGCTCACCCGTCAGATAGGGCAGGAAATACAGCCCGTCACATCCCGGCGGAGCGACAGGGGCCTGTCGATCCAGGTGCCTATAGACAATCCCAGGATCTTTTCTCGCCCGTTTTGCAGCGGCCACTTGGTCTGCGAAAAGGGTGTTGCGGAGCCACTGATAGCTGCCTCCGGCTGCGAGCATGCATCCAAACACGCACCATTTGCCCGGGACCGCGTGGCAGAAGGATTGCAGGTTTCCCTGCTCGTTCGGCACAGGCTGGTCCGCGTGAGCGAAGACGACACCGCTGGTACCCATCGTGGCGGAGACGATCCCCTTTCGGACTATGCCGTTGCCGACTGCGCCCGCTGGCTGATCGCCTGCGCCACCGACAACCGGCGTTCCGGCAGGGATGCCGGTCTTGCTGCTCGCCTCGCGTCCGACTGTGCCGCTGACCTCGACCGACTCATACACTGGCGGCATCAAATCCGCGTCGATGTCAAGCTTGCTGAGCAGTTGCGTGTGCCACGCTCGACGGTCAACGTTCAGCAGGAGGGTGCCAGCTGCGTCGGAGACCTCCCCAGCGTACTCTCCCGTGAGGCGCAGCCGGATGAAATCCTTGGGCAGCAACACCTTGTAGGTCTTCTCGTACGTCCGCGGGTCGTGCCGGCGGACCCACAGGATCTTGGGAGCTGTGAATCCTGTCAGGGCGACGTTCCTGACCATCCTGATGAGCTTCTTGCGCCCGCATGCGCGTCGCTCGATTTCGGCACATACGACGCTCGTTCGCTGATCGTTCCATAGCAGCGCTCGGCGCAGCGACTTGCCCGCCCGATCGACGAAAACGCTCCCGTGCATCTGCCCGGACAACCCGATGCCGGCGACCTGCGAGGGCTTCTTCTTTGCCTTCCTGCAGACTGCGGCGACGCCGGCGATGGTGGCTTTCCACCAGTCTGAGGGCTCCTGCTCGGACCAGCCCGGCTTCGGCGCGTACACGGGGTACTCGATGCTGGCGGTCGCGAGCACCCTTCCCGACCCGTCGCACAAGAGCGCTTTCGTTGCGGACGTTCCGATGTCAATGCCCAGCAAGATGCCCATGGTTGTCTTTCCTTCAGCTGCCCCTTCGTTCCCGCGCCAGGGCCGAAAGTATAGCAGAGCCCTGCCAATTTGCGAGGTCGCCCGCGGATGACGCCGCGCCCGAACCGTTGTCGGTTGCTGGTGCCGTTCTTACAATCGTTTCGTGACCAGTACGAACGAGACGTCAGGCTCAGCCGGGCCCTGGGGGCTGTTCGATCACACGCCGGAGACACTCAGCCGGTGGTGCGCTGCCTGTAACGTCCCGAAGTATCGAGCCGCTCAGATCCTGCAATGGGTGTTCACCCGCGGTGTCGGCAGCTTCGAGAAAATGACCAATCTGCCTTTGACGCTCCGCAAGCAGCTCGCCGCCGAGGCCGTTATCTACGAGTCGCACGTACAGGCCAGCATGCGGGCAGACGATGGAACCACCAAACTGCTGCTGATTTGGCCGGACGGGGCGAGCAGCGAGTGCGTGTTGATATCCGAGGGTGACCGTCGGACAGCGTGTGTCTCAACACAAGTTGGCTGCGCGGTCGGGTGCGTGTTCTGCGCGAGCGGATTGCACGGCCTCAGGCGTAATTTGAGCGCCGGCCAAATCGTCGAGCAGGCCATGCGACTCCAACAGCTCTGCCAAGAGGACCGGAAGCTGACGAACGTCGTGTTCATGGGAATCGGTGAGCCGTTGGCCAACTATCAGGCTACCACTGCCGCCGTTCGCACGATCAACGCCGACTGGGGCATGGGCATCGGGGGCCGCAAGATCACGATTAGCACGATCGGTCTGCCTCGCCAGATCCGCCGCTTGGCCGACGAGCGGCTCCAGGTCACCCTGGCGATCTCCCTCCACGCTCCCACCGACGCGCTGCGCCGGCGGCTGGTGCCTTGGGCGGAGAGAGTGCCCCTGGCCGACCTGATCGAGGCTGCGAACTACTACTTCGAGCGAACTGGCCGGGAGGTCACCATAGAGTACGTCCTGCTCAAAGGTGTCAACGATCGTGTCACGCACGCCCATCAGCTCGCCGAGGTCGCCAGGAAGATGCGATGCAATGTGAACCTGATTCGCTACAATCCCGTCGCGGGACTGGGTTACGAGCGTCCAAGTGCCGAGGCGGCTCGCGCGTTCTTCAACCGGCTCCGCCAGCGCGGCGTGAACGCTCATGTTCGCAAGAGCCGGGGCTCGAAGATTGATGCTGCCTGCGGCCAGTTGCGCAGGAGGGGCGTGGCGATGGACACGGTCATGAACAAGGAGTCGAGTAGATGAAGCCTTTTCAGATCGGTGTATGCACGTGGTCGCTGGCAGAGCCGGACTTGGCCACGACCTTGCGCACAGTCAAGGACCAGCTCGGGTTGAACCTCGTACAATTGGGATTATTCGCCGACTCGCTTCTTGATAAGCCCAGCCACGCTCCGATCATCGAGACCGTCAGCGAGTCCGGCGTGGAAGTCAGCGCCACCTTCCTCGGATTCATCGGGGAGGATTACTCGACGATACAGCGCATAGCGGAAACCGGGGGGTTCGTACCCGACGAGACGTTCGATGAGCGATTCAACAAGATTGGCCGGCTCGCCGATCTGACTGCTGAGCTGGGTGCGTCGTTCCTGGGCGCGCACGTTGGGTTCGTCCCACACGATCGTTCGACGAGCCGGTACCGCACGATGGTTGATAGGCTCAGACGCGTGAGCGACGTGCTGGCCAGCCGGGACGTGACACTGCTCATGGAGACGGGACAGGAACGGGCCGAAGGGCTCGTGCACTTCATCGACGACGTGGGCGCACCCAATGTGCGCGTCAACTTTGATCCGGCGAATATGATCCTTTACGGTGTGAGCCGGCCCGTGGAGGCGGTCGAAATACTGGGGACGCGCATCGCGCAAACGCACATGAAAGATGCCAAATGGTCCGACTCGCCTGGCCAGCAGTGGGGCGCTGAGATGCCACTTGGCGTCGGCGAAGCTGAGATCCCGCGGGTCGTGGCGAGGCTTCGTTCGATGGGATACGCCGGCCCGCTTATCATCGAGCGTGAGGGTGGAGCGGATCGCATCGCCGACATTCGCAGCGGGATCGAATTGCTTCGGTCTGCTCTGGGTTGATGCCGTAGGTGTCCAATCATGGCGGGCGAGCAACTCAACGCGTTGCGGGACCTGAACCGGGGCGGGGCGCACGATGCCTTTAGCCTCGAACGGACTCTTTTTGGGCGGCTTTGTCTAGTGTGCTGCGCACCACCACGCGCGGCTACGGTGAGGGGACCTGCCAGTCGCTGTGCGGACTCAACTGGTCACGGCCCAGAGCAAGATTGCAGTGATCGCACATGCCTCGTACGCTTATGGCTTGGGACCTGGGACGCCCAGGCATCGGCGACGTGGGCGCATTAGCGAGATAACAATTATGGCCAACTACGCACTGCTTACAGGGGTGGGGCGGGACCGGCCGGGAATCGTCGCGGCCGTCTCGGGCGTGTTGTACGAAGCTGACTGCAACATCGAAGATTCCGAGATGGCCCGGCTGGGGGGCGACTTTGCCTTGATGCTCATGCTGCGGCTGCCTGCCG
>CAYGAN010000182.1:3329-9453 GCA_964347585.1 uncultured Planctomycetales bacterium | reverse complement strand
GCATCGCGTTCTATAGTCGTTGGCAGGTAAGGAATCAAGCCACGCCGAGGCGTGCGGGCAATCAAGCTGCTGCCAGCGCTCCGCACGGCGCCCGCCGAGCCTGGCGATTCGCCGCCACGACGACGCCCGCCAGGGCGATCACGAGCAGCAGTGAGCCATAGAACCCCAGCGATCCCAGCAGCACGAGCCAGCCCGACTTGAGGTATTGCGAATCGAAGAAGAACGTCACCAGCCACCAGCCAACCAGCATCAACAGCTCAAACCACAGTCGGCGGGCCTGCGGGAAGCGCGCCAAGTAGTTGCACGCCACTGCCATCGGCACGAAGAAGGCCGTGAAGTGATGTATCCAGACAATTGGCGAAGCGATCGTCACTGCCACGGTCGCTAACACGTAGCAGAGAACGTCCCCATCGTGGTCGCGAGGCCCGCGGGGTGCGCGGCAGGGGATCCAAGCCGCGGCCAGCAACGCCAGACCCCAGACCGAGCAGACGTTCTTGATCCAGCCCACGGCCGGTGCCAGATTGAATTCCGCTGGGTCCAGGTCGGTATAGAGCCTCAGCAGCAATCCATTAAGGCTTTGATTGGGATAGTAGGCGAGCCCGTTCGAGAGGACCGGTAGCAGCTCGAACAGGTAATCGTGGATGTTGGCCCATCCTGCATAGAGCAAGCATAGCGCGCCAAGCACCGCCAGCGTAACGGCGGCCGAGATCACAAACCGCCACGTCAGGCGGCGCGCCGCCCCCAACAGGATTAATAAGAGGACCAGATGCGGCTTGATCGAGACCGCCCCCGCCAGCACCGCCCCTGCCGGGGCAAATCTCTTGCGCTGGAACAGCAGCGCCGAGACGGCCAGCAGAAAGAAGACCCACACGCTCGCCTGAGTCAGCTCGAGCGCCTTGGCCATGGGATAGAAGATAAGGTAATGTCCGACCAACAAGAGCACTTCGATCGGCGCCAGTCGCCTGCCGTATGCTGCGATCTTGAGGATCACCACCAGCCCGCCTGCCCACAGCAGATGGTTGATGAAGCTGACCCAGTCCGCTGCTGTCCGAACGTCGAAGTAGGTCAAAGGCGTCATGAGCATCGCCACAACTGGCGTATAGACAAATGAAGCTGAATGGCGTGAGAGTTCCTCGGGGGTGTAGAGTGGATGGCCTCTGTTCATCCGCCTACCGGCACTGGCGTCATGTATCGGACGAAAGTCTCCCCAGTCGATCGATCGCCAGTAGTGCAGACTCGAGTAGGCGCTGACCCCGTACGTCCGCCAGTTCGGCTTGGGGACGATGCCGCCGGTCAGGAAGAGCCGATACCGTTCAGGCTTGCCGTAGGTGCGGAAGGCGCCGTTGATGAACACGCACACCAGCGCACCCATAACAAAGCAGAGCACGTAGCTTCGGTGTGAGGCGAACAACCCACGACCGCCTGTCTTACCGGACATTTCGCAACCTCACCCCCGCGCTTACCGACGTTGTGCGAGTGGGCGTATATAGGGCGTCCGAAAACACAAATCAAGCAAGTGCCAACAACAGCCGCTTGCCCGTGGCCGGCGCGACTATGTATATTGCCTATGTTGTTATCCGCTTCGGGAGGGTCCGTACGTGTGCGGTCGGCGCGTCAGCGCTGCCAGCGGATACGAACAGTTGTTGTGCCAGTCGGGGGGGTAAGCCGTGAAACCTGCGCGTACTAGTTGGAATCGCTGCTATCGCGCCATCGCCTTTGCGCTACCGGTTGTCTGCATGCCTCTATTCGGCTACGAGTGCCTGCCCAGCTTCGTCGGTCTGAACAGCCTCATCCCACAAGACCCCGTGGACGAAATACCGGATACTCCTGAGACACGGGGCGGGGTCAGCCAAGGCAGCGGGCCGCACCTGGAGCGCAACGGCCGTGTCATCGTCGAGGCCGAGCACTACACCTCTAAACGCTGCAACTGGGTCGCGCTCTGGGGCGTCGAAATCGACATGGACGAACGGAACTGGCTCGAGCAGAGCCCCAACGAGTTCAGCCAAGCCCAGCCCGATCCGGACGGGTTCCATGCCGGCCCGTCCGGCGATGCGTACATGGAATGCCTGCCCGACCTTCGCGTCACCGAGCACGATCCTCTAGGACCTGGGACCATATACGGCGATTGTGTGGGCGGCGCGTCGCTCAGTTACGAGATCGATTTCCAGACCACCGGCACCTACTACGTCTGGGTCCGCGTGTATTCGACCGGCAAAGAGGACAACGGCATGCACGTGGGCATCGACGGCGAGCTGCCCCAGACCGGCGTCAAGATTCAGTGGTGCGGCCCGGACGTGTGGCGATGGTCCAGCGCCCAGCGCGACAGCGGCGGCGACCCCTGCGGCGTTGACGGAACAATCACCATCGAAGTCGCCGAACCGGGCCTTCACACGGTCACGTTCCATCAGCGCGAGGACGGCTGCGAATTCGACCGTTTCATGCTGACGACTAATCCGGACTACGTGCCTCTGGGCGCCGGACCGATGGAATCGCCACGCATGTATCCCTAGACAGACTGAGTCGCCCTCCGTCTCCCGACGCCGCAAGCCGCCAACGCACGGGCCACCCGGGTTGCGCTGCGACGGTACCCCGCCTTGCCAGAGCGATCTGTCCATTTGCCGCCGCGAACTGGCCGCTGCGGAGTCGTTGTGTCTACCCGGTCACGGCCTGGCCCCGCTGGCAGCACCCCATCGTCGCACCGCCGGAGAATGGTTCCCGCCGCTGCCACTTCCGGCCACCCGGCTGCGCCTGCGCTGGTGACCAAACTCGCGTACGCGCCCGCACAGGTTGCCGTGCACGAAGGCCGGCGCGTCGTCCGGCGTGAATGGCTCAACGTCACCGACGACGTACGGAATCTGCTGCGGTGGGCCAACAAACGCCTCGGCATTCGCTACCGACACGTTGAAAGCAGTTGGCAGCGCTTCGGCTCCGACCCCGCTGAGGTGCCCGTACTGTATTTGACCGGCCACGAGCCGATCCCCCAGCTCTCGGACGAGCAACGCGCACAGCTCCGGCAGTTTCTCCTCGACGGCGGCACGATCGTCGCCAATGCCTGCTGCGGGGCTAAGGAATTCGCCGATTCGTTTCGCCGACTCATGTCCCGAGTGTTTCCAAAACGCGAGCTGGCGCCCCTCGGCTCCGAGCACCCGGTCTTCAAGGCCCTCTATGACATACAACTCGTCCGATACCAGAAGGGCACGCAGCCGCCGACGCCGAAGGCATCAAACCCGACCAGATCATCGCCCGCCCGCTGGAGACCGTGTCGGGACCGTCGGCTGAGTGGTACAAGTGACGCGGGCGAGTTCGCCCGCGCTGGCCCAGACCGTCAGACGCGAACAAGAGACCCGCGGCTCGGCTAAGACCACCAGCGCTTGCGTCACGGAAGCCGCCAGCTAGCCGCCCAGCGGGTAGCCCGTTAGCATGTGTCTCGCTGCGATGCCGCGGCGGCCCGCGGAGTAGCTCATGTGCGGTTGGAACAGTCCGTTCTGCGTGCCCACCTCCGTTCTCGCGATCGGTATTGCGCTCGCCTCATCAACTCTCTTTGCAGATGAGCTTGCCCTGGAGATGTACAACGCGGCGGCAGCGGAGCCAGCCGCCCACTGCAAGGCAATGGGCATCAACACGCTGGTCGTTGGCAACAAGGCCGGCCTGGATCTGTGCACCAAGCTCGGCTTAAAGGGCGTGTTCTCCGGCGTGCCGCACAAGAAGCCAATCGACCCCGCCGCGATCCGCGAGGCCCTCGAGCCGATCAAGGACCATCCGGCTCTGGCTGGCTATATCCTTACCGACGAGCCGGACCTGCACTTCTGGGATGCCCCGCCGGAGTACGTCAAGCGGCTCGCGGACGCGGTCGCCATCGACTCCAAGCACCCGACCATGGTCACGTGCAGCGGCGCTCTGAGCGTGCACCTGATCGACGACTATCAGGATGCCGTTGACGTCCTCCGGGTCGATCCCTACCCGTTTTTCTACGGTCGGCCGACCGAGTGGGCGGTCGAGGTCCTCGACTACGCCCGCGCCGCGAGCGGCGGAACCAAGAAGGTCGTTCTGATCCAGCAGGCCTGGTCGGCAGACAAGGGCTTTCCCGGCGGAGACTTTGACCGCTGCTTGGCATTTCTGGCGCTCATCCACCGAGCCGCAGGCATCAGTCATTACGCCTATGCCTTCCGTGATCGCGGCAAGCGCCAAACGCTGCCCGAGCATGAGCCAGAGTTCTTCAAAGCGCTGCAGTGCACCATCGCCGACATCGCTTCGCTCAGCCCACTCGCCGACCCGCCTGCCGACGCGCGGATCATCTGCACGTCATCCCCGCCGACGGTGCACTGGGACCTGCGGAGCTGCGGGGACGAGCTTCTGCTGCTTCTGTGCAATCCGGGGCGTCTGCCAGCCTTTACATGGGTCGTCCCTGTTGACCGCACGCTACAGAACAAGAGCCTGTTCACGCACCGGCGTTTCGAAGAGCTGCCCGACGGGATGTACCGGATGCTCATGCAGCCGAACGAGACGGCCGTCTTTCGGCTCGATCGGCCAGCCGACGCCCCGCCGCCGGCGCCGTCGCTGATTCCCGTGACCTTGGAGCTGGTTGACCTCTACGCGCGGCCCAGCGCGTACCAGCACGTGCTGATCCACAACGAAGGTGACGAGCTGACCGGCTGCCGACTCCGCCTGACCCGCGGGGGCCAGGTCATCCACACCTCCCCGCCCCTGAAGATCCCCGCCCGCTGCACCAGTCGCCATGTGCTGTTTCTAAAGGAGCCCGTGACCGGCTCGCTCGAGTTGGTGGGCGCCGATGGCGAGAGCATAGTCGAGATCGAATGGTGGAGAGCCATGAAGCTTGCAGGCGCCGGCTGGGAGGCGAGTATCCGCTTTTGCGGGATGCGCAAAGGGGGATGGCTGGCCGGCAACTTCGACCTCACCGGGCCCGGTTTGCGCGGCGCGGAGTCCACAGAGTGCAGGGTCTTGGCGACGTACGCACCGCGCGAACCGGTGCGCCGTGAGACGAAGGAGGATTGCCTGAGAGCATTCACGCAGTTCGAGGTGCCGGAGCTGGCCACCTTTGGCCTTCCGCGCCCAGCGCCTCTAAGGGGCTTCGTCCAATGGCGCGTGAGGATCGACGGCCAGCGCCGCACGCTCGTGGTCCCACTGGCCCAAGTGCTTCCCCCACCTCTCCAACTGTACGTTCCGGACTCGCCCGTGCGGGAGCCGCTCCTCTTCTACGCCGGGAGGACGGGAGCACTTTGCGCTTACGCTAGGGCATTAGCGCCAGGCGACGCCGAATACAGGACCTCCATTGACGTGTCACCTAGCTGGCATGCTCGCAGGGCTGATCAAGCGGCAAGCCGGCTGGGGTGGGAACCCGAGACTTGGCTGATCACCCCCCCTCCGAGCTTCCTCGGGCGCGCCCACGCTTGCTGCGAAGTCCTTGCAGGCGAGCGCGTCGTTCACTACGAGCCGATCGAGCTCTCGGTTCCCCTGGTGGCCCACCGTGCGCCGAAGGACGCCCCGGGCGCCGGCTGGGATCGGGTCCCTGCTGTCACACGCGCTCGGGGCGCGCCCGAAGACTTGACCGCAGCGCTACGGTTGCAGTGGGATGACCGCGCTTTGTATGTCCGCTGCGAGGTACGTGACGACGTGCACCAGGTCCATCTTGGCGAAGGCGGCGTGTGGCGAGGGGACAGCGTCCAGTTCTCGATCCACGCCGGCCCGAAGCTCTATCGCATGCCCGGCATGGGCGATCCCGGCCTGGCGAACTTCGGCGTCGCGTACGATGCCGACGCGGATCAGGCGATCATCGAGCTCGGCTTCGTGCCCGACGGCGTCGATAGCGAGCAGGCGCGCAAGGCAATCGTCGCACAGTGCTCGCGCCGCGGGAACGTAACGCTGTACGATCTGACCGTCCCGTGGGCCCCCTTGGGCATCGACTTGGAGGGTATCATTCGGCTGGCCCGCTTCTCACTACTGGTCAACGACTACGACCGACCCGAGCTCACCGACCGCCGTTGGGTCGAGTTCGGTTCAGGCATCATGCGAGGCGCCGACCCGCACAAGTACGTCGATCTGCTGCTCTCTCCCGGCCCGGCTCCCCAGCCCAACCCACCCCCGGCCGCCTCACAGCCAACCCGTT
>CAYGAN010000182.1:0-3319 GCA_964347585.1 uncultured Planctomycetales bacterium | reverse complement strand
CGCGAGCGCTTGGCTTGCCACAAACGCGTGGCCATGGACGTTCCTGTGGGCGAGCATGGCGCCCCGCGCTTCACAACCAACCCGTTAGCTTGGCCAGCAGGCGGGCATAATCGACGAAGTTCGGCCAGCTGATGTCCGGCGGGACGCCGTGGTCGCACCCGGGAATGTATCCGCCGTCGGTGATCAGCGGGGCGACGCGCATCACCTCAGCCTCCATGACCTTCCCGCCCTTGGCCATCGCGCGTTTGTCGATGCCGCCGTGGTAGGCCATTCGCCGGCCGAATAGCACACGGTATTCCAGGATGTCGTTGCCGGCAGCAACCTCCACCGGACCGCACGCGTTGATGCCGCTCTCGATCCAGACGGGTATGAGTTCCGCGATGTACCCGTCGGAGTCCATGTCGATCAGCGGGCAGCCGCTGGCCTCGATCCGCTCGAGCCACGCCAAGTAGCTCGGCCGCAGGAAGCGGCGCGTCATATCCGGGCTGATCATGCTGTGCGCCTTGTAGGCCATGTCCTCGCTGATGCCAACCATGTCCAACTCGACGCGGTCGAGGATCGGCTCGAGCGTCTGGAGCACGAAATCCGTCCAGAACGCAGCCATCTCCTCGACGAACCCCGGATCGTCCATCATCAGCGTGCACAGGCCCTCCAGCCCGCACCACTCGCGCATCTGCCAGAACGGGCCGTTGAAGTGCACACGGGCCACGTAATCGCGATCCTTGAGGGCCTGGCACCGCCGCTCGAAGTCCTCGGGGAACCGCTCGGGCGCCTTCGGGTCGTACCGCCACTTCATCTGCTCCCAGTCTTCGCGCCCTGCGACGGGCCACTTGTGCCACCGTCGCGTCACGAAGTCCTTGGCTGAGCGGATGTAGGTGTAGTCGTACTCGTCCGAGATCTCGGTGATCGCGCCCATCCAATCCCGCACAATGTAGTGGCCGTCCTTGTGTTCCAGCACCTTCTCCTCGAAGTGCGGAATCATTTGAAACGAGACCCCCAAACTCACGGCTGGCTTTGTCTTCTCCGGTTCGATGCCGAGCTCGGCCAGCAGGTGCGACGACCAACTACCTTCTTCGGGAAGGCCTTGCCGGCGCCACGTGCGCAGAGTTGACTCTCGTGGCCCGCCGGGCTGAAAGGGGATCTTATCAGGCATGCCGAAAAGCAGCGTCTGCCGATATCGCTCGCGCGGAGTCACAATCGCCTCCTCTCAACGCCGGCAGATCGTCGGCAACTGCGCACGGTCCGCCACGGAACATAACAGAGCATCCCAACTCCGTCACGCGGGAGGTCCCCCATCCCCTCCCGAAGGACGCGGCGGGGAACTGACTCAAAGCGTAACACGCCGGCACACGCGGACTCGTCTGCCACCCTCAGACAGGGCAGGGCACTCAGCCCGTTTCTCCACCCCGACTGCACCGCCAGCCAATATCCTTTGGCGTGTTCCGCCTCCAGGCCTATAATGTACTAGCAAGTTCAATGTCGAGCGAATCATGCCACGGGCGGCCGTCAATGCGACGATATCAAGGAGGATGGCGATGCGGCGAACACGAACGGGCCTTTCGATTTCGATAACGGTAGCAGCGCTGCTGTCCGTCGCAACGGATCTATCCGGACAGGTCCGGCGCATCGGCGACGGGCGAGCCCTGGATGCGAACCCCCTCGTCGGATCGGGCGGCTTCAACGTCCCGGGCGGGGGGTACCAACTCAACCGAGGTAACCTCATTATCACCGGCAACATCACCGGCGGCCGTGCATTCCAGGGCTTTTCTCCTATCCGCGACTCCAGCCAGCTTTTGCTGAGCCTGCCCTCATCGACGCTCTCGGACTTCATGCGTGACTCGACCGGCGTCAACGACGTGCTGGCAAATCGCCCGGCGTTCGAGCCCAGGCCCTTCTTCTTCCCTCAACAGACGGTCACCAACGTCGGCGCCATAGAAGCGGGTCTGAACCTGCCCGGGACTTCGGTGCCTCGCTCCAGCTACGTTGTCCCTCGAATGGATCGCCCGCGGACGACCGACCCGCTCGTATCGCTACCGGCGCCGGGCGTCCAACCCATCCCCCAAGGCGACCAGCTCCTGCTCAAGCCGCTCCAGGTCGGGATGCAGCCCGTGGCCAATCTCCCCGGCGCGGTCAACCCGCAATTGCTGAGCAGCCCGCTGTTTGCCAGGAACGCCAACTTGGCCGCCCTGACGCCGCTTTCCGCGCTCCCGCCGGGGCCGGCTGCGACGGGCCTGCCAGCCGACTTGGCCACAGCTCCGTCTGCGCCTGGCGCTCCTGCCGGGCCGTGGGTCCCGGGCCAGCAGCCACTCGCTGAGCGAACGGGTATCCAGCCGCCGGACGGCCTTCTTCGCCCGAGCGCCCGGTTAGGCCCCGGGCTTCTCCTCCCGGAGAGCCTCGCCGGACGCATCGAGCCGACGCCGGCCGCCCGGCCGGAAGAGGGCGAGCCACCCGCCGGCCCGCCCGAGGGCCCCGAGCCCGCAGCTCGCACGCCCACGGAACTCCCCGCCGGACCGACAGGCCAAGACGCCTTCCAGGACATGCTCAACGTTCTCGCCTTCAGGCAACGGCTCGAGCAATGGCGCACGCAGACGGCAGCCGAGATCGCCTCGGCTGAAGCGCCAAGTGCTCAGGTGCCCACAACGCCCAGGGTGGCACCGCCGTCGCAACAACGTGCCGCTGAGTTGGAGGCACAACGTGCTCGGGCACGAGAGTTCCTCGAAAAGCCTATCGGCAGCTTTGTGGGAACCGCGCCTACAGCCGTCAATGAGCGCCTGCGAGAGGCAGAAGAGTTCATGGCCGGGGGCGAGTACTACCGCGCTGCCGGCAGATACGAGATCGCGCACACCCTCGATCCGCGGAACCCGCTGCCGCTGCTGGGTAGGGCCCACGCCTTGATCGGGGCCGGGCAGTACCTCTCAGCGGTCAACAGTCTTTGCCGTGCCATCCAAAGGTTCCCCCAGATCGTCCGGTTCCGGCTCGATCTGACCGCCTTCATCCCCGACGCCAAGCTGCTCGAGATTCGCCGGGCGTACCTCGAAAGCCGGTTGCGGGAAAAAGATGATTACCGGCTGCGGTTCCTGCTCGGGTACATCGAATACCACACGGAGCTGGCCGAGTTCGGCATGGACAACCTGAAGCGTGCCGCTGCCGCCGCACCGGCGGACTCGCCCATCGCTCGGTTCCCGGAGCTCGTCAGACCCGCTCAGTAGCCTCCGGAATATACGGTTCCATACAATGCTGCCCGTGGCCAGACGCAGGCGGACGGGCGTCCCAGCGTTTGCATGCGCTACGAGGATCGCGACGATCCCGTAGGCAACGT
>CAYGAN010000181.1:0-9628 GCA_964347585.1 uncultured Planctomycetales bacterium | reverse complement strand
CACGGTACACGCGATCACTAGCAAAGCGAGTCTCGCTCGAAGCTTGTGCGGCATTACGCTCATTTCGTGCTCCTGTATCCGTATCCGATGCGTACATTCCTCGACGCCGGCCTTCCTACAACATAGACGCCGCAACCGGCGACCTGTTTCGCACGCATTAACATATGCGACGGCTTACGCTTGAGAAGCGGAGGTACCTAGGCCGTTCTCGCGCCGCGAAGGCGGACGAACGTTCGAGTCGGAGAGTCTGCGCTTATCGCCGGCGCAGCAAGTATTCACAAGCCGGACGAACTCGGAGCCGTGACAGCGGCGGCAAGTCCTGAGTTGTCGGCCTTCTGGCGGGTCGGTGTTACCAGATCGCCAGCTTGTAGGGCTTGGTCAGCGGGTGTCCGTCAACTGGCGGCTCGGTCTTTGTCAGATCCATGCCGAGACGGTCCAGGATCGTCGGGGTGATGTCGCAACGCTCGCCCCGCCGCATGACCTTCGGGTCATTGGTGGCCAGGAACACGTACGGCGCGTCGGAGTGGGATTTCTGTCCTTCGTCGAAGCCGTGGTCCGCCGTCACGTATATCAGAGTCTTCTCGTACAGGCCCAACTCCTTGAGCTTGGCCACGATCCGGCCGGTCCACTCGTCGTCCGAGATGATTGCGTCGTTGTACTCCTTGGAATTCTCTCCGTGCTGGTGGCCGGCATGATCGGGCTCGGCGAAGTGCACGAAGAAGAAGAACCGCTGATCTTTGTACTTGTCCAGGTAGCCAAGCGCCGCCAGGCCGACCTTCTCGTTCTCCGACAACCCGTTGATGAAGACGTCCATGTGATCCTTGGTGTGAAAGTACGGCTTGCCGGGGACGACGCGATACTTCACCCCGTTCTCCTCGATAACCTTGCTGCCGGGCTCCGGGCGCCGTGCGGGGCGCTTTGCTGGCTTGGGCTTCTGGCGCTGCTTGTCCAGCCGGATCTTCCGCGGCGAATCGGCGTCCACATGCCCCTTCTTGCCGATGACGGCCACGGTGGCGATGTTGTCAGGCCCGAAGTGCTTCTCCAGCCGCTCGAAGACCGTGTACCCAACCGGGATTGGCTTGTAGCGCCCGTTGCTGAACACGCCGGTCTTCTCCGGCTCGCAGCCCGTCAGGATCTGGCTCCAACCGGCCTTCGTGTCCGTCGTCCGCAGGATATCGACGGCAACCAGGGTGCCTTCGTCCGCCAGCTTCATCAGATTGGGCACCTCGCCGCGTGCTATGCACTCCTTCAGGTGATTGCGCTGACAGCCGTCCCAGCCGATCAGGATCACGTTCTTGGGTTCGCTCGTCTGCTGTGCGCAACCCACAACGCAGACCAGGCAAGAGATGACGACGGCCAGAAGACTCGTGTGAACTCTGTTCATGATAAGCCTCCTCGATTTGCAGGCGACATTTGAACGCCTCGCAGCGGAGTCTGTCAAGCTATTGCCAATGCCTGTGAAACGACCGCCGACCGAGGCCATCACCTTTCCGCCAGGGAGCGGATCCGGCCGAGATCGAGTTCGCCCTTCTGGCCCCAGCCGCGCCGGCCGGGCTCGATAGCGGGCCGGAACTTCTCGTACAGCTCGTACGATTCCGCCTCGAGCTCTTCGGGTTCAAGGGCCGCAGCCAGGGTGTCCATCGCCTGTCGCACGGCGTCGAGATGTTGGGCAAACTTGCCTTCGAGGTACTTCTGGACCGTATCCGGATCGATTGGCTTGTCCTTGACGACCGCACGAACGCCGTCCTTGGTGTTCTTGGCGGGAACGCCTCGCCCGCAGATCTCCACCCAAAACTCTTCGCCGAGGCCGACCTTCTTCGGCGGGCCGCCTCGCTCGAGCGCCTTCGGCTTGCCGTAGATGCCAAGCATGCGTCCTTTGGACTGTGCGTTCAGGCCGGCCACTGCCTTGCCGAAGCTCAGCGCGGTCTCGCGGCTGTAGCCCAGGCGCTTAGCCACCACGGCGGCCCACAGCGTGAGCAGGGGTGCACGGTTGATCGCGATGACGTTATCTGGCATTTGGTCCTACTCCTTCTTGCGCGGGGCTGGGAATCGGTCGGTGCGCGTCTCAGTTTCCGTCGAACGCGTGGCGGAGCTGGCTCGTGGAGCCGTCATCCGCGTCCTCGGGGCACGTGACGCGTTCGGCCATGTGAGACGATACCTGGTCTTGCCGTTGTCACGCAATAGACCCACTCCGGACGTGCAAGTCAGCAAAGCTCCTGCCGGGATGCATGCGCCAATGTCGTCCCCCACCCTTGCGGTGCAAGGATGGGGCACCCGGCTGAAGCTTGAACGTCAGCAACACCGGCGGCGTGCCGCCGCCGGCTAACGGGGGAATGGACGATTACGCGGCGGGCAAAGTGATGGCCCTTGGTTTCGCCGGGGCCGTCCCGGCGGCGGCCAATCTGTCTCGCTCGGCGCGGCTGAGGAGCGAAATCCGGCACCTTGCGCCCGACCGCAGAAGCCCCCTCACTCTCGCGCTTAGCCACGTCGGAAAACGTTGAACGCAAATGCCCTTTCCAACCTACGGCGCCGTGTGCGTGAAGTGGAGCCGGCATTCGGACAGGTCCAACGCGTTGATCGAACCGTCCAAGATGATGTCATACTTGGCGTTGCCATCGACGGTCACGTCCGTGCCGAAGTGCATCCGAACGTCGCTCAGGTCCAGCGCATTGACCGCCTGCGAGGCTACCCCAGCGTTGTCCACCTCGGCTCGAAGCGCGCGGATCATAAAGTCATTATCGCCGGCGATCATGGCGTCGGCCAAGGTGACCGTATAGGTGTCCTGATCGGGGAGCGGATTCAGGCTGAGCGTGATTACGTCGCCGACAGCTGTCACGCTGACGACATAAGCCGTGACGTCGCCGCTGCTGACTCCAACTATTGACTCGACCAAGCTCTCGGGCGGATCGGGTAGCGTCACATCGTCGTCGCAGTTGACGGCCAGCTTGGTGATGCCCTCCTCGCGGGGCTCCGTGGTCACCAGCGCGCTGTCGTCCGGCAGCGTCTCGGCCGCCAGGCTCACGTCGAGTCCTAACTCGCCGGCGGCGCCGTGGTCGGCCATGGTGGCGACCGACTCGATGCTGACGGGCGGCTGATGCACGAACGTTAGTGACAGCGACGGGCGGACCAGGACTTCCGCGCCTGTTCCCTCGCCGGTGTACTCCCGCGAGCGGAACTGACGGGTGCCGTTCTGAGTGCTCTCGCTGCCCTGCTCTTCGCGAATGACAAAGCCGAAGTTCTCGCTCGGACTGGCCAAGTGTTCTCGCACTGCCTCGGTCACGTCGAAGTTGACCGGGCCGTGGTCTTCCGCCCCCCCGAGCGCGACGCTGTCGAGGGCGACCGGATCGGCGTACTGGGGATCCAGCGTGCCGGTCCAGTTCGGATTATTCCCGCCGGTAGCGCCGTAGGGCTTGGTCCAGCAGACTTCATTGGCACCGGCCCACGCACCGTCGATGCCGGTCTTTGTGCCCTCGCCCCAGTCGTGCAGCAGCTTGTGGATGTAGAGCGTCTTGGCGGCCCCGCCCGGATCATTGCGCGAGCCGAAGTACTCTAGCGTCAGAACCGCTTGCTGGAGAATCTTGCCCGCTTCTGAGCTTGTGTCCAGGTCGGTGAACTTGACGACGATACTGCGATCGTGGGCGGAGTCATTGCCGTCATAACGACAGGCTTCGAGTGCGTCGTGTCCCCCGGTGTTGTGCAGGGGGCGCTGCTGGAGGATGTGGGCATCCTCCGTACCGGCATAAACGGTCTGGTCGGGGTACTTCCGGCCATCTTGGAAGACAAGCGTACCGGGTTGGGGCCGAACCAGCGGGCCTGGTTGCACGGTCAGCGAAACGGCAATCGTCCGGGGGCTATTCGTGGCGTTCGGATCGCTGATGGCGATCGTGGCGGAGTAATGCCCAGGCAAGAGGCCTGCCGTATTGTAGATGACGGCGATCGTATGAGCTTCGTTGACGCTGGTGCCCTCGGCCGGACTCGCGTCCAGCCAATCAACATCGTCCGTGATCGCGTAACTCAGAGCGCCGGCCCCGGAATTGGACACCACAAACGCCTGACTTTCCGCGTTAATGCTCTCGATCGTTTCAGCCGTCAACGCCGCGGGCCAGCGGTCAATGGTAGGCTGGGCTGGCGGGACCAGGCCGCTTGCCACCAACGGCCAGTGGTCCGACACCGTGCTGCCCGGCACGTAGGCATCAAAGAAACTGATCTCCTCCGTGCCGAAGATGAAGTCGATCTGAGCCACACGCGGCAATGGCGCGGGCACGCCTGCGCCGGATCCCACGGTGAGACAGTCGCACGGACCGGCCGATACGCACGCGTCCTGCAGTCCCGCTGCTATCACCTGATCGTAATAGGTCGCAGACGGGCCGAAATTGAAATCGCCCATCAGTGTCCGCGGTCCCTGGAAGGATTGAACATAACCGAGAACCGCATCGGTCTGATCTTGGTAAGCGATGGCGTCGCCGATGTAATAGTGCGTCATGAAGCAGTGTACGAAGGTGTCCGGGGCACACTGAATCGTGGCGCGCGCCACCTTCCAGAGGGATGGGTAGTACGACCACGTCACTGCAAACCCTGTGGACACGATCGGGTGCCGACTCCAAATCGCCAGCACCCCATTTCCGCCGTAATACACGACCGTTGGTGTCTCATAGTGAAACATCGGGTAGTCGATCGCCGTCAGTGCGGCATCGATTTCCGCCACCATGTCGAGGTACGGTGCCTGTCCGTTTCGGGTGCCAATATCCACCTCGGTCATCCCGACTACATCCGCCTGAGCGTCCTTGATCTCTTGTGCAATCTGGGCCATCTGTGGCAAGCCCAGCGGAATCGTCGGCGAATAGGCACCGATGTTGTAGGTCATCACCGTGAGTGGGGTTGAGGGCTCGTCGGCGAGTACCGGAACGAGGGCTGGCGAGAAAGCCCAGATGACCGTCAGGATGATGAAAGGACGCTTGTCGGTTGCCACAAGAGACCCCTCCGAGCGACCACGGCACGTTGACAAGGATAGGATTCCCCCAACACCGTGCCCTCCGTATTGTGAGAATCTCTTTTCCGATTATCGTATCGGGACGTCGAGTCCGAATCCATGGGTTCGTAACCGAGGGGAGTGTGCCCTTTCGCGCGTGATCGGCAGTCACGGCCAAGCCACGTCAAAGCCGCGTGTGGTCCGCCCAAGCGTCGGCGCGGGCACGGTCGTTTCTTCTACCTTGAACTACGCAGATGGCGCCTCACCCGGCGTGGCGGGAAGGGGCCTGTCCGCGGGGTATGTCTTCTGAGAAAGCGGGTTACGGCCACGAGAATGCTCGAATGCCGGCTTGTTGACAGCAGGAAACCAGGTCTGAGGGTATCATCTAGGCTCGTCTGATGAGTTGAGTTCCAGCCTGGCTTTCGCGGATCGCGCCGCTACCGTACCGCGTGGTATTCGGATTCCTGGCGACCGCACGGTCGAGTAAACTCGTACGTCAGTGTTTGGCAGCTTCCAAGAGGTCCTTCCATGACAGGCCTAGGTGTAAGCCTCGAAATGAAAGTGAGTTACAAGAGTTTCCGATCTGTCGGAGGTCCACGGCATGCAAGAGATCAGGGCTTGGAGTCTGCTCGGCGTTGCCGGTCAGTTCCAGCATCGAGCTGCGTGGACAGCAAGCAGCGCCGTTTCTGCCGCAGAGAGGACGCGAGGAGCTTGCGGGCGCACATGCCTATGGGCCGCGTTCGTCAAGTGTGTGTGCCCGTTGCCGCTCACACGGTCAGTGATGCGTCTCTCCAAACGCACAATCATCGGCGCCTTATTCGTGGCGTGGGTGCTTACTGTGGCCGCTCAGCTCGGACATGCTGAAACGTTCTACGTCGCGCCCGATGGCAACGACGGATGGTCGGGCAGACAGCCGCAGCCCAGTGCAGACAGAACCGACGGGCCGCTGGCAACACTTGCGGGTGCGCGTGACGCGATTCGGCGTCGGAAAGCTCTAGGCGCGCTGGCTGAGCCGGTGCGTGTGCTGGTCGCCGGCGGCACGTACACTCTCAGTGAGCCGATCGTCTTTGAGCCCCGAGACAGCGGCACCGAGCAATGTCCAATCGTTTACGAGGCGCTTGGCGGCGCCAGACCGGTATTCAGCGGGGGTCGTCTGATCCGAAACTTCAAGCGCGGCCGTGACGGCCTCTGGACCGCTCGTCTGCCTGAGGTAAAGGCGGGTCGGTGGTACTTCGAGCAGCTCTTTGTCAACAGTCGGCGCGCCGTTCGAGCACGCAGCCCGAACACCTTTTACTATTACATGCTGCGGCGAGTCGAGTATGGCATAGACCCGCTGACCGGCAAGCAGGCGAACCTGGCCGACCGGGCGTTCCAAGCGCGACAGTCAGACGTGTCACTCTGGCCGAACCTGAACGACGTCACATTGGTCGCGTACCACTCGTGGGCCGTCTCGCGCCACCGACTGGCCTCGCTCGATCCTAAGACGAACACGGTCATCACGACCGGTCCGGCTCGCTGGCCCTTCATGCGGTGGGGTCCAAACCAGCGCTATCACCTGGAGAACTTCAAAGAAGCGCTCGACGCACCCGGCGAATGGTTCCTCGATCGTGGCGGGACGCTGTTCTACAAGCCGCTGCCCGGCGAGGATATGACGACGGCTGAGGTCATCGCGCCGGTTGCGGGGGAGTTCGTTCGTTTCGCCGGCCAGCCCGACAAGGGTCGCTTCGTCGAGCACATCACGCTAAAGGGCCTCACTTTCCGGCACGGCCAATATATCCTCCCGAAGCAGGGCCACAGCGATGCTCAAGCCGCGTTCAGCATTCCGGCCGTTATCATGGCCGACGGCGCACAGCATGTGGCAATAGAAGACTGCGAGGTGAGCCGCGTCGGCGTCTATGCCGTCTGGTTTCGGCGTGGGTGCCGCCATTGCCGCGTCGCGCGGAGCTATATCCATGACCTGGGCGCCGGCGGCGTGCGCATTGGCGAGGGAGGCATCCAGCCCGATCTCGCCGATCGCACCGGCCACGTCGAGGTGGACAACAACATCATTCGCTCAGGCGGGCACATCTTCATGGAGGCGGTGGGCGTGTGGATCGGCCAGAGCGGCGACAACCGCGTCACGCACAATGAGATCAGCGACTTCCGCTATACGGGCGTCTCCGTTGGCTGGCGATGGGGCTACGCCGACAGTCTCGCGCAACGCAATATGATCGAATTCAATCACATCCACCACATCGGCTGGGGTGTGCTGAGTGATATGGGCGGCGTCTATACGCTCGGCCCATCGCCGGGCACGACGGTCAGCAACAACGTCATCCACGACGTGTATTCCTACGACCATTACGGCCGCGGCGGGTGGGGCTTGTACAACGACGAGGGCAGTTCCAATATCGTCATGGAGAACAATCTCGTCTATAACGTCAAGACCGGCGGGTACCACCAGCACTACGGCAAAGAGAACGTCGTTCGCAACAACATATTTGCCTTCAGCATGGACGGGCAGCTGCAGCGGTCGCGCGTCGAGCCGCATCTATCATTCACGTTCGCCAACAACATCGTTTACTGGAACGGCGGGTATCTTCTGAACAGGCACTGGAAGGACCGGAACGTCAAGATCGAGAGGAACCTCTATTGGGACGCTTCGGGCAGCCCGGTGACGTTCCAGGGAATGCCGCTGGAAGAATGGCAGAAACTAGGCAAAGATGCCGGATCGCTCGTGGCCGATCCGATGTTTGTTGACCCCGATCGCTTCGATTTTCGCCTGAAACCGGGCTCGCCAGCTGCCAAGATCGGGTTCAAGCCGTTCGACTGCACCAAGTCCGGCGTGTACGGCAAACCCGAATGGGTCGATCTGGCCACGAGCGTCAAGTACCCCCAGGTGCAATTTGCCCCGCCCCCGCCACCTGCGCCTCCGCTGGTATTCAGTGACGATTTCGAGTCGGCGCCTGTCAGCGCCAGGCCCGCCCACGCCCAGACCTACACGGAAAATAAGGGCGATTCCATCGGCGTGACCGACCAACGTGCTGCTGGCGGCAAGCGGAGCCTGAAGATCGTCGATGCACCGGGTCTGCAGCGTCGTTTCAATCCGCACTTCTTCTATCGGCCTAACCACGCGGACGGCGTAACGCGCTGTAGTTTCGATGTGCGCGTCGAAGCAGGCGCGGTCATGTACCACGAGTGGCGGGACGAGGCGAGTCCGTATCGGGTCGGGCCGAGTTTCTGGATCCGCCAGGGCAAGCTGCATGCCGGCGGCAAGGAACTCCTCCCCGTGCCCATCGGTCAGTGGGTCCACGTCGAAGTTCTCGCAGTCCTGGGGAACAAATCCACGGGAACGTGGGATCTGAGTGTGACGCTTCCCGATCGCCAGCCGCAGCGTTTCGTCGGGCTGAAGAACGGCAGTGCGGAGTTCAGGTCGTTAATGTGGATGGGGTTTGTCAGCGACGCAAGTGACAAGACGGTTTACTATCTCGACAACGTCAAGCTCACGAACGATTCCCGCTAGGCGGTCGATCGCTGCATGACGCGGCAAGGCCCCCGTGCTTGTCTTCGGGTCACGCGATGGGCACCAACTTGCGCCATTGTTGGCTACGCTACCGTATTGCGGCATTGCGGCCCTTCGGCGAGCGCGTTTGTTCATGTCGTCTCGCTCGAAACTCTCCTGCCGCGCGGGGGCGGGCCTCGTTGGGGGTTTGCTTGCACGGCCGTGCCCGTTGGCGCCAGCGCCTTGACCGCCTGGACTCGTGACCTGGGAATTGCAGGCCCTGCTTGCGGAGGACGGGCCGATCGAACCTTTCGTGTTCCCAAGGTGGGCTAACCGCCTACGGCTTGCGCTGGTTGTCTTGACGCTCGTCGTCCCGCTGTATGCGGTTCTTCTGGTCGCGTACGGTGCTTCACCACGGGCCACGGACGTGGGCCACCAGCCCGCCCAGCCCTTCACCTTGCACGGGGCGATCATGATTTTCTTGTTCCTTATACCGGTGGTGCCGTCGGGCCGGGTAGTTTCGTCTTACCAATCATGCTCGGTGTAAAAGACATGGCATTTCCGTGAGCGAGATCCACGTCTGACTGCAAGCAGTTGTCAGAAAGTCTCTTTACTCCTTCCTTGCTACGATAGCGAACCCCCCAAGTACATCAGCGAGTGGTCCCAGCTTCCCGGGCCGACTTGTGTCTTCTGACGGAAGTAGTGGGGCGAATCCTGGACCCGCTGAATGGACAGCCCCACAGCAAGAAGCCCGTTGAGAATATCGCCCATATGATGTCGAAACTGAATAGAGTCTGGCCCGTCTTTGTCCGGCCGCTCGACCCTCTCAGTCTCAGCGTATGGCACGGAGATACGGTAACCCTGGCCATCCCAGGAATCACAGTCGATGAATTCCGTTGCGGGATTGGTGAAGTCCACCCGATACACCCCGCCAGTTCTCAATATCCTGACAACTCCCAAGTAAACTTGCCGAACATCGGGGATCCAGGCTGTGGAGTTCCCTTGATACACAAGGTCAAATGACTCGTCGGACAAACACGAGAGGTCACGCATGTCCCCTCGGATGGTGGTTACCTCGTATCCGTAGTGTGCTGCCGCTGTCCTATCCCCCTCCAGTTGTCCCTGGGTCAGATCCAGCACGGTCACCCGGGCGCCGAGGAGTCCAAAAACTGCCGATT
>CAYGAN010000180.1:6107-9644 GCA_964347585.1 uncultured Planctomycetales bacterium | reverse complement strand
GAAGAGCGCGAAAGCGAGACGTTTGTATCGGCCGTTTGGCTCGGTGACAGCGACGGGCGGCCACGCTTGGAGCGCCTGGCGGTGGCCGGCGGGGTCGGCTTGAAGCTAACGCAAGCCAAGAGAACCTGGATGCTCCTGGCTGGAATGAACAGAACGCTCAAGCTCGGCCAGTGGCGAGCGGATGCTGCATTCACTGCAACCGAGCTGGACGAGGACGGCCATCTGCTGCGAGCAGCATGTCACGGCGGGACGTACCTTCAGATTGGCGATCTCGCTGTCTGGTCCAGCCGAACTGAGGTGAGTCTAGTCATCGACCATCAGGCGTCCGGTCTGACCGGAGCCATTCACACCGCCGAGCCGACGAAGCTAAGGGTCGCGGCCACCCGCCCGGTCGGGGGCATTGGAATTGACGGGCAGGCCCAACCGTTCGACCAGCTCGAGGGCTCGGTCGGCTTCGAGATCGCCGCCGGGCAACACGAGCTTGTAGTCCAATTCAAGGACAAGTCCCCGATCCTCAGCACCCGGTCCCTAAGCAACCGCGATCTTCCCGCAGTTGATCCCGGCCGCGCAGCTGCCTTCAGCGGCGCCATCGCCCGCGCGAGCAGTTGCCTGAACGATGCGCTAGCGGCGATTGACGGCAATCCGAACACAACCTGGACGAGCTTGCCCCACCTACCGATGCCGCAGTGGCTTCAGGTCGAGTTACCGACGTCCCGAGCGCTCCGCGAAATCACCATCGATACGGTTCTACCGTGCCGGTATGAGATCCTCACGTGGGATCAACGCACCGATAACTGGGTTAGCCGAGGCCGGCGCGAGAGCACGACCGAAGCGGCCAAGCTCACGACGCGGTTCGCCCCGGCGCATACCGATCGGCTGCGGATCGTCTTTCACGCGATAGACCCGGCCAATCACGCTGCCGTGGCCCGAACAGTCCAATGGCGGTAGAGCCCGGCCCGAGCGGTACGCCTGTGCGACGTGGCCCTTACGCTGAAGCCCTCAAGCTTGGGGCGGGGTCTCGTGCTCGCCTCGGGCGGAGAGGTCGGCGACGAGCTGGTCAATGCGCTCGTCGATCTCAGAGGTCAGGCCGCCGCGCAGGTCGTAACCCAGTTGGCGTTTGACCGCGGCCACGAGCCGCCCGAGCGCCGGACCAAGTCGGACGTGCGGATCGTCCTTGGCCGCTTTCCTGAGGGTCTGTCGAACTTCGCTGAGGGCTTGGGCAACCATGGCGTCGGAGTGAACGGCGGCGGTGGCCTGGGCGGCGAGGAACTCGTACCACGCGCTGAGGGCCTGCGCGGTCGTCTCCGGCGACGGCGACAGGTGATTGCGCCACAGACATAGCCGCAGCCCCGTGGCGCGCTCGATAAACGTCTGATAAGCGCCCAACTGTTCCGCGTGACGCGCCTCGCCCCGCCGGGCCAGGCGCCCCAGCACGTAGCCAACCAGAAAGCACGCCACTCCGAAGAGGATGAGCGTCAGTGCCCCGCTGAGGCTTTCCAGATCAAGAACGGCCACCATGGGTTGCTTCCGAACGGCGAACGCGCGTCCCAATGCTCGTAAACGAGCCGATCCAGCCAGAATCTTGTATCGGTGCGAGCCGGGCAGGCAGACAGCAGAATCTCTGTCGGAGCTGCCAGTCTCAGGAACCCCCCCACGGTGCGTGCCAGACGGACGCGACAGAGCCGGGCCGCGCCAACGGTTGGCCCCTACGGCACTAGTACAACTTGATTGAGGAGCCGGCCGGCGCCTCCGATCTCTTTCAGGCCGACGCGGACCTCGCGGCCCGCCAGCCGTCCTGCCTGCTCGAGCACGTATTCTTTCACGACCGTCTCTGCGGGTCGGAGATTGGCAATCAGCCGACGTTGCGGGGGCCACGGAGGCGCTCTGACGAACCCTTCGAAGCTGGCCGACCTGTTTGAGCGGTTGCTGACGCTTTGCCGAATGATTACTCGCTCGCCATCGACCTGAGCCAGTGAATGCACTGAGATGTCGCCCAAACCAAGAGTGAAGGGGACCGGCACGACGAGGTGGTACTGCCTGCCCGCACCCACCACGACGCCGGCCGTCAGTGACTTCGCACCGGTCGCTTCGTTGTACGGGAACCGAAGCGACAGCGTGCGATCGAAGCTCTGTCCGGGGGCCACAGCGAAGTCGAATCGCGCTGGTCTAACGTCCCATCCGTCCGGAGCCAGTAGGCGTACCGTCCCGGATATGGGTTCGGCGGCACGGTTGGCGAAACGGATTCGCACCGGGTGCACTCCAGCGTGCGCCTCAATACGGGCCGGATCGAGTACGAAGCTCGATCGCAGGCGCATCAGCCAAGTGGGGGCGCCGGTTATCAGAGTAGGGACGCGCCCGATGTAAACGCGACGCGGCGCCAACGCCAGGCCCATGCCAGCGCCGTCTCCCGCCGAGTCCACGCATTGGTCTTCCGTCCTCGTCGCGGGTCGCTCGTGCCGCTTGTTGCGCGCGCCTTCCGAGCGGCGTTGGGCAAACAACGTTTCCGGCCTCGAGGAGTAGCTTGAATCGCCGCCTGCCAGTGCGATGCGTGAGGGCGGGTAGGCACCTGCCGAGGCAGCCTCCGACGGCTCGCGGCGATGTGCCAGCTCAATCGGCAGCTCGTTGCCCCACAGATCCACATGTTTGGCTTCCGATCCAAGGTAAACCGTGAACGGCCTACCTTGCGAGGGGGCATGGTCATCCCACAGTGCCAAGACGGCCTGGCCGCCCCGGTCGAACACATAACACTGCGCGGTCCGGCCGATGTACATCGTGCAGGCAAAGCGGGCGCTGCCCAACAGATCGGCGATCGTGCGGAACAGGACGTAGTTCTCGGTTGGCTGCACTGTCGCGCTCTGCCCCGTTCTCACGACGCGCCACACGTGAGGTACGAACACCACGTCCGCGGGCGAGGCAGCCGAGACGATCAGACGCTTGGCCAGATCCGCCAGCCGCCCCATCCGCTCGTATCGATCGGCACAAAGCGGCTCGATCACCGTCCACAGACACGTACGATCCAACGATTCGAACGCCTCCAGGTGGCTCGTAATCTGAGTTGGCGCGATATTGGACGGTACAAACAGCGAAAGGCAGTCGGCAGGAATCCGTCCCTCAGAGATTTGATGCTGGACAGACCAGGCGCACGCCAACACCAGGTGCGTGCTCAGTCGTGCTGATCCCTGGCGAACCACGTTGAGCGACTCGGGCAGGCGCCGGTCCCAGATTATTCGCCTCTCCCCGTCGCCACCAACCTGCCAGCTGCGAATCATGCCGGCATACGAGGCAAACATGGACAGGAACTGCGGCCGCCAACGGGCTGGATCCCCGTTGAGAGTGTCGAGTAATGACGGCAGGCGTCTCCCACGCGACTCCGACCCGGCACCGGGCCCGTCGGTCAGGTAAGCTATGATCTCGGCCCTGCTGAGAAGAAGCTGTTGGACCAACGTTTCGACGGCTTGCCGGGTCGGCGATGTTGGACGGGGCAAGTCCGGGCGCGATATGGGCACTTTGACCCATCTGACCCGAACCTCGTCCACT
>CAYGAN010000180.1:0-6097 GCA_964347585.1 uncultured Planctomycetales bacterium | reverse complement strand
ACTAGCTGCCGGTACGCCGGCCAAGGTTCCTCCACAATCTCATCGATGATGACGCCGAAGCGGGATGCCTTTCGGTCATCCGGCCAGCTGCGCGGTGCCAATCTGGCGAAGGCAAGCTCCCGTGACAGCAGCGTCTCCTGAGCAGCGTTAACCGTCAGGATCGCACGGTACAGGCCCGGGACGAGCTGTGGCAACGAAACGATATGGGGACTCGTGCGCCGGGGGGTCTGAATAGGAATCGGGGCTCGAAAGACTTCCTCGCCGTCTGCCCGCACTACCGTAATCTGCGAGCTTAGGCCTCGGCCCTGCGGGTCATGGACGGCAACCGCCAGCTCCGTCGGTCGTCCGGGCGGGAACACGTTGCCCGGTTCCTTGCCGGCCAGCGCGATGTGCGGCAGCCGACGTACTGTGATGTCATCGAACCAAGCGCGCGCGGCAATATCCTGGCGGTGAATGTGTTCCGGTGGACGCGGGCCGGGTGACCAGATCTCCGGCTGCGTGAGCCAGACGGTCAGGCCGACCAGCCTCGCCTGTTCGAACGCCGTCGGAAGATCCACGATCACGCGATGCCAGTTGGTCTTGCCTCGAGTTCCCCTTACACGCCTGCTGAATCGCTCGGTGTCTGCAATCCTTCGGCCCTTGCAGTCCAGGTAGTAGGCGCTGACGTAGGCGCGCGAGTGCTCGAGCTGCTCGGGCTTGATGCAAGCTGTCACTTGGTAATCACTGCCGGGCGTGACCCGTATGTCCGTGGCCAGATAGTGATAGGCGAGGCTGCTGCCGTTGAGCGTCAGACGAAACGACGGCGGCGCACCATGGCCGACCTTCTCATCAAAGCAACCTTCCACGAAGTGTGGGAACCCGACGGCGGAGTGCCGGGACCAGTGCATCGGGACCGGCTCGTAGTTGCCCAGTTTGCGCTCATCGAAGTCAAACCGCTTGACGATCCATTGGTGGGCCACGTCTGCCGACTGCGACAGAGCGACTTCGTCGTCCTCGACCGCTCCGGCCGATACGAACACGCCCGTGATGGCAAGCCAGCCGACAAGCTCTGCGCACGACGCCATCCTTACCTCCCTCGGTATGCCTGGGGTTATCGGCTCATTCGCAAGGGCAATGTGCTAATTAATCGCTCGGGGGCGGCTGTTTGAACAAACCGGGCGGGCCTCGTAGCATACTAGGTACCGTGGCTGAGCTGTACGATACGCGGCGTTATCTGACGAACTTCGACTCCCGGCGGGTGCCGCACATCCTGACCGACGTGCTCGTGATCGGCAGCGGGGCAGCCGGTCTGCGCGCCGCCGTCGAGGCCGCACAGCACGCTAACGTCATCGTTGTGACCAAAGCAGCCGCCCAGGAATCGAACACGTACGACGCCCAGGGTGGCATTGCCGTGGCCATCGGGCCGCGCGACACCACTGAGTCGCACGTGGACGACACCCTCCGAGTGGCCTGCGGGCTAGGCGACCGGCAGGCTATCGAACTGATGGTCCGTCAGGGACCGGAACGGATCGAAGAGCTTATCGAGTGGGGCGCCACGTTCGATACCGACACGCAGAAGGACCAGGGCAGGACGGGGACGGGCTCGGCCCGAGCTCACACGCTCGCACTCGCACGTGAGGGCGGCCATTCCGCTGCCCGCATCGTCCACGCCCTCGGCGATGCCACTGGCAAGGAAGTCGCAACGACGCTCCTGAGAGTTGCACGCCAGACTGAACGAATCCGCATGTTTGAGAACTGCTTCGTCATCGACCTCATCACCATCGAGGGAAACTGCGTCGGCGCGATCACCTTTCATGAGAAATACGGCCATCAACTGATTTGGGCCAGGCAGACCATTCTGGCCTCCGGAGGATGTGGCCAAGTCTATCGAGAGACGACGAATCCCGCGCTAGCCACGGCCGATGGGCACGCGATGGCTTATCGTGCGGGAGCCGTGCTCCGCGATATGGAGATGGTACAATTCCACCCCACGACACTCTATGTCGCCGGCGCCAGTCGCGCGCTCATCAGCGAGGCCGTCCGCGGCGAAGGTGCCCGCCTGGTCGATCGTCAGGGCAATCGCTTCATGCCCGACTACCACCCTGATGCCGAGCTGGCCCCACGCGACGTGGTCAGCCGGGCTATTCTCGATCACATGGTCAGAACCGGCGCGACCTGCGTATATCTTGACGTTCGACACATTGCGGAGGAGCACTTCAAACGGCGATTTCCTTCGATCACGCAGCTGTGCGCCGCGTTCGACATCGACGTGTCGAAAGACCTCATCCCCGTCCGGCCGAGCGCGCACTACATGGTCGGTGGGGCGCAAACGGATCTCGATGCTCGCACTTCGGTTCGCGGACTGCTCGCGTGCGGCGAAGTCGCCTCCACTGGGGTGCACGGCGCGAACCGGCTGGCAAGCAACTCGCTGCTGGAGGGTCTGGTCTTCGGGGCCATCGCCGGCCAGACCGCCGGCAGGGACCTGCATGCTGGCGGCGCCGCCCAGCTTCCGCTCGACGTCCGCAGCCAGATCGCACCTTCAGATCGAACCGTACTCGACCTGACCGACGTTCGCAACAGCCTCAGGGCCCTGTGCTGGAGAAACACCGGCATCGAGCGCAACGGCGACCGCCTGGCCGAGACCATCCACATTATCGAGTTCTGGGGTCATTACGTGATGGACAAGGTGTTCGACGACCAGTTCGGCTGGGAGACCCAGAACATGCTGACGGTGGCCAGGCTCACCGCCTTCGCCGCCGGTCGGAGGACCGAGTCCCGCGGCGTGCACTATCGCTCCGATTATCCGCAGACCGACGACCGGAACTGGCGCAGGCACCTGATGCTCAGGCGTAGCGACGCGGGGATTCAGCCGGAGACGGCGAGCCCCTCTTGAGCCGGGCCGGACCGACGCGATCTGGCGTTGCGCAGCTCACACTGCTGTAGCGTCGGCACGCAGACCGCGATGCTCGGCCGTCGCCCTACCCACCTGCAATCGGAGGCCGGACGCTCAGCACGCAATCGTCTTCCAGCTGCCGGCGCTTGTTCGACTCGTAGTGACCGTTCACGAGCACCAGGGACGCCATCGCCACAGGAATGCCGAGCTCTTCGAGCACGTCGGCGATGGACGAGCCAGCCGGCATCTCGATTGGTGCGCTTGCACGATCACCGCCAGACGGCAGGTACTTCCGCAAGGTCGCGAATAGTCGAATCTCGACGGTCAATTCGCCTTCTCCTGACCGCCCGCTTGGACGCCTCGACACGGACCGTCCGCCCCAGGGATCAATCCCTTTCGCATCGCCTCGGCAGAGCTGCCCAGGCCTCGTGTGAGCCGAGCTTCCAACCCCGAGCAGTCTCTTCGCGTGCTGATAAGCCAGCCCAGCACACCCATATCGTCACAAGCATTCCAAAGGACCGCGCCGTCACATCGGCCATCGCGAAAGAGCAATCGACGGGAGATGCCTCGCCGCCGGTTCTCGTAGTGGTGCATCTCCCAATCGGCCGGTCGAGCGCCGAACACGCCGACCGAGCCCAACGTGTGGCCGAAAAACGCCGTCACGTTGCGGTTCAAACCGCCGATCCATTCGACTCGGCAGCCGACCATGTTCAACCCCGCAATGCGGCCTTGCTCGCATGCATTCGTCCACGTCCCGTAGCAGACCTTACGCCCGGTGACGCAGTGTCGTGCCTGAGCGACGTCGCCGGCGGCAAACACCCCTTTCGCCGAACTAGCCATCGTCTCGTCCACCAGGATTCCGACGTCGGTGGCGATTTCCGTGCCGCGTGCCAGTTCAGTGTTGGGCTTCGTGCCTTTGCCGATGATAACCAGGTCCGTCTCCAGACGTCCACCGTCGTGCGTGTGCACGCACAACCGCGAGGCAAGTCCGGTCTTCGATCGCCCCTCGATGCCCACGACGTCCACACCTGTAATCACCTGCACGCCGTTGGCCCGCAGGACTTTGCCTGCTAACCCGGCCGTGTAGGGATCGGCCAGTTGCGAGAGGATTGCTGGGGATCGGACCAGGAGACTGACCCTCATGCCCCGGTGGGCGAAGGCGACCAAGGCCTGCAGACAGACCGGCCCGCCGCCGAGGAAGACCGCTCCCGGCGCGTCGCGACTCCGGGGCCGCGCGACGCGACTTGCGAACCCGGGGCCCGCGCCGAGCGCTCCCGCCGGAGCCTCGCCACAAGCCCGCCCGGACATGCCGCGGGCTTCAGCGTTCCGCATGATCGCCGTCGCATCATCAAGATCGCGCAGGCAGAACACCCCAGGCAGCTCGATGCCGGGCAGCGCCGGCCGCTGGGCTGAGGCACCGGTAGCAATCAGCAAGCGGTCATATGGGATTTGCTTGCGCCTGTTGCTTGCGCTGCTGAAGGTTCGTTTTCGCCCTGACCGCGCACCAGCGGATTGGGACACTGGCCCGTCGCTGACGCTCCGGGCTCGGTTCGAGCGCTCGACAACCACGTGCCGGCGGCGGGTGTCGATCTCTACGGCACGGTGGCCCGTCAGCGCTTCGACGCCCATCTGCTCATACCAATCCCGCCCGTGCAAGAACAGCTCGTCGCGACGGATCTTGCCGGCCAGCAGGTACGTCAGCAGGATCCGCGAATAGGGCAGGTGCCGCTCGGCCGCGATCAACGTGACTCGCGAGCGCCGATCGCGCGAGCGAATCGCCTCAATCGCCGCCAACCCCGCCGCACTGTTGCCGATGATCACCAAACGTCGCACAGCCCGCCCTCGAAGTTCAACCAGCCTCGCTTCGACCCGTTTCCATCGAGTCGCACCACAGTCTCGCAACAATGAGTGGCACGGGCAAGCGCGAGCTTGCCCGTCGCTGTGGCGGGTGCCCCGGCCACGCGGAGCGTGGAAGGAAGACGCATCCTTAGCGGTCATCGTAAGAGCCGTTCCGCTTCGACGCTATTAGCGATTTGAAGAAGTCCGTCCACCGATCCAGATCGGGCGCGTCTTCGCCAATACTCGCGAAGCACAGGACCTCGCCTCGCCGCCAGGGACCGCCGACAGGCTCTAGGACCCTCTCAACGAGGCGCCTCAGGGCCTCGATCCGATCCTCCAGGACACTGCTGCCCGAAAGCACCCGCAAGTCAGCCAACAGGTCGGGGTCGCGCTGCTCGACGGCCTGCAGCGCAGCCCTCTCACCTCGATAGGCCCGGCCACGGACCGAAACATAAGCGTGAAGAAGCCAGTGCGTCGCGCCACACAACAAGACGTTGCACAGAAGCGGATCACGGTTCTTGTGATGATCCAGTTTGGTCATGTAATGGGTAAAGCCGTGCCGCACACGCGCCATCCCCGCCTGGCTCGCCGGGTCCTTCTCTGGTTGCGGGATCGAGGGCAGTTCGCGCAGCGCGCCGTGATCGCGCTCGTACAGAACCGTCCCTTCCCGCAAGACTTCGTCAAAGCCGGGCTCAACGCTGGCAGCCTTGAGTTCCGCGAGTGTACGGACATTCAGATCGACCGGTCCGCTCTCCAGCCAGAAATGGACACTCTCCAGCCCCAGTGGTCGCTCGGACACAACCACGCAGAGGTCCGTGTCCGCCGCATCCGGGCCCACCCCTGAACCGTAGCTTAGTATCGCCAGGACCGTCGGATTGGCTCTGAGTGCTTCGATCAGCTCTGCTGCGGTTCTGGGCAACGTATCCTCCTGGCCGTCCCCCAACCCACGCTCCGCGCAGATAAGGCACCCGCCTCACGAGATCACGTGACGTTCAGCGCGACGAGACGGACGCCTTTCCATCTCTCCGAAAAATGAGAACAGCCCCCGCGGACGATCTTGATGACACGGCCGGCGCATTCACGCCAAGCCGAGTGCAGCCAGTTTCTTCTTCGTCGGTCGGCCCTGGGCGTTCCAGCCGCGCAAGCGGTAGTACTCCGGCAGCATCTTGTCGAGCGGGACGGTCCGGCCCTTGGCGGGTCCGGCCGGCATGGGCTCGCGGAGCATGCGCTTCGGCAACGTGTCGTCCTTGCCGGTAAGGCCCGCGCGCAGGTTGAACATCCTCTCGAGGTTCCACACCCGCTCACCCGCCTGGAGCATCTCGTCCATGTCATAGTCGAAGCCGGTGGCGGTCTTGAGCATGGCCAGCAGCTCCGGCGCACCGATCG
>CAYGAN010000179.1:0-9717 GCA_964347585.1 uncultured Planctomycetales bacterium | reverse complement strand
TGTCGATCGTGCGGACCCAGTATTCCGCGTGCGCCGAGAAGCCCCGCCACTTGAATGACGCGTCCCCACCGAACATGAAATAGTCGGTGCCGCTCGCCCCGGTCAGGGCGTTTCCGCCTCGCCCGGCGCGAATGAGATCGGGAACCGAATAGAACAGGGAAGGACTATTAAGGTCTCCGTTGTCGTCGTTGTAGGCAAAGCTCAGGCCGATGTCCAACGCCGGGTCCTCATGGTACGCTAGATCGGGCTCGCCCTTGCCATAGCCCTTCAGTGCGTGCCAGACCAACCTGGCGATATAAGCGAAGTTTGTGTCAAGGTCCCGCAGATCGTCGTTCGCGTTGAAGAACCCGTTGCTAATGCTGACGTTCCACGTCAGGGCCTTGTCGAACAGATCGCCGTGCACCCACACGCCGAGGACTCGATCCAGGTTGAAGGCCTCGTTGGCCAAAGCCCTGTCCGGGAACTGCAACCGGCCGTCGCTTTCGGTCTCCTGCCGGCCGAACGGTGCCTTGTACAGGCCCAGCCGAATCTGGAACTCGTCGCAGAACCGGTAGTTCGTCCACGCATAGTAAACGCCCCAGTCGTGAGCCTGGTCCGTCCACCCGAAGAACGTCAAGTTGTACGTTAGGTCCGGGGTCCACATGTGCCCGGCGAACGTCATGTACAGGCGCGACAGCTCGAAACCGCTGCGGTCGTCCTGCCAATTCTTGCCTACCAGGTTCTTGTTGTCGCTCTGGCGGCTGATGCCGGTGTAGCGAAACTGCATCCGGCCGTTTATCTTCAGCAGGAACGATTCATCGTCCTTCTGGTGCTTGATGTAGAAGCCCTTGTCATAGCCCACGCTAATCGGCTGCTGCAGCAGCTTCTGGCGATACTCCTCGTCGGCCAGCAGCTCTTCCAGGACCCGCTTGATCTCCTCGACGCGGGCGGCATCGAGCTGACGGTCCTCGCTTTGCTGCACTCTCGTCTTGAGAAGCTCGATCTGCTCCTGCTGCGCTTGGATGACCGACTCCAACTCGTTCATCCGTGTTTGCAGGTTCTTGCCGGGTTCGTCGCCTCTGGCCGAGCTGACCAGCAGAGCCACAGCGATGGCTAGCGGGATACACTGTGATCGTCGGGTCCCAATCATGGGCTGATCCTTTCGACTCAAGACGATACGGATACTGAGTGTAACTAGCGACCTATCCTGCTGTTCCGCCTGCGAGACCGCGCCAACACAGACAAAACAGCCTACCTGCTGGGCCCGTCAAATCCAGCCGATTCGACCGCCGTCTCGGCCCCAGCGCGATCCCTCGATCGCGGCTGCTCGTGGCCCAACAAGTCGGCACACTCTACCCACGCGCCTGCGTGGCGTCAAGAGTATTTTTCGGCAAAAACGCCGCAAGATCGTGCAAACTAATGGGTTCTGCGCACACCAGCCGACGGGATCCCGTCAGACGTATGCTGTGGGCTCCCCCGGCCCAGGTCTTTTCTCTGGTCACCGCCAGGCACCACACTAGGTGGGCCGATGGTGTAGTGTTTGGACATATCTAACGTCCCGGCAAGGACTTGTGCTGTTCGGCGCCTCGGCCACAAGGCCTCCGGGGCGCCTGCGAGATTCTCGGACCTAACAGGCGGGTTGCAGGCCCGCGCTCGCGCGTCTGGCGGGGCGGCATGTCAGCCTTGTCTATCCCCGAATGAGCCGCGCCAGGGCGAGCTTGGCCCCAATGGCCAGCGAGAACAGACTTGGCACCAGCAGCAACGTGAAGACAGTGGCCACCAGCAGGCCGCCCACGACCACCGAGCCCAGCCCCCGATACAGCTCGCTACCCGCGCCGGGCCTGATTACCAGGGGCAGCATCGCGAAGATGCTCGTCATCGCGCTCATGAAGATCGGTCGGATGCGTGTCCTGACGGACTCGCGGATCGCCTCTCGCGGCTGCATGCCGCCGTCGCGCATGTTGTTCAGCGCCTGGTGAACGATCAGAATGGCATTGTTGACCACGACGCCGACGAGGATGACGAACCCCAACATCGTGAGCACGTCGAGCTGTTGAACGGGCGTGACCGGGTCCAGCAGGCTGGCCCAGTGGACGATCGCCAGCCCCGCGAACCCGCCCACTGTCGCCAGCGGCACGGAGAACATGATCACGAACGGATAGGCGAACGACTCGAACAGGGCGGCCATCAGAAGATACGTGATGATCAACGCGAGCAGGAACCCCCACTTGAGGGCATCGAACGTGCTCCTGAGTTTGTCGGCCGTCCCGGCGAGTGACGTCAGCACCGTCGAGGGGATTCGGCCGCTCTGACGCATCGGCGCGATGACGTCGTTGCCAATGGTGTTCATCAGGGTTTCCAGCGCCACGTCTTGGGGGGCCTGAACGATCAGGGCGACGGCCGGCATCTCCTCGATGTGATTGATCTGATCGGCCGCTTCCGTGCTCTCCAGTGGCGCGATGCTGTCGAGGGGAACGATGTGTCCGCTGGGCGTGTAGATCGGCAGCTGTGCAATCTCCTCGGTCTTTCGCTCTTCAGCCCCTTGGACGACGAGGGTCAAGTCGAACTTCTCGCCCTGCTCGCGGAAGTCGCCCAGCAGGGCTCCGTCCACGCAGGTCTCGACGACAAATCCGATGTCTTCGGTCGTCAGACCCAGGTCTTTTGCGCGGACCAAGTCGGGTTCCGGTCGCAGTTCCGGTCGGCCTCGCCAGAAGTTGATCGGCTCCGGTCTGACGAACCCGTAGCGCGTGGTGATCTCTTGCCGGAGCAACCCGGCAACTTGGCGTACCTCGGAAAGCTTCTCGCCACGGATCTCGACATCAACGGTGTTTCCGCCGGCTAGGCCGTGACCAAAAAGGGACGCCTGCGAAAAGTAGGGCATCACGTCCGGTATTTGCCCGGCGGCTTGGTTGCACACAGAGATCAGAGGGGCGACACACAATTCCTCCTGACTCGTCACGCCCATGAAGCTCCGACCGAAGAATGCCACGTAGAAATGGTTCTCGATCGGCGGCGGGCGGACCTGCACGATCCGGGCGCTTCCGGGGTTGGTGCTTCCGGACGCCAGCATCATGGGCACCTTCGGGAGTTGCTCTGCGGCTGGGGTACCCGGCTTTGCATCCCAGAGTGGCCGAAGGGTGCGATCGATTGCATCACCGATCATGCGGAACGCCTCGATGCTGTAACCCGGCGGCGTGATCACGTACCCGATAACCAGATTGCGGTTGCCGTTGGGCAGGTAGCTCGTCGGCGCCATCAGACGCGCGCTGCCGACCAAGGCCGCTATGGTCAGCGTAGTCACGACAGCCAGACGGGCCCAGACGCGGCCGTTGATCCAATAGACGGCTTCGCTGACGGCGTTGGTGAAGGCTGCTCCAAAGCGGACAATCGGTCTCGCGAGCCCATGCGCAGTTGTCGAGGCGCTGCGCCTGAGGGCTTGCCGCAGGCGCCTCGGCCGATGGCTGACCGGGCCGGTACCCGCCGCCAGTGGCAAGACGTGGGGTGCAGTCTCTCGAGGGGCGCCCCGCAGCACCTTGGACGAGAGCGTAGGGATGACGGTCATGGCCACGCAGAGCGACAGGCCCACGCCGGCACTGATCGCGATGGCGATGTCACGGAAGAGCTGGCCCGCCTCCTCCTCCACAAATATCACCGGCAGGAAAACCGCGATAGTAGTGAGAGTACTGGCCAGCACGGCGCCCCAGACTTCTCTAGCGCCGTCGAAGGCGGCGTCGAAGCGGCTCTTGCCCATCTGGCGATGGCGATAGATGTTCTCGAGCACGACGATGGCGTTATCGACCACCATGCCGACCGCGAACGCCATGCCCGCCAGGCTGACCACGTTCAGCGTTCGGCCCAGCAGTGCCATCACCAGGAACGCGCCGATCACGGAGACCGGGATACTCGCGGCGACCACAAAGGTGGCCCTGCCGCTCCGCAGGAAAACGAGCAGAACGATGATCGCCAACGTCCCCCCAACAATAAGGTTCCACTGGACCAAGTCGATCGCGGAGTGGATGTAGCCCGTCTCGTCGTACACCTTCGTGAGTTCCAGGCCCATCCCGCGCGGGCCTAGAATCTCTGCGTTGACCTTCTCGATGGCCTTGGTCAGACGCTCCATCGTGCCGATGACGTTGGCCCCGACCTCGCGGAACGCCGGTAGGGCCAGAACCACCTCGCCCTTGCTGCGCACGAAGCTGCGTTGCTTCTTGAAGGCTTCGACCTCGACGCTCGCCACGTCTTCGACGTAGATCGGCCCGCCCTCGCCGATGGTGATGACGGTTCGGCGGACGTCGTCGGCCTGTTCGTATTGTCCCCTGGTCCGGACTACAAGATCCTGTTTGCCGCGCTCGACCGTTCCAGCCGCGACGTTCACGTTCTGTCGCTGCAGGGCCCGGGCCACGTCGGCCAGGGTCAACTGGCGTGCGGCTAGGGCGGCCGCGTCCACACGGACCTGCACCTCGCGCTCCCGCCCGCCATAGACCCTGATCTCGGAGATGCCTTCGACGCGCTCTAGGATTGGCTTGACGTTGTCTTCGACCCATTTGCCCTCCTTGGTTATATCGACGCCGGGATCCCCCCGTAGGATCATCCACGCGATGGCGTTGGACTCGGCCGCCGTCGATGCCACGCGGGTCGGCTTGTCAGCCTTTTCGGGCAGATCTCTGACCTGTCCGAGCTTGTCGTCAACGTCCCGCAAGGCGACGTCCATGTCTTGGCCGACGTAGAAGTCGAGCACCACCCGCCCCACGCCCTGGCGGGACTCGGAGGTCATCTTGCGCAGGCCGCGGACCCCCTTGAGCTGCTCTTCTTGCGGCTCGACGATGCGACGTTCGACCTCTTCGGGGTTCGCCCCCTCCCAGCGCGTCGTGACGGTGACTCGGGGTTCATCGACGTTGGGCGTGAGTTGGATGGGAACCCGAAACAGCGCAATCAACCCGAACAGCGCCACCAGCAGGACCGCGACAGTCACCTTGACGGGGTTTTCAATAGCGAAACGAATGATGCCCATGGTGCGGCTCTTATGATGCTCCGGCTGGATGCGTACCCGGCGCCTTGCCGGCGGCGTCGGGGCGTGGTGAGTAGGATGGTGATGGACGGGTGGTCGGGCCGGCGGGCATTGTGGTCGGCAGGACCATCACCGGCGAGGGGCCGAACAACATTTGATTTCCCTGCACGACCACCTGTGCGCCGGCGCGCAGCAGATGGCTCATTGCTGCTGCCGCCTCGCCGAGGGCAGGCGCGGCCTTCACCGCCGCCGTCTCGCCAAACTCGGCCTCGATGTGAACGGGGACCGGAAGAGCCATCGGTTTGCCCTGGCTGGCCTCGATCACGAACACGAGGCGAGCCGGACCACGCTGAATGATCGCGTCCGTCGGGACGGTCAGTCGTTTGGTGGCAGGCGCGGAGGGCACGTCAGCCCGGGCGAACATCCCTGCTTTCAGCGTGAACTGGCTGTTGGCGATCTCGATCTCCACGGGGAATGTGCGAGCGGCCTGGTCCGCTTGTGGGATGACGTGTTTGATCTTGCCTTCGAAATCGCCTCCGAGCGCGTCAATCCGGACGTTGCAAGTGGCCCCGACCCGGGCGAAGGGGATCGCCGCCTCCGGGACGTTGACCCGCACCAGGACCGTACGCAGGTCAACCAGCTCCACAACGGCACCGCCTTGGTCGATCCATTCACCGACTTCCGTGTGTCTGTCGGCCACGTGCCCGCTGAACGGAGCCTCGATCGTGGTCTTGCTGAGGTAGTCGGCGAATCGAGCTACAGCGGCCTCTTGAGCCGCCACGTCGAAACGCGCCTGGGTGATGACCTCGGCGCGAGGCCCCTCCTTGCCCAGCTCGTAGAGGGCTTTGGCCTGTTCGAAGCGCTTGGCGGCTGCGTTGAACTCGGCGGTGACGTCGCGGTACTCCATGTAAGCGGCCTTGTCCGACTCGTAGAGTTTGTCAATGCGCTCCTTTTCGACGCGCCACTTTTCGTACAGGGCGCGGGCTTCTTCCATAGCGGCCTGCAACCGCACCAGCACCAGCTTTCGCTCCCCCGCCTCGAGCTCTGTCAGACGGGCTTTGAGCCGGTCGAGCCGAGCGACGGCCTCCCGGTAGTCCAGCCGGAGCGTGTCGTCCTTGAGCTGGCAGATCAGCTTGCCCTTCCCGACCAAGTCCCCCTGGCGCACGGGCATGGCCTTGACCAGCCCGGCGACCTCCGCTCCCAGTAGGCTCCGAGTTGCTGGCTCCACGGTGCCGACCAGACGGATCGTGGCCGGGAGCTCCCGCTCAGCGACGGGCGCAACGGCCACGAGGCTCGGTGCGGACGGACCCTGCGCGCGGGCGGCCATCGGGCAGAGTGATCCCGCAGCACAGAACGCCACCAGCGACAATTCCCAAACTTGCCTGTTCACGGCTTTTCAGGTAGGACTCCGTCAAAAAAGAGGCCTGCGAAAACTTAACGGCTGTTAATTATAGCGCTTAGTTCGACACGTGCAACGCGACGGACGCGGGCGCTCACGAATCGGTTGAGGCCTTTCCGGTAAGCACCTGCTCGAGTTCGTTTGGCGCGGGACCTTGTGGGACACGGGCAAACTATGACCGGCGGCCTGAGAAGCGCAGCCCGATCCGCTCTGAGCATCCTGGCGGACGTGGTGTACCCGCGGGTGTGCTCGGGGTGCGGCCAGGGCGTTGAGCCTGAGGCGGGGCAGTTCTGTGCGGCGTGTGCCAGGCAGCTCGCCGCATCCGTCGGCAAGTCGTACTGCTGCGGGTGCGCAGCCGAGGTCGGACCTTACCAAACGCCGGCGGGTCGCTGCCCTCGATGCACACACCGACGAGGGCGCCTCGAACAGGTGGTGCGTGTCTCGCCTTACGAAGGGGTGATGCAGCGGCTCATCCGATCATACAAATACCGGCGCAACCAGAGTCTGGACCAGCTGTTAGGCCGGCTGTTGGCGTCGGCTATCGACGGCGCCGGCTGGGCCGATCGAATCGACGCACTCGTTCCGATTCCGATGCACTGGACCCATCGCATCGAGCGGGGGTTCCACCCGGTGCGCATGTTGGCGCGAGAAGTCGGCAAACGCTTGCACCTGCCGGTCTTGCAGGTCCTTCGGCGCCGACGCGGCGGACAACACCAAGTACGTTTGCCGCAGAGCAAACGCCCCGACAACATTCGCGGAGCGTTCTCTGTGGATCGTCACGCGCGGGTCAGTTCGGCGAGTCTTTGTTTGATCGACGACGTTCTGACGACCGGCTCGACTCTTCAGGAGGCGGCTGGCGTGCTGCGCGCAGCGGGCGCCGGCGAATTGTTCGCGGCCGTGCTCGCAAAGGCCGCCCCGCCGCCGCCTGGCATGACCGAGATCTAGCCACTCCAAGTCCCTCAGGGCTGGCCTGGATTTCGGTTGACTTGCCGCGTGAGCCCCGTTTAGAATCCCGGCCGAGCGAAGGGGCGACTGATCCGCTGAACTGCTTAATCGGCGGGATGTTACGGGTGATTGGCGCGGGCCCCAGCGCGTGCACATCTGGACAGGTGCTTCGATGAGCAAGATCCGTGTCGCCATTGTCGGCGTCGGCAATTGTGCTAGTGCGCTTGTTCAAGGGCTGTACTACTATCGCTACCTCGCCGCCAACGGCGAGCAGATCGACGCGACCGGCCTGATGCATCCGGAAATCGAGGGCTACCGGCCCCAGGACATCGAGGTGGCTGCTGCTTTCGATATCGATGCGAGGAAGGTCAACAAGCCGCTGTCCAAGGCGTTGTTCGCTGAGCCGAACTGCACCAAGGTGTTCTGGCCGGAGGTCGGCGACGACGGCGCGATCGTAAGGATGGGCGAACTGCTCGACGGCGTCAGCGAGCACCTGAAGGACTACCCCGAGCACCGCCGCTTCGTCGTCGCGCGCGAGACCGCGTGCGACGTGGAGAGGGTCCTGCGCGACAGCGGAGCGGAGATCGCCCTGAACTATCTACCGGTCGGATCCCAACTGGCAACGGAGTTCTACGCCCAGTGTTGTCTGAACACCGGAGTCAGTCTGATCAACTGCATGCCCGTGTTCATCGTCAGCGACGATACCTGGGCCGCCAAGTTCACGCGAAAGAACATTCCCTGCGTCGGCGACGACATCAAGGCCCAGCTCGGCGCAACCATCGTGCATCGCACGCTGGTAAAGCTGTTCCGCGACCGCGGCGTCAAGATCGATGCGACCTATCAGTTGAATACCGGGGGGAACACTGACTTTCTCAACATGCTGAATCACAGCCGGTTGCGCTCGAAGAAGATCTCCAAGACCGACGCCGTCCAATCGCAGCTTGAGGTGCCTCTTCCCGACGAGTGCGTGCACATCGGCCCGTCGGACTACGTGCCCTGGCAGGACGACAACAAGGTTTGCTTCCTGCGGATTGAGGGGCGAGGGTTCGGCGGCGTGCCGCTGAACCTGGAGCTGCGGCTCAGCGTGGAGGATTCGCCGAACTCGGCCGGCGTCAGCATCGACGCCATCCGGTGCTGCAAAGTTGCGTGCGATCGCGGGATCGGCGGGCCCCTTACCTCGATCTCCGCCTACGCCATGAAGCATCCCCCGGTCCAGATCCCCGACGAGGAGGCCCGCGAGCACGTCGAGCAGTTCATCAGCGGCGCCATCGCCCGATAGAAGCCTCTTTCACAATTGCCGGTAGAGCTTAGAATCTGAGCGGTCCGGGCGCGCCGGCAAGGCGTTGCCAGACATGGCTCAGGGTACGCTCGCGGAGAAACTTGCATGCCCGATGCGCCAATCGCTTCAGACGACTTCGAGTCTCTGTATCGCTCCGGCGAGAAGGCCGGCGCAAGTCTCGCCGTCGGCTTGGGCTTCTGCATGGCCCGCGACGCGGTGGCGCGTTGGCTGATCGCCATCGGCCTCACGCCGAACCGGGCCACCGCCGCGGGACTGTTGGCTACCTGTGGTGCTGGCGTGTGCTTTGCCGTCGGCGCGGGTCATCACGCGCCATATGAGGCCGGCGCCGGCGAGGCGGCCGGCACGTGGTGGCCTCTCTCAGCAGGTGTTCTCCTGTTCCTGGCCGGTGCCTTCGACATGCTCGACGGCGCGATCGCGCGGATCGGCAAGATGCGATCGGCCTTCGGCGCCGTGCTCGATTCCGCTCTCGATCGCTTCAGCGACATGGCTGTCTATCTTGGTTGTGCGCTTTACTTCGGCCTGCACGGCAATCTGACGTACAACGTCCTGGCCATCCTCGCTCTGTGCAACGCGTACATGATCAGCTACGTCAAAGCGCGGGCCGAGGACCTGATCGAAGATTGCTCCGTCGGCTACTGGCTCCGAGGCGAGCGTTTCGGGGCCCTCATGATCGCCGCCATGGCCAGTCACATGCCGGCGGCACTCTGGCAGCAGGCAGTCCTGCCGTTCTTCACCGTACTGCGGCGCCTGCGATACGCCCGCCAGGCGCTGCGAGCCCAACGAGCAGGCGCTTCTCCGCCGCAACGCGGCCCGATCGCTGGCTCGTTGCGGTTCGTGGCCCTGTGGCGATTCCCTCGCGGGTCCGTCCCTTACGACGTGGTCGCGGGCCTCAACATCGCCTTTCTGATTCTCGCACCGTGGCTGTGTCCGTTCTTCTCCGGCCACAGCGACCCGCTCCGAGACCTGTTCCGTGCCTTGCTTTCCTGATCGCTTGAGCTAACATAGGTTTGGCTGCCGGGGTGTAGCTCAGTCTGGCTAGAGCGCTGCGTTCGGGACGCAGAGGTCGCTGGTTCAAATCCAGTCGCC
>CAYGAN010000178.1:6059-9721 GCA_964347585.1 uncultured Planctomycetales bacterium | reverse complement strand
GGGGGACAGACGGAATGGGCGCGCCCTTCTCGGCTCCCGAGTAGTCCGTCCCCCACCCTCGCTGCGCGAGGATGGGGCACCCACGCCGTTCCTCCGGCCTTGCTGGTTCGGCCGGATCGGTTTGCCGTCAGGCCAGCAGCAGGCGCATCGGCTGGAGGGTGCGGCTGAAGGGGTTGAGCACGAGCCCGAGAATCGCAAGCGTGACGATACCCAGCAGGGGTTCATCTCCGCTTTCGCCGAGGGTGTCTGCAGACGCGACCTACGACCTTCAGTGGGGGCCCATCCTACGGCTGGTACGTGATCCACATGGGTGAGACCCAGACGAGTTCGCCGTCGGACTGTTCGCCACGGACGTAGTAGTAGCACGTCTTGCCCGGCTTGGCGTCGAAGTCGGTCCACTCGAACCGAACGTCTTGCTTACTCGGCTCGGCGCTATGGACATAGTTGCCGTCCTTGATGACGTGGACTTTCGCAAACGGTTCCGTCCCCACAAGGTGGACCGTAAGCTTCGGCCTGGTCTTGACAGTGAACTCGTCGCCCATGAAGTGATCGCCGCAACGAACGTCCGCGATGATGTTGTCGGTGGCCCCGTATATGTGCCTGGCCTTCATTGAGGCAAGGATGGCCTGACGCGTGGGCTGCTCTACCCACACGTTGCAGTAGCTGATGTGAGTGGAAACGTGATCGCTTGAGGCCTGGAATCCCAGGCGATAGCCCTTCTTCAGCGCCAGTGAGACAAAGCCGAACGGCCGCCAGCCGCCGATGGAGTTCTCGGCCGTATTCGATCGCGGGGCGTCCGGCATTTCGTAGTTCTGGCGGCAGCCCTGGTAGATCTCGACAATCGGTTCCACCCTTGCGTTGCAGTCGCGCCAGTCGGTGCCCATGTCCGTCGCACTGGTGTGGCTGGCGCACACACCGTCGAAGTACCTAAGGTAATCATAGAGCATCCGCGTGTCGGGTGAATGGGGGCGCGGTGCGTCGGCGGGCAGGTCGTCCATGGCCTTGCCGGCGCCGCCCTTCAGTCGCGGCAATGTTCGAACGCCACGTTTGGCGAAGACCACGTTGCGATGACCATCGGGGTAGGAGCAACTGCGCTCGTAACTGTACATCGGGGTAAAGGCACGGGGGATTCGGAACACGTCGGTCGTCTTCTGCGTGATCCACCAGGAGTACTCGCGGCCGCCGCCGTTGTCGTGGTCGCCGTTGCCGATCCAGTCGAGACCGGCTGCGTCGATGCCGTAGCGCCACATGTCCATAAGCAGCCCGTCGCCGCCCCCGTCTTGCGAGATCTCCGTGTGGCGATGGAACTCTCCGCGCACAAGTTGCAGGGCCCTGCCGCCAACGGTTATCCGGGCCGCCCGGCAGCGGGCCACGTCGGTTGCTTCTTTGCGCGCCTCGGTGCGCGGGCTCGGGACCTCGGCGGGCGCGACCGGCTCAAGCTTGGCGCGTTTCGGTGCACCGGGAGAGGCCGGGCCGATCTCCGCCATCGTCAACTCGTTGTTCACGGGCTCGGGCCACCGCGACTTCGGCGGCTTCTGCTCGATCTTCTCGCCCTGCTTGCGAAGCTGGCGGACGAGCCAACCCGGCAGGTTGCCCGCGGTCGCAAAGCGACCGTCGGACGAGGCGACTATGACAACGCGACCGTTGGACCGCGCCACCATTGCCGGCCGGTTGTCCAGGATGTTGTCGGTCCCTGGGCAGATGATTTCCCCGGACCATCGATCGCCCGCGTACCATGCGAGGTGTTCGAACCAGGCCGTGCCCACGCCCACCCGGGTGCCTAGACGTGGCGACCGGACGGCCAGCCAGACTCGTCCGGCGGCGTCGCCGGTCAGTCTGGGAACGGCCAGCCTCTCTGCTCGCACGTTCTGGCCGCGCGCCCGCTGCCAGGGGGCAACGAACGCCTTGGCCGGGTCGTCTGCGGGGCGCCAAAGCTTGCTCTCGGCCCACACACGGACCGCGACCGTGCGTCCCCGGTAAAGCGCCGTGCCCGTCTGTTCGAGCGCGCCCCAGTCCTTGCCCCAATTCGCGGGAGACTCTTCGTAGGCCACCCACAGTCGCCCTTGAGCATCAAAGGCAGCGCTGGCGCGCATCTGGGCCTGGACTGTGGTTGCTATCGGGATGCGAGCGCCGAACTGCCCGCCTGTCCAAATGCGGCAGAACACGTCGTAGTTGCCGTTCTCGTAGCTATCCCACGCTACAGCCACCTGCCCGTCCGAAGAGGCAGCCACCGCCGGCGTCCACAGATTCGCCTGGGCATCGGCCACCACGGTCGGTTTCCCGAAACGATCCCCGTCCTGACGCAAGGCCAGGATATCCGAGTTGCGGTCGCGGAAGCCCTGCCAGGCTACCCAAACGTTTCCGGAACGGTCCGTCGTCGCTGCGGGGAAGATGTCGGGGCCGGGATCCGTCGTCAATCGCAGCGGCTTCGACCATTTGTCGGACTTCAGTCGGCGTGCATACAGGTCCCAGTTGCCCTCGCGAGCGGCGGACCAGAAGACCCAAGCCGCCCCGGAGCCGTCCACGGCAATTGCGGTGCGATAGACGTCCTCGCCCGGCGGCGTGACCGCCATCGGACCGGTCCACGTCTCGCCGTCAAGATGCAACAGCAATACCTGATCCCCGCCGGTGGGCTCGGCCAGGCGGCTGTAGTCCTTCGGCGGCGCCGGCAACTGACTTCGCTTGCGGTAATTCTTGCCGTGTGTGAACGCGACGTAAGCGACGTACAGCTTGCCGTCGGGTCCGATCGCAGCGGCGGGATAGTCGTCTTCCGTCGGTGCCGACAGGATCGTCGCCGAATTCGCCATCCGCGCGACGCGCACCAGGCCCTTCAGAAACCCCTTCGTCGTGCCCAGGGCGATGTCCCGAAGGGCGAAGCTGAAATCCCCCTGTGCGGTCTCGAACTTCAGTTCGGTCTCAGGCACAACGTCGGTCAGCTCCACCACGAGCACCGCGTCCTTCATAGGCATGTTCTTGTACCCGCGTTCGCGCTGCCGTGCATTCCATGGGATCCCGTGGTGAGTGCTGAGCTTCCATTGCGCGCCCTGGACGCTGTCGCGCGGATCCTCCTGCCAGAAGCGTATCCTGTGCAGACGTCCTCGCGAGAGGACCAACTGGCCGTCCCACGTCGTCGGAACCTTGGCTTTCGGCTTACCTTTGCTCTTGAAATCAACGCGCAGGGTTACGAGCCCCTTCGGGATCGTTGCGGTGGTCGGTTCGCCGTAAGCTTGCGTGGTCTTGGAAGCCGATTCGTCTTTTTTGGGGCGTTCCCCGCCATAGACGCTGACACGGGCAAACACCAGCGCAACACCCACACTCGATACCGCAAGCACCGAGAACAATAAAGCGCGTCGTCTCTTCATCTCGGACCTCCTGACAGATCTAGCCGGCCCAGCGACTATCCCCACAACCCCTGTCAGGGCGCCGCTAGCAGCTTGTCGGCCGGCTCACGGGCAGGCGAGCTGCCTGCGGCACCCGTCTTGGATAGGCTTTGAGGGGATTCGGATACCGGTTGCAGGAAACATCGTGCCCTTCTATCGCGGGCACGCCGGGCCGTGACGTCGGGAACTCCAAGCAGCTCGTGCTGCAATCCTCCAGGCACAAGCTCGGCGCAAGCAAAGCCGCCATCCTCGTTTGGCAATGGCCCCCACTATATCGGCGCG
>CAYGAN010000178.1:0-6001 GCA_964347585.1 uncultured Planctomycetales bacterium | reverse complement strand
ATCGACAAAAGTAAGCTCGGCCGCTCTTGCCTTGGGCTTCTTGGTGTAGATGAACCGGTTATTGCGGCAGACCTCGATGCGATCAATGTCGGCGGGACAGCGGACGACGATCCTGACCTCTACGGATTTGCCGGCTGAGGCGGCGACCTTCTCGCCCATCAGGTGGCCGTCCACGCGAACGTCGAGGAATATCTTGGCGGCCGTCGTGCCGTAGCAGTGACGGGCGCGGATGGCTTCGAGAACGGCCTGGCGCGTCAGCTCCGGCGCATAGACACACGCCTTGCCGTAGCCCCCGCCGTGGTCGGGGCTGGCGATCACGCCGATCACGATACCGCGCGCCCAGGCGTCCTGAATGAAGTACCCCGGCTCGGGCGTTGAGCGGGCAGCCTCCCGCGGAGTACCCTTGTATTCGTAGGAGCCTCGCGTTTGGAAGATTTCGGCGACCGGCTGGGCCTGCTCGTCGTGGAAGTTCCAGTCGGTTGGGACGTTGCCCGTATCGGCAAGCTGGTGGGGAATGTGGATGAAGTCGGCGTTCATCTTTCGGAGGTCCTCCCACACCTGGGCCGGCGTCTGCCGGTTACGAGCGTTCCACCACCGTGGGAAGTACGGGTCGGCGAAGACCAGATTGCGATGGCCGTAGAAACCGTACGGGTGGGCCTCGCTGTATTCTTCAAAGGTTGACGTCCATTCCTCGCCCAGGAACGTAAGGAACCTGCCCGGGTCGTCGTTGACGCGGGCCAGCTTGGCTGTGTAGCCCCAGAGATAAGGATTGATGTTGTACCCGTGGTCGGTAACGCACGCGAAGTCGTAGCGCGCGATGTCACGCATGTGCTGGTAGCTCTCGTCGATCGACTGATCGCCCACGCGGTTGCATACCGATACGTCGGAATGCTCGTGCAGATCACCGAAGAAGAGCTTCAGCGTCTGGCCCTTGTAGCTGATGGTCTGGGTGGGGGTGTCTTCGCCTCGCTCGACGCGAATGCGGGCCGGCTCGAACGGTTCGTCGGATTCCGCTAACGGTTCGAGCTCCGTGGCTGCGTCCATCGGCGTGGCCCCGGTGTCCAGTGCAGCCAGGAAGATGTCGCTGGTAGCCCCTGCCATCTGATCGAGGTCGGACCAGGAGTTGGGTATGTTGTCGGCCTGGAAGGCGACGATCGCACGGCTGGGGTCCAGGGCCAAGACGGGGCGGCGGTCCATGCCCTTTTGGGCGCATACGGGTCTAGGTTGCTGCCACCGTCCGCCAGCGAAGCAGGTGACAAAGGCGTCCCAGCCTGCCCGGGGCAGTCGCGGCTTGAGGAAGCTCAGCCAAACACGTCCGCCTGAATCGAAAGCAGCGCACAGTCACTCGCAGCGGTCGGCTAGGGGGAAATGCGATGATCCGTTCTTCGGCGCCAGCAATCCCTGCGGGGTGATCTTGGCGACGATGAGCTGTCTGCGATTCGTCCGGCCGATGTTGTATCTTTCCGTGTGTGCGCTTTCGTAAGCGATCCAGAGTTGGCCGCTGCGGGCGAAGAGCACGGGATGACGGTCAATCGAAGGCGCACGCGTGAGCCGAGTTTCCGCCTGCCAAGATCCGCCACTGGCTTTCCGCCGTAGGTAAACATCATAGTTGTTCTTGTGGAAGCCGTGCCACGCAACGCACACGTCTCCGCCGGCGAGCACGGCGATCGAGGGATTGTAGCACGATGCTCCCGGCCGGCTCACGGGGATCGGTTCAGAGACGTCTCCGCCGCGCACCGACGCTGCAAGTATCTGCCGTGAGCCGTTGCGGTTCGACTCCCAGGCGACCCAGAGGATTCCGTCACGCCACGCAGCAGCAGGCTTAACGTCCACGCAGGAATTGGAGGTCACCGCCACGGGCTTGCCCGGACCGTCCGCACCGCAAGCCACCGCGTAGATATCCCAGTTCTTGTCTTTCTCAGCGGCGAAGACAACGAAGACCTTCTGGCCGGCGGATACGGCGCAGGTGTGCAGGACGTACGTGCCCTTGCCGCCGAGGACCTGCCACGTGCCGACCGTTTTGAAGGTCTTGCCCTCAGGTTGGAATCGCACGAGCTGGAGCGAATCGGTTCCGTCGCGAAAGCTATTCCAAGCAACATACACAGATCCGTCGCCTGCCTGCGCCATGGCCGGTTCATCGTTGAAACCGACGCCCTTGGACACGGGCGTCAGCGGCGGCATCGGTGTTTCGTGAAGCGCGACGTCGTCGATCCAGATTTGCCCGGCCGGTGAGCCATGGGACGACGGCGCAATGATCTCCAACTGAAGCGTACCGTCCTGTTGAATTGTCAGCGGGGCCGCATAGCGACGCCACTTGGTAGGCACGCCCTGCCAGGAGGCGATTCGTTGCCGCTCATCTTTCTTCGGCTGTACGGCAAATAGCACGAGCTTTGTTCGATTCGTTGCCCTGGCCCAGATCACGAACTCGTAGCGATTCCCTGCCTTGACGGATACGCGCCGACGCAGCCTCAGCGCCTGATTTGCTTCGGTAACTTTGCCGGTAAGGCAGGCCTTGCCTGAGTGTGCCGCGGGCTCGTCAGTCAGGAGCGAGTGCTGAGGATCAGGGTCCCACCCAGCCATCCCCTCCTCGAAGCCGCCGTTCGTGAGTAGGTTGATCGGCTCGACGCCGCGGGCGGCCGTTCCCACGGACAGCGTCGCGACGAGCAGCCCAACAACAGTTGTGAGGTTACTGGAAAACATCATCGACTTGACCTCCAGAGGACAGCACTGTGCCGCACAGTTCGATCATCGCGTAAACTACCAGACCACTGCGCACACTTGCGCATCGCGACGACGGACGACCTGCAGCAGCCGGCGCTGCTAAAGATGTCTTCCGATAGGGCTCGACAGCCAAGTGCGCGCCGTGCGCATTGTCCCATGCTTGCTGCCGTCGGAAAAGGACGCGATCTGGTGTTTGGTTTGGCGTCAAAGAAATGCAGGCACGCGGACGAAGCCATTGATGAGCCCCCACCTAGGCGGCGCCCGCCGCCGACTGAGCTGGCCCGGATGCTTCGCGTGCGAAAGAGGAACGACGGCCAAGCAGCCCACCATGTCAAGGAAGACTGAAAGATGAAATCAGAGTGACTCTGTCATGATACGAGGGAGTGCCACAGGTGCAGGACGGGGTGCGCCCTGCCGCGAGTGCCGAGGTGACCTTGGACCTGGTACGCGAGCATTTGAACAAATAAGGCAAGGTGGCCGCACGTGCGAGGACGCCGGTCCGGTGTCTGTCGGAATTGTGCTCAGCCCGGGATCCGTGGTATTCTTGTACGTATGTGGTGCAAGGGAGCGGCGAGCTCCAGCGACGGTCACGTGTTGCTGCGTGCCATCAGGCACCGCAGGGGCGCGAGAAAGCGTTCGTTGATCCCTTCAGGGCGCTCGTGCCTCTGGCTTCGTAGTCCCTCTCTTCAACACTGCGTGCATGACTGAGTCACCAAACCGCCAGACGTTTCATTACGTTCAACGCTTCTCACCTCGCCCAATCGAAGTCAGCCGAGATGAGCGGTTAGCCTTTGCCGACGTGCGCGAAGAAGGACGACTCGCCTCCTGGAAGGAGCCGAATTGGGCCCTGGCGGATGGCGGCGTCCGAGCTATGGGCAGCCGCCGCTCCGAGGCCGAGCGTCGAGACAGAAGAATCCGGAAGAAATACCAGGGCAACGAGCCCTTCGTCACCATTCCCGGCTATCGCGTGCCCTGGCTTACTCTATCAATGGGCGATGTCGACTGGACGGACTACACCGTCGCGAGCGTAGTGCAACCCGGCGCTCACTGTTCGGCCGGGATCGCATTCAGGTACCAGAATCCACGCCAGTACTATCTGTTCCTGTTGGAAGATGCCGGCAGGGTCGCTCTGTATCTGCGGACGCAGGACCGTGAGGCGCGCCGAACCAGCGAAGCGTGGCGGTGCTTGAGAGCCGTTCCCTTTCGCATCCAAGCCGGCGAGGCCTACCGCGTCCGTATCGGAGTTAGAGGCGGGCGCCTGTCATGTGCCTTGAATGATGCGACCGTGATCCGGTGCGAGGATGCAACGCTCCGGTCAGGTAAGGTTGCTTTCGTAACAGACAATCCTGCCTTTTTCGGCCCCGTCTCAGTCAAGGGAATTCTTGTTCGGCCGCGTGCGGCACCGCTTCCGAGCTGTGCCAAGCCCCGATTGCTGTACGAGGTGGCTTTGCCGCAGACGGAAACACGGCTCGATCTACGGTTTTTGGATGTCGATGGCGATGGTCAACGCGAGATAATCATTGCCGAGAAGGCCGAAGATGGCTACGGCTACAGATGCATCAAGTTCTCCGGAGCCGAACTCTGGAACATCACAGGCATTGCCCAGCCAACCAGTGAAGGTGGTGACCGACCTATTCAGGTCTTCGACATCAACGGCGATGGCCGGAACGAACTGGTCCTCGTAGCTGACTTCCAGATCCAGGTCCGCAACGGCAAGACGGGCAAGCTGCTGCACGCGCAAAGCACGCCAGAGCCAAATCCCTACTATGACAGCCGTCGCTGCAAGTATCCGAAGCTTTTGGGAGATGCCCTGTGTCCACTTCGACTCGCCCGGGACGGCCCGCCCGGCCTGTACATCAAGGATCGGTACACCAACATCTGGGTCTATGATCACCGGCTCGAAGTCCGGTGGCACAGAGCGATGAGTACAGGCCATTTCCCGCTAGCCACCGACCTCGATGGTGATGGGGCTGAGGAGCTGCTGGTATGCCACACTCTCCTGCGTAGTGATGGCAGACAGGTCTGGCAACTGCCCCTCAGTGACCACGTTGACGGCATCGCCCACGCGTCGCTGCATCCCGGGTGCAAGCCGGAGCAGCTCTACCTCGCTGCTGGCGAGATGGGTCTGATCGAGGTCGATCCGACTCTGGGAGCGATCCTCACGAGACACGAGCTTGGCCATATCCAGCGGATCACCATCGGCGATTTCCTGCCGGACAGGCCCGGTCTGGCGCTACTGGCCCAGACGTTGTGGCGGGAAGATCGGCTTCACTACCTGTTCGACAAGGATCTGAACCTGCTGGCGACTTGGCTCGCACCGTGTCGGCGCATCTTTCCTCTGCCGTGGGGCGAAAGCGGCCACGACCTCTTGCTGAGAGACGACGGCGTTCTGGACCCGATGACAGGCAGACTCGTTCTTCCGCCGTTGGGCGGCTCAGTGCTGATGGTGCTTGATGATCCACGCTGGGGCAACGGCGTGGTGCTGGTCCGCGAGGCCGACCGTGTGAAGGTTTACGGCCCGGAGCCGGGATTCGTCGTGCCTGCCAAGAAGCGGCTTTATCAGGATACGTTTTCCCATTACCTTCCGGAAGTCACACTGTTGGCCTAGTCAGGTTCATGACCAGTGAGTGAGGAGTCTGCTTCCCATGTGTGTCCGAGTCGTCATAGTCTGTCTGATGTTGGGGGCAAGTGCGATGGCTGCCGGTCCGCTCAGGTTTGAGCGCGTCAAAATCGGAGACGTCACCTACGAAGCCGCCTCGGCCTTCGACGTGAACAACGACGGACGCATTGACGTCGTAAGCGGCGAGTATTGGTTCGCCGGGCCGGACTTCAAACGCGCCCATAAGATCTGCGAGGTCAGGCGGGTCCAGGATTACTACGATGACTTCTCGGATTACCCGATGGACGTTAACGGCGACGGCTACCTCGACATCGTTACCGGCGGCTGGTGGGGCGCGACGCTTCAATGGCGCGAGAATCCTAAGGGCCGGAGCGTGCTCTGGAAGGTCCACGACATCGATAAGTGCGGCAACATTGAGACCATCCGCTGCTGGGACGTGGACGGCGACGGGCACGTGGAGGTCTGTCCCAATGCCGGCGGACGCGTCGCGATCTACAAGCTCGTTCGGGATAAGGCTGGCAAGCCAGCAGCCAAGTTCGCCAAGCACGTGATTAAAGACGACGGGTGTGGCCACGGGCTGGGCTTCGGCGACGTCAACGGTGACGGTCGCGGCGACTTTGTTGTCCCCGACGGCTGGATCGAAGCGCCCGAGCAACCGCT
>CAYGAN010000177.1:6265-9783 GCA_964347585.1 uncultured Planctomycetales bacterium | reverse complement strand
GCCTAACGCAGCGCCGGGTCCGCGGCCGTCCGCTAAGCCGCCGAACACGAAAAAGCCGCCGTCAGCAAGATCAAGAAGGCGCTTGCAGAAGCTGGACAGGAAGGGCCAAAACCGTGAATGAAACTGCGTTCATGTACCGTGACATGGACGAGCTGAATATGCTGAAGTCGGCGAACGTTCCGGTCGATTCCGGACGATCGGCGTTGTGTTCGACACCGGCCAAACATCAGCTCGCCCAGCTGGGCATTCGGACACATGCTGAAGTGGGCGAACGTTCCGGTCGATTCCGGACCATCGGGTCTGTGTGTTCGACCACGGCCAAACATCAGCTCTCTCAGCTGGGTGTTTGGACACATCGCCGTCACCGAACGCATCCACGTGGGCCCGGCAGTCCAGGGCGGTCCGCGTTTGGGGCGAAAGGGCGCAGAACGCCGCAATTCAGTGCAGTCCGATGCGGTCAGCGCCGAACGAGAGGCGAGCAGGTTGCACACGAGAAAACCCGCCTCAGGGGGTCAGGAAGCGGGTTCTTGCGCGAGGAACAGCGATTCGAAGGAACAGGCGGCGATGGGATTCGAACCCATGAATAACGGATTTGCAATCCGTCCCCTTAGTCCACTTGGGTACGCCGCCACGTCGGTACCGGTGGCACGAGTCCACCCTGATCTTAGTAGCTGATTCTAGTGATTTGCCGTGGGAAGGCAAGAAAGACGCCGGTCCTCTCGTCCGCCTTCGCGAGAGGAATGCCGACGCAGCTATACCCTATCGCGGACCACCTTCAGCTTAACCCTCATGAGCCGCGCTGGCTGACCCGCGGCCCGGTGCGCCTATGGCCGTGCGAGATCAGTCGGCCTTATGGAACGTTGTGCTCAGTCGGGACGAAGGCTCGTTCGCCCCGGAGTGGTTCAGAGCAAGCCCGCGCCAAGGCCGCCAGTAGTCAGCCCACCAACACCCAACCAGCTCGAGATCGCTGCGGCAATGAACTGGTTCACGATGGAGCTGAGAAAGCCGGCCACAAGCTGCGAGGCAAGCACTTGAAGGTCCGCCGTGCAGCCGGTTTGCTGAAGCAGCACGCCACCACTGAGCACAGTCAACAACCCCCCGCGTGAAAGCGAACGCCGTGAACGCATAAGCTAATCATCCTCCGACCAGCGATTGGCTCTATCCGGCCTCACGTTGGTCAATCCGTATTGCTCACTCAGTACCGGTCCCCTCGTTCGGTTCGGTTGCAGAAAGCTCGGAAGCCGTCTCCGCAGGTTGCGTGGTTGGCTCGACCGGTTGCCCGGTTTCCTCGAGTTCCCTGATGACCACGATCTCCGAGGGTACGATCACACAGATCGGATCGACCGTGTCCCTTAGAGGCGTTTTCGAGTCCGCCCGCACACCGACCGTTCGACCGATGTACGCCTCAGGATCGATCGGCGAGCCGCGCGGAATCTCGATGTAGGCGACCGTTCTGGGCGGCGACATGCTCGTGTCCACCAACCGGAATCGCTGGGCAAAGGCATAGCTCCGTCGGAACTCGCCTTGAGCATCGAACGGCTTGCGCTCTTCCCGGAGTGCGGCCTTGCGTATCGCCTCGCGTTCTGCCTCGGCGCGTCTTGCGACCTCCTCAGCCCTGGCCCGTTCCTCCTGGACCACGCGCAAGTCTTGCATCGTCGCGATGTGTCTTTCGAGGCGCTCGATCCACGCTGCAGCTAACAAGCGAGGTATCTCTTCCTCGTCCTGTTTGGCAACGGGTGCCAGTCTCTTGATGAACGGCTGAAGCCGCCGAACGGCAGGGGGTTTCTTGAACTCCGTTACGATGTCCTGTTCGATAGCCGCCAGCAGCCTTGTGTACTTGTCGCTTTTCTTGGGCTTGATGGGCTGGGTCGTCGGCTGCGTCTGGCGCACACTGACAACCTCTGCGGTCGTCGGGCGGCCAGGCTGGGTCGTTGGTCCCGGCTCTGTGATTGCCTCTGTGCGCCGCGGCACCTCGCCCGGCATCACCACCACCCCAGGCACGCGTCGGACGAACTGTCCGAAGATCCACAGGTGGGCGCCCTGCGGCGGGGCGATCTTGTAGTACCCAGCTTCCGCTTCCCCTAGAATCTTCACCTCGGCGCCCTTGGGTAACTTGAGCTGGCGTGCATAGCGACGATCTGACAATTCACTGCCCGCGTTCACCCATACGAGGTCGCCATTGACCACGCCCAGGTCCCCCGTGCCGCGATCGATGAAGTTCTTGTCAATAAGGCTGAAGCAGCCGGCCGGCGGAACGATCTCCAACCAGCCGAACTTCTCGCCCACCACCACAACACGGTCTGCCGTGTTCAATTTGGTGACCGGATAGTAATTCCCGTCGGGGCCGCTACGCACGTACACGTTGTTGCCGGTGACTTCGCCGACGTAGCGCTCCAAGGCGGGCTCATCGTCCTGCCCCAGTGCCTGAGGTGCGAACGTCAGAATGACCAACAGCAGGCCGGCGATCGTGCTTATAGATCTCATTGGATCGACCCTCGTCGCGCGCAACGTTTCTGCAGGCTAAGTGAGGTAACTTATCCCTTCCTACTGCCGTTGTCAACGCTCCGACACGTCTGCGGTCCGGCCATTTTGACGAATCCAGTCGGCGGCCAAGTGTCGGGCCAGCCTTGCTGGGCCCTGCGAGCCGACGCCGCGGTCGAACATCGGGGCTGAGTCCCCTGAGATGGACGATACGCGGACAGGGCCCAAGCAGCACAAGAGGTAAAGATCGGCCGAAAACACTCGTTCAAGCCCACGCTGCCAAGTCTGGAAGCGACGCCCGTGTCCGACGTGCAATGTGGCGTTGAGGACCGCAAGAACATTACCAGAAGGATCGAGCTCCAGCCCGTCGGGAAGATCAGCTACAGGACGATCGCGCTGGTCAGATGACCTTCCGCACCGACGGCGTCGCGTTCGTTTCAAGTGTCGTCCGTAGGGGCGTCCATTCCTGCGCCGGAGCCGCTTTCTCCCAATGCTCGTCGGTTTTGTCCTCCCGCTGGCCGTTAGCCTGCGATACAATCTGGCCCTGCCCGAAGCGCGCGTTCGGGGCGGGGTACATGTCCATCGAGTTCGTCTGCAGGTGTGGCGCGGTTATTCGCGTCGCTGAAAGATACGCTGCTCGGCGAGCGCGCTGTAAGGCCTGCGGTGCGGCCCTGGTCATCCCGGAACACCCCGCCGCGCAAGTCATCGAGGAAGACGGCCAACGATCCAGCGAACAAGCGCTTTCGCAAGCTGCCAAACCGCCGCAGGCCGGGCTCGATCCTGTCCAGCGGGACACCGTCTCAAGTGGATATCGGTTGGATCGTGATGCGGTCGAGGCGGGGGATACCCCGTTCTGGAAAGACGCGGCCAAGAGCTTCGCGTTCTTTGCGGACCCCGGCAATGCGGCCTCGTTCTTGTTCGTCTGGCTCCTCTACGCTGCGTACGGCTTCCTGGGCCCCTGGCCGATCTATTGGTCCCTGTGGGGTCTGATCTCGCTGATCACCAAGCTCTTCTGCTTGATGCTACTGTCGGCGTTC
>CAYGAN010000177.1:999-6255 GCA_964347585.1 uncultured Planctomycetales bacterium | reverse complement strand
CGTGGAGAAGATGAGCTTCCCGCCATGTGGGCTCGGGACCTCACTGAAGACCTCGTCAAGCCCCTTGTCCTTTTCTTTGCCAGTTGGATTGTGGTTGTCCTGCCAGGTGCGTTGTGCGCGCTGCTTTTGCCGACGAGTCTGCCCGGTTTGGGTCGCCCGGCGCTGCTCATCTCGATTGCGATCGTTTGTACGTTCTTCTGGCCGGCGCTCATCCTGATGCTCTCTATCGGCGGGATTACGGCGCTGCGCCCGATCATGTTGGTTCAAACAGTGGCACGGTCGCTGGTGCCTTACCTGGCCATTTGGCTGTTCTTGGCGATTGCTGCCGGGGCGACGTACGGGCTGATCGCTCTGATCGGCGGCGGACGTCCGGGCATTCCCGGTCTGCCTGTCGCACGAGGCCCACTCCTGGTGCGTTTGCCGACCGCAGCACTCCAGGCGTACCTAATGGTCGTGACGATGCGCTTTGTCGGGCTCTACTACCGACACTTCAAGGATCGGTTCCCTTGGATCGCCGAATAGCCCGATTGGCTTCGCTTGGACGATGAGGGCGCCCTGCCATGGAGACCAAGCGTCCTCCCGAATTGCGGAGGGAACGATGAGCGCCAAGCTCGCGAGCCTTATACTCCTGGTGGCCCTTGCTGCTGCTCCCGATGGCGCCGGCAGGCGCGCAATCGCTCAGACCTCTAGTGAGCCCGGACACGTGTTTGCCAAGGCCGACGGATATCGCGGGATCTGGTACGCCAATCAGCCATCGAGTGACAAGTACGCATACAAATACAGCGGCGGGCTGGGGACTTACTGCGCTAAGCACATTCCCTTCGCGTACTACGCCCGCGAGGTCGATAAGACCTTCTTCTGCTACGGCGGCACGAACAAAAGCCGATCGAGCCTCCTGGAGATGGTCTCGTATTACGACCACAAGACGGGCATGGTCCCGCGTCCGACCGTCTTGCTCGACAAGAAGACCGCCGATGCTCACGACAACCCGACGATCATGCTGGACGAAGCCGGGCACGTGTGGGTTTTCGCCAGCTCCCATGGCACAGCTCGGCCATCGTACGTCTACAAGAGTACGCGTCGCTACTGTGTCGATGACTTTGTGTTGATCAAAGAGACGAACTTCTCATACCCCCAGCCATGGTATCTGGCTGGACGAGGATTCCTGTTCGTCCATACGAAATACACGGGTGGACGGCAGCTCTTCTGGACCACGAGCCCAGACGGCCGAAGCTGGGCCGAGCCACAGTGCCTCGCCGCAATCGCGCAAGGGCATTACCAGATCAGCTGGCGGCACGGTGATAAGCTTGGTACTGCCTTCAACTATCACCCGCAGAAGGGCGGGCTCAACTGGCGGACGAACCTCTATTACCTGGCGACGTCTGACCTCGGACGCACGTGGCGCGACGTTCGCGGCCGTGAGATGGAGCTCCCGCTGCGATCCGTTCGGAACAGCGCGCTGGTCCGCGACTACGAGTCGGAGAAGCTGCTGGTGTACCTCAAGGACATCAACTTCGACGCAAGTGGTCAGCCCATCATTCTCTACGTCACCAGCCGCGGATACCAAGCCGGTCCACAGAACGCTCCGCGTACCTGGACGACCGCTCACTGGCGGGAAGGCCGCTGGCAGATCAGGCCTGTAACGACCTCCGACAACAACTATGACACCGGATGCCTGCATGTCGAAGAGGATGGCACGTGGCGGCTCATCGTGCCGACAGATCCCGGCCCGCAGCGCTACAATCCCGGCGGAGAGATGGTCGTTTGGATCAGTACAGACCAGGGCGGAACGTGGCGCAAGCTAGCCCGGCTAACTGACAACAGTCAATACAATCACACCTACGCTCGCAGACCTGTCAACGCGCACCCCGACTTCTACGCCTTCTGGGCCGACGGCCACGGCAGGCAGCCGTCTGAATCCAGGCTTTACTTCGCCGATAAAGCCGGCCGAGTGTGGCGGCTTCCGCCGGTGATGAAAGGCGACTTCGCGAAGCCCGTGCCGGTTGCAGAGACCGGCAAAGGCAGGTAGATTTCCAACCCCGGCGTTCGCTACGGTGTGTGCGGAGCGTTAAGAACGGGCTTGCGCGGAAGGCACGACACTGATCCGACGCGGGAGCACAAGCGACAAGCCAAGTAGTTGAGGAAACGCAACCAGCAAAGAAAGGAAACCAGCGTGAAGCGCCGAACTGTCATCCTTGCCTGCGGGATGTTGACCGGCTGGGCACTGGCCGGCGATAGCTTCGCGGTCGTGCGAATCATCGACCGCGATACCAATTGGCCGTACATTCGGGTGCACTGCTATGTGGGCATCCCCGCCCAAGGTGCCGCGGCCCACACGGGCATGGGCATGGGAGTGACCGAGCTGTGGGCGGACGCGGGAGATTGCGTCTTTGCCATCCAGGACAGCTATGCCATCCAACCGTGGATCACCTACCACATTCCCGAAGGCATCGGCCACAGGAACCGCAGCCCGGTTGATCAGACCATCAACTGGATCTACACGCCGGACAATCTTGTATGGGGTCCGGCCTGCAAGCGCTTCTGCCAGACGTTCAAGGCCAGAGCCGTTGAGATCAGCGCCGTACGGTGCCAGGTTGCCTCAGCTGACAAGGGGTTCCGCCTTACCGTCCACGCCAATAGCCCCGACGGTCCGCAGGTCGGGCCGCCCAGGACCTTCGAGGCCGGCCAGAGTCGTTGGGGGTTGACCGAGTGGAAGCCCGGGGAGGTCCCCACCGAGCCCGGAAAGACGTACGCGATCTGTATCGAAGCGACTGATGGCAGTGCGTGGAATCCGTTCTTCCATTCCACGGGAAACCGCTACGCCGACGGAATGGCGTACTTCGACGGCGTGCCGGAGCCTTCAAGCGATCTAGGCCTGCTGATACGCACACCGGAGAACGGCTTCTTGCAGGCGCTGCCCGGCCACGAGACCGACGAGCAGGGCTGGGTCCAGGCTCGGCTCGGGCACAGCTTCGTTCCGCGAACCGCGAACATCCTCATGGCCATTATCGACGTTGACATAAGCGGCCCCAAGCGCGGGCACACGGACGCGACGATTTGGATCCGCGAGAATGGGCCGGACGGCAAAGTCGTCGGGCCGCCCGAGAAGACTCCGCTCTTTCTGGCGCCCAAGCGTTACCAAACGACGGTCGCTGCCCTCTGGAACCCCCGCCAGGTGCGCGTCACCCCGGGCAAGACCTACTATGTCGGCTTCGACGCGCCGGGATTAACCAAAGACGAAAGGGTCCACCGCGTCCGCGCCAGGCTCTATGGCGAAGAAGTACCGAACGGGCACGCCTCGATCGCGGCCATCCACACCCACCGGGTCACGCGAGATCGCATCGAGATCGGCTGGTATTCGGGCAACGAGTCGCGAGTGTCAATCGAGTACGGTCTGACCGGTCAGACGAAGGGCAAACGCGTAGAGGTCGCAGCTGGCGCCAGCCGGGCCGTTCTGCAAGACCTCAAGCCCGACACCGAGTACGCGTTTCGCCTCCGTGCCGTCGCGCCCGGCGGCCAGGTTCCCTATTACTCACCGTGGTTCCTGACTCGGACGCGCGCCGCCAATGGCGCGCTTAAGGCCGTCGGTACGCTTCAGCAATTCGAGGCGTTCGAGCAGTATTTCCTTCCGCTGGCCAACGCACCGCTGGCTCCGGATGTTTATCCCGTCAAGGAGCCGCCGGGCAAGCTGGTCGAGATAACTAACCCCAGTTTTGAACAAGGCAGCGAAGGCTGGCAGATCGAAGAAGGCGTACAGGTCAGCAGTCAGATTGAATCAATCCAGTCTTACGACGGTCAGAAGATGTGCGGCTGGTACAGGCAGAAAGTGGGCGAGGCTGGCTCAGACGCGTTCCGCAGGGAAAGCGTTGTCCAGAGCGTGGCTGTCGAACCTGACAAGACTTACTTGCTGACCACATGGGTCAGGACAGACGAGCCACCGTGGACCAAGGAGCAGTACCGCGCCGGCATGTGGAGCTATCCGCACTTCAGTGCCAAAGGTTGGAACCGCGTGTGCCTGGTTTGCGATCCCACGGGAGGCAAGTCCTTCGAAGGTTCGAACTCGACCCAATGGTTCACCACGCACGCCAAATGGGTCAAGGTTTACAAGCAGTTTCGCGCGCGGGCTGCCACGGTGACCATCGGCGCTCGCTTTTTCCAGAGGAGCCAGCGTGAGTGGGACGCGGCGCACTGCGACGCCTTCGAACTGCGAAGACTCGACTGATCCCAGCAGAGGACAGAAAGGCTGGCGCCCTTAAGAGGAGCTAAGGCAGACGGGCCGTCCGCGCAAGGATAAGGACCGCAAGAGCTACGTGAAATGGATCGAGCAAAGGCCACGCGAAGGACAACCGGCACCTTCTGGCCGGTGATTTTGATGGTCTCCTCTCTTCCCGCCGCTGGTCGCGCAGGAGGACACACCGTGGGTGCACCCAGCTCAGGTCAACCGTTCGATGCGGCCCCGTTCGGATCGGTCATCACCCCGGACGATGGCAAGAGCTACGGTGTTCGATGGGCTGAGCCGCGAAAGATACGTTGCCTGGTCGTTGAGTTCGCCGAGGATGTAACGCCGCCTCTCCCTGACCGCGTGCGGGTCCAATACTGGCACCGGCATTGGGACGGGCAGCCGGAGCCAATTCTCGCTGAGGCCGGAGCCGGCAGCGTCGGATGGGCGGTCATGGATGACTGGACCAATGGCCAGTGGAAGTCCGCGGATACTCGCCTCGAGGTAAACGGCCGTCGCTGGAGCTTCACCTTCGCCCCGACCGACGTTAAAGAGTTCGAGAAGCCTGCCCATGGCGGCGTGACGTATCGCAGGACGCTGAAGATTCGGTTGGCGGCTGAAGAGCCCCTGCCGCGGCCAGCCTGCTTCCAGACCTTCACCGACGCCGTCTGGCAGCTGCTGACGGTACGCATCTTGTGGGGTCGGCCGGCCGATGACGTCGTCGAACTCGCTGGCGGCGAAGCGAGGGGGTACCTCGAAGCCTACAACGGCGCGATCAACGCGGTCCGGCCTGTCGCAGGTTCCGCCGTCACGGTCAGGGAGGACCTACAGTTCGGCTACCGCGACACGGACGGCGGCGGCATTGAAGCAGATGTCTGGGTGGCGGCTGGCCCCGCTGGCGAACGGTACGATCGCACCGTCGTTACCGTGCGACTCAAGGGCCGCCCTTTTTCGTTTGCTGCAAATGAGGTCGCGCGTGGCGAGCGCATTCTCGTTGACGACCTGGGCGTGCTCGTCGTCCGGATACCTGCGCTTGA
>CAYGAN010000177.1:422-938 GCA_964347585.1 uncultured Planctomycetales bacterium | reverse complement strand
CGTGCGGGCTGAGCTGGCGAGAAAGACCGTGTACGATCGCGTCTTCGATGAGCCGGAGCAATCGCTGTCCCGCGCCTGGGCGGAGATGCCTCTCAAACGGCCGCTGTACTTCGTGCACGGCTTGCCAGGCAATCGGAACACGATGCACCAGGCGCCGAACGGCGACTTGGTTATCACTGCCAGCAAACGATGGTTCTCTTTACCATCGAGCCCGAAGGATTCCCAGCGCGAGGGGATCAGCACGGCGTCGGCGGTTTCGAGGGCGAGCTCCGGAGTTCCGATCCAGCCCATGAACAGAATGCGTCGATCATCCTGCGCCACCTTTCGCAGGCGCTCCTCTTCGGGTCCGAGCCCCCAGATCTGCAGGACCGCGTCGGGGGCGGCCGCATGGCGGAAGGCCGAGATCGCGATATCGAAGCCCTTGGCAGCTTCAAGGCGGCCGATCATCGCGAAGCGGCGTGGCGGCACGTCGATGGCAGAAGTCACGGCAAGAAAAGGGGCCAGGCTGACACAGGG
>CAYGAN010000177.1:0-340 GCA_964347585.1 uncultured Planctomycetales bacterium | reverse complement strand
ATTAATGCCATTAGGTTGCGGTCTTCTTTGTTTTCGTTTTATGATTGACATTGCTGAAGAGCTAAACCGCTTATTTTCGTCACCGACCAAGTCTGACAGCGACAACACGATCAAACAGCGACAAGGCCGTCGACAACAGCGTCGCGAACCTGGCGCGCGGTACCGTGTTGGCTGCGACAAATCCCTCAGTGTAGCTGTGCTCGACGTGGACAAGCGGCGTATCCGGGTGGAGCGCCCGCAGCATCGTAAGCAGCGGCATGTTCCGCCAGCTTATCGAGAGATGCGAGACGATCACGTCTGCCGTGAGGGCGCGCGCCTTCTCGATCATGTTCTCGCGGAT
>CAYGAN010000176.1:0-9840 GCA_964347585.1 uncultured Planctomycetales bacterium | reverse complement strand
GCGCGATCCTCAGCCTCGTAGCCGCAGCGGCAGGCCGAGAAGTCAAGGCAATCGCACGCCGCAGGTTTCTCGGGTCACCGTGACCACTACGCGCGCCCCGATCGGCTGCGCCTGCCTCAGATTTGGCTTAGCCTCCGCCGGGTGTCCTAAGTATACTCCGTTTCACAAGAGTTGCCCCGGGCAACTCATTGCGTTGATTGGCGGCCTTCGCGTGACAGCCGGCACGGCAGGCTGGTGACCTGCGGCGCGTCGGCCCCGGGTCGGCAGAAGGTGCTGGACATCCTTTGATGCGGGCGGATTTGCGTGAGGATGGGTTTCATCCGGCAAGAGCGTGGAGTGGCGAGCATGAAGAGTTCTGCCTCGAACATGATTACTGCGGTTCTGGCGATCTTCGCGACGGCGACGGCATGGGCACAGTCGGTCAAACCGCCCGACGTGGAGATACCGGGTGATCTGCGCAAAGGCACGGTTCCCGACTATTTCATGCTGAACATGACCGCGCCCGGTTGTGATCCCGGCGAAGACTGCGATGACGTCGGCCCGCCGCGGGTATATCGCAACTGGTACCTCGACCAGACCGGATGCAACGTCGGGGGAATGGGCGTTTCCTGGCCGGAGTGCGAGAAGGCTCGTCCCCGTGATGGCGAGCCGACGTACGACTTCTCCGGCGTCAGCCTCTCCGAGCGCGGTCAGCGCATGAAATTCAAGATCTGCCGTATTCACTCCGGCGGCGCCAAATGGATCTCCGACCCCGGACAGGGCATCGGCCCCCGGTGGGTGGAGCGAGAGGATTTCAAATTCGCAACCGAGAAGCGAGGGAAAAAGGTCGTCAGCGAACGCTACTGGCGGCGTTTTGAGCATTTCGTTGAAGCCGCGTGCCGCCACGTGCGCGAGAAGTACGGCGTGACGATCTTCTCCACCGGCGGGAACGAGCGGGACCTGGTGGCCCGCGACACCTACCAGAACTTCTACCCGGACTGGCATTTCTACTACATGGCGCCGATCGTGCACATTCACAAAGCCATGAAGCGCGCCCACCCCGACAACAAACTGATCATCGGCAACCTGTGCTATACGGACGGTCCGCACGTTGACGCGCTCTACCAGGCCGGCGCGAAGGGGAACTTCGAGATTCTCGCGATCCATAACTACGGCAAAGCCGGCGTGCATCTCGACATGTACCAGATCATGGAGAGCCACAAGGCGCTGGCCAAACACGGCGACGGGGACATCGGCATCGTGCTGTTCGAGGGATGGTCCTGCTTCCCGTTGCCGGAACGCATCGACCGCGACCCCGCCAACCGCCGGCCGGGCGGACACCGCTACACGCCCGAAGACTGTGAACACTATCGCCAGACCGTCCTCGACGGGTGGCGAAACCTGATGACCCCTCGGCCGGGCGAGTACGATCCCAAATGGGTCATCGGCGCGAACTACTTCGTGCTCAACGACCACTGGGGCGGCCGAGGCTGGGAGAAGCGCGCCGTCGCCAAATACGAGCAGAACGGCAAGATCCACGAAGTCCCCGCCACCGAGTACCGCGGACAGGGCAAGATCCGTGCGTTCAAGCTTGACGGCTATGAGATCGGCACCGGCGATCCCCTGTGGATCAAGCCGTTCCTGCGGCCATGGGGGCTGATCGACATCCACGGCAAGCCGAAAGGCGATACCATCTTCAACTTCCCGCCGTACCTGCCGAAGCACGAGATCCGGGCGAGCGTCGAGGAGCCGCTTCCCGACAACGTGGCGGCCGGTGGTCACGAGTACCCGGTGACCGTGACCTTTACGAACCGAGAGAATTCCCCGATGAGTGACTTCCGCTTGAAGATGATCGGCCGCGATGACGAGGCCAAGAAGGTGCGATTCCGCTTCGTCGGTGGCGATCCGGATAGGGAGGTCAAGCCCGACCGGACGATCACGCGCCGATACGTGGCCGTCTTTCCGCGCGAACTGGCCCGCGCCGAGAAGAACAAGAAGCCGAGGCGTATAAGGTGCTACGCGGATGCGCACTACACTTGGGAGTCAAGGCCCTACCATACGGATGCGTGGCTGCCGAATGTTCTCGTCACGCTTCCGCTATCGCTGAGACTCGGTGCTGGCCAACGCACGGCGCCCGGCCCCGAGGGCGAGGCGACGTTCGCGGTGGCGGTTGCCAGCACGCACGCGGCGCCGCTTGCTGTCAAGGTACGTGTGCAGGTCCCTCCTGAAGTGAGCGTCGAGCCTGCTGGGGCCAGCGCGACCGCGCCGGCACGCGGACAGGCGGAACTGCGGTTTCGTGCAAAGTTGCGCGATCCGGCCAAGACCGGCATTTACGAATTGAAGGCCCACGCGGGCGAGGGGGTAAAGCCCTTGACCGTGCCGGTGGCCTTTCCGGCCAGCGTATCAACGGCGCCTACAGGCTTCGGGCTGCGGAATCCGTCTTTCGAGGACGTGGGCGCTGAGTCCGGGTACGCGTTCTGGGAAGGTCCCATGCCCAACTGGATCCAGAACGGTGAAGCGGAATCCCTCCCGGGAGCAGGCAAACGTGCTTTCGGAGCCGCGACCGACTGGATGGAGTTCGACTACACGCTGAGCCAGAGCGTTGACCTGCCAAAGGGCGCAGCCGGCAAGCGGATCAAGGCCACGATCTGGTACGTCGCGCGGGCCTGGGACGCCGAGGCCAAGACCAAGGACGTGAAAGGGCAGATCCGCCTCGTCTTCCTCGACGCCAAGGGCCAGGCGATTTCCAAGAAGGACGGTCCGGAGGAGCCGGGTTCCCGCGACTGGCGGAAACTCAGCTTGATGTCCGACGCCATACCAACACCTGCGCGGGAGGTGCGCATGGAACTGCGTCTGGCCAGCCACCAGCCCCGGGGATGTCACCGCGGCGCAATGGACATGGCCAAGATCGAACTCATCCCCTAACGGGCGCGACCCGTCCCTGCGGATTAAGGCCCATCCGCCGGTGATTCGACCGGCCGAAAGGCCCTCATTTCGACTTCACCATCTGGATGAACTCTTTAGGATTTATAATCTTGTCGCCATCTCGGTTGACGAAAGCGGACTCAAAAAGAATATCTCGCATTTCCTTCGATGTAAGATCGGGCCGCAACTGCCATCCAAGTGCAAGGACGCCTGCGCAATAGGGTATTGACCAACTCAGACCGCCCCGACCGCAGTACTGAAACGAATATTCGCCCTTGTTGTATTGTTCGGCGGTCGTCCGTGGTGAGCACGGAACGAGTAAACGACCGGAGAAGGACCCCCCCTGGCCTCCCTGCCAATCCGGGTCTGCATTTGGCCACGTCTTCCGGATCTGTCGCATCATAATAGCAGGGACCAATAAAGCCATGATGTTGAGTACAGTCCAAAACCAGAATTCCGGCGGCCTCGGCAGGAGCGCACACTTTATCCCACGTTTCCCGATTCTTCTCGAACGGGGAACCCGGACCCGATGGCGCCGCTGAAACCGACACAACTCGAATCTTCTCGGACGCCGTGAGTTTCTTATTCTGGCCGATTATCCGGTCAAGCGCCTTCGCCTGATACGCTGTGTCTCTCGTCCAGGATGGTGCCGCTGCATAATAGACCGAAGCACCTGGAGCGGTTCCACAACTATTGCCGACGAGCAGACTCGCAACGGCAGGTCCATGCATGCTACTTTCGCTTCCACAGCCCACATCGTGATAGGCTACAATCTTGCCGGCATACTCCGGATGGTCCAGATAGAGGGGCTGATCAACTATGGCTACGTTGACTCCCTTTCCGGTTATTCCTTCGCGATGCAAACCTCGGATACCGAGGCCCGGGTTCATCACGTCGCTGAGCAGCTTCCGCGGATAGCAGCCTGCGGGCATTCTGGCTGCGCCGGGCCAGACTGTACTTTCATTGAACGTCAGGGTTGCAGGCAGCCCTGGTCGCTCAGACAGATTCAGGTTACGCATGTCCTTCCAACGCACGTCATCAAACTGGTCAACCGATGTGATAGGACGGACCGTCTGGAAGGATTTGGGGGCCTGACGCGAGGATCCCCTCTTCGTGTCCGCGGGCTTGCCTTGCCCACCGATCTTCCCCCTTGGGCCCGCAACCTTCGTTAGAACGTAGTAGCACGGTTTCTCCCCGCGTATGGTCACGTCCCCGCTCAGCCAAGGCAGGAACAGGTATGTCGAGCCCTTCATGGTCTTGATGTAGTAGCGGGCGCGCGTCCGGCCGTTCGAGTGCATCATCCAACCGTTTTTCCACGTCCAGCCGAGTGATGTCTTCCCGTTGCTCTCACAGCGAAGCTCTTTGAGGACTAGGTCGCCTTTCCACGTCTTGTGGCCGGGCCGAAAATCATCCACTCGTTGGACAAAGTCCACGCTTTCCCAGCGACCAACCGGGTGCGATTCGACGGATTCAAGGCGACCAGGGGAGGTTCCCCTCTTCGTGGCATCGGAGGGGGTCACGTCATTGTCAGGGACCGTTTCTTGCTGCGCTCTTGCGGCCAGGCGCATCGTTCCCAACGGTGCCGTCACCGTCACGAGCGCGAAAAGACCGACCGCGAGGCCCTGTTTTGTAAGATGCCCACGTTTCCTGGCAGCGTCGAGAATCGCGAGCAGTCGTCCTTCGATCTGGGAACGTCGCGCCATGGCCACGCCGCCCGCAACACCGCAACGCGATAGACGCAACGACCGCACGATCTCAAGGAGTTGGTCAGCGTACGCAGAGGGTTTCGGCCCTGCGATGACGACTGCATCGTCGCAGGCCCGTTCGCGCTCGAGCACCATCTGCCGGAACGCCAGCCACGCCAGCGGATTGAACCAATAGATCGCGCATGCGAGCTGGCCGATCGTCTGTGTAAAACAGTCCCACCGGCGGATATGGGCGAGCTCGTGCAACAGCACCATCCGCAGGCGATCCGATGGCCACTGAGCCGCCTCGGCGGGCAACAGAATGACAGGGCGAACGACACCCCACGTCATCGGTATCGGCACCTTTGGGCTCAGGCGGATCTGCACCCTTCGAAGTGCAAACAGCCCATTGCCTGTAGATTCCTGCAAGTCAGCCCATATCCTGCCTGTTGGAGGCGCCCCCCGTTTCGCTATGGCCCAGGCGCGGACCGTCCCGATCGCGCACGGGATCGCCACGACCATTGCGCCGGCCAACCATGCCAAGAGAAACCACGCCGCCCAGCGTAGCAAGACGAGCGTCCCGCTTGTTGTTGGCGTTCCGCTGACGGCGGGTTCGATGGTGTCGCTACCAGTCGAAGCCCTTGCCACCAGAGCGTGTCGCACAGAAGGCTCCCCGCCGATAGCACATGCTATATCCGGGGAATCACCCAAAGGGATAGCCAGAAGCGCGGATGTCGTGTTCCCGTTGGCGGTATCATCCTCGTCCGCCGCGATGAGTCGCTCCACGCGCTTCGCAATAAGCGTCGCGTCCCGCCTACCGTCGGGTAGGATCCGCCACTGCCAGGACGGCGTCACAAGCGAGGTGACTGGCAAAGCGATCAGACTCACGATTGTCAGCAACCAGAGAAGATGACGTGTTGATGCGGATGCGCGCTTCAGCCCGAAGCTGGCCACAAGCGCCAGGATGAGAATGGCCGCACCCTTCGCCGAAGCGTCCAGCAGAAAAGAGAGACCGGACGTGGCGAAGCCACCGGTTTGGAGGAACCCGAGTAACCCGGTCATGGTCATCGTCCTTGTTTCTTGGCTTTCCTGACGAGCTCAGCCATGCGTTCAAGCTGCTTCTTTGAGAGCTCGGCGTCCGAGTCGTCCAACAGGGCGGCCACCGCCCGTTCCACTGAGCCGTCAAAGAACGTGTGCAGCACGCGCTTGAGTGCGGATCGGCTGGCAACGCGCCGCGACTGCCGGGCCAGATAGACGTACCGTACACCTTCCCTCCTGTGCTTGAGGTGTCCTTTCTGTTCCAGGATTCGCAGCATAGCCCGAACAGCTGAATAGCTTGGCGCGTCAGGAAGCCCGGCCAGCACGTCGGCCACCGATGCCTCTCCCCGTTGATAGATGACATCCATGATCTGTCGCTCACGACGCGACAGATCGCCATATGCGCGTTTACTCATGCCCCGTTCTCCGGTTGTGGTCGCCGGCCTGCAAACTGATCCGCTCGCAACCGTTGGCCGAACTCCGACTGCTAAAAAATTAGCACGGCCTCCGCAACTGTGTCAAGCGGATTCTGCTAAATCTTTAGCATGCTTCTGGCCCCAGTTCCCATTCGGCGCGGAACCGCCAGAAAGCCGCCAGATGCCGTATAAATTATTGAATAAAAAGGAATTACAGGCGTAACATCCGGTCGCGGGCATTCAATCTGGGCGTACGAAGCGACCCATCCCAACGGGCTTGCCTATAGTCTCAGACGCATCCCGTCATAGGCGAACTTCAGACCCGGCGTGCTCGCCTCGTATGCATGTCTCTTCGCGGACGGCAGTCCCGCAACCAATCGGTTGTCTCGCCAACTGTGGCACGAAAGATGTGTCAGAATGCACTGGCTGATGCCGGTCTGGCGCCAGAAGGCAACGGCCTCTTCAAGCGAGAAGTTCAACCACCTCTCGCCTTCCGGCAGCACCAGCTCGTCCAACGTCGCTTCCAGGATCAACATGTCCAGACCTGACAGTTTCTTGACCGTCTCCGGGGGCGGCACGACTCCATCGACAAGGTACGCAAAGCTCTTCGAGGATTCGACGATGAAGCCGACGCTGTGATCGGTGTGCGTGGTCTTGACGACCCGCCACTTGGCATCGGGCAGCTCGAATGTATCGCCCGGTCGCACGGGATGGAGCTCGAGCTTGTGCTTCATGTAGGCGAGCTCTTGGTCGAAGTGGTATGCCACCTCAGCGGGCAGGTGGACGGGGATAGCCGCCCACTTCGCGCACGACGAAGCCTCTCCAAGCGCGCCAAGGCCAGCAATGTGGTCGAAATGCCAGTGTGTAATGAATATGCGGTCAATCTGTCGAATGGCCTCGCGTTCCAGCTGAAGCTCGATGTCTGGGCTTGCATCGACCAGTACCGTTTCCCGGCCGATTACGGCAAGCGACGCTCGCGTCCGACGGTGATCGGGATTTGCCCTCGCAGCCTCGCAGACTTCGCAGGGACAGAAGAATGCCGGTAGTTGAATCGCGCCGCTACTGCCTAAGAACACGAGCTGAGGGTCAACGCTGCGTCTCGATTGATCAGGCTGAGATATAGAAACCGCCTCCTCTCGGCAGGCCGGGGGCTGCTAGTCGATCCGAATGTCATCCAGGGCGAACTCCCATTCCTTCGCCTCGTTCGAATCGGCTCGGATGTAAACGGCAAGGATCGTATCCCCGGCGAACTGCGGGAAGACCTCCGCCAAGTTGACCTCGATGGGGATCCACTCGCGCGGTTTCATTCCCGCAGGGCACAGCGTCACGTTGGCGGGCTCCTTGCAGACGTCCCCTGGCTCTGCGGTGATGGTCAACGTAACCGTGGACTCGGGAGAAGGCGGGTCAACAAAGGCGAGAAACGAGAGCATGTATCTCTTCGGACGAACGTACACGTCGAGCGCGTGCTGCATCCACGAGCCTACGGACTTGCCTGTCAAGTAGCGCTCACCTTGCCCCGGGACCTCGTCGGCGAGCTTCTGGTCTGCCCACGGCTTCGCACCGTCTGGCCCGCCCGCCTTCAGGTCCCATTCCCAATGTCTGATTAGATCCAAGACCTGGCCCTCGAAGTCCTGGTGATATGACGAGCGAGGTCCCTTCTCTGCGGCCATTTCCTGGTGAGCGAGATAACCGTACCCCATGCGGTCGCCGAAAAGCATGTTGGCGATATGTCCGTTGGCAATGGTCACATAGGGGATCTCCCGCAGCGCCCGCAACGACCGCCGGAGCCGATATGCCTGCTTGACGTCCTTCTCGGCACGCAAGCCGTACTCCGTCACCCAGAACGGCTTGTGTGCGTCGCCGTGATCGACCAGGACCTGACGCAGAAAGCAGAACCACGGCCGGTTCAGCGGCGTGCCGTAGGTGTGAATGCCCATTGCGTCGAAGTAGTCTCCCCCGCCGCGCGCGTACACTTCTTCCAGCAGCTTCGCCGACGGCGGCGTCTTGTTCTCGAACCCGCCCACGCAGATTAATGCGTACGGGGTTAGAGCCCGGATCACCCGGGCGCTACGCTTGAGCAGTTCGGTCAGCCAATCCGGGTCTCCCCCGTACTCGACAGACGTGACCTTTCCGGTGGCATCCCGGACCAGTTTGTGCCCCGCCATGCCGTCCGGCTCGTTCCAGATCTCATAATGGTCAATGCAGTCGCGGTAGCGCAGGACGAGCCGCTCCAGATACGCCTCATAATCGTCCCAGCATTCCGGTCTGATCTGCGTCACCCCGATCAGATTGGCGGGCAGGCGCTGTCGCTTTATGGCCGCAACCGCGTCCGGATCCAGGGCCCAGGGCGGAGAAGTGGCGATGCACGCGACCTGAACGATTCCGTTCTGCTCCAGCTGCAGGACGATTTCGTCGGCCAAGGCCCAGTCGAAGTGCCCTTTCTCATACTCGATGTTATACCAGCAGAGACCGGCACGGGCACTGACCATACCGCACCCGCGAAACTGCTTGCAGATGCCCGGCAGCGTCTTCTTGCGCCATTCCTCGAACTTCTCCGGCTTCTTCCTGATCTTCTCGCGAGACGGTTCGTTGAAGACCAGAAGCCCGCCGCACAACAATGCGGGGTCATACCCCATGCGCGTCTCGCCGGGCGACGACGAACAAGGCAGCGAAGTCGTGAAACGCCGGCCGGCACCGAGCTGCACAGCCTCTTGTGGTGGCGGCGAAGGGGCGCCGGCACGCGTCACGGCAGCATCGTCAATGAGCATGACGTTGCTGGCGGCAGCGACGTCCTGCCGCATCTCCAGGAACACGCTAATATGGTCGCCCGCCGCCGTAACCCCCGCGGCGTCCGCCAGGGATATCCGTTCATAACGACCGTTGGTGCTCTGATAGTCCGTCCAGACGATGCCCTCGGCGTGTGGATCGGCACCGCCACGGGGATCGATGCCAAGACGCACGCGCCCTTGCTGGTCGCCCGCGGGTCCCGTCAGCGCGTACATACTGCACGCGTACTGTTCTCCGGGCAGCGCTCTGATTGTTTGGACGTGCCAACCTCGAGCTGTTCCCCAGTTGGTGTACTTGCCTGCGCACAATCGGCCCGTTCTTGGCGCGCCGTGCTTGCCGAGGAAGGCCTCATCCAGCACGCCGTCGTGATCTTTCGCGCGGACCAAGCTGGAGGCGACGAACTGCCAGCCCACGGGAGCCTGCAACGGCACGTACTTGCCGTCCAGCTCGAAACCGGGGTTGCGCAGCAGATTGCCCGACGCTGCTTTCGGATCAGGGCCAAGGGCGAACCTGGCCGCCTCGAGCAGAGCCGGACACGAGTCCTTGCCGCTCCCGCGCAGGATCTCTCGCAGGCGATCTTCTCGCGAGATTGAAGAGTCCGCTTCCCGATAGGCGTCCAGCATTTGCTGGATGATCTCCTGACCGCGTCTGATCGTAAGCTCCCACGGCCGGTGGCGTGCCAACAGGCAGAAGCGTCTTCGGCATTCCTCGGCCGCGGCTGCCCAGGCGTCCTGCTGGCAACGAATCGAGATCAGCTTGCGCGAGGCCTGCATCGCGGGGTATGTATCCGGGTAAGCCGCGATCACTCGTCCGAATGCACCCGCCGCCCCCGGCAGGTTCCCCTTGTGTTCCTGGATCACACCGACCCCGTACAGGATGTATGGAGCTGTTACATGGCTTGGATGTTTGTCAGCAACTTCACGAAACGCCTCGATACTCTCGTCCGTCGCGCCTGCCCTATAGAGTCGCGATCCTTCGAGATGCAGCGCCGGGCCGGCGCCCGAGCCATT